>NZ_JAYEXN010000010.1:0-104465 GCF_044435015.1 Ochrobactrum sp. S1502_03
ATTTAAAGTTACGGGCCCGCGCACGCTAAACCTTGCAACCTAAAGGAGGGGTACTTTTTGGACGCCGATAAGGGGTCCCGTTTAAACGCCGATTGACACTCGCACTTCTTTCCGGTGGCTACATACCACTCAAGCCGTCCGGCGTTCGGGTCAACTATCTTGTTGTTTCGGAGGACGAAACCGCAATGTTCGGATTTGACGTTCAAAGCAATCTCATTGATGGGTTTGATCAAGGCTCTTGGGGCAAACCGCCAATCTAGCTCAGCGCGTAAAATTCATCGTTTCAACCCGCTTCGGCGGGCTTTTTATTGAGGTCGAAATGGCAAAAAATGATCTAAAATTATTCGCTGGCGGAAGTTCAGCCAATGTTATGACGCAAGCCGAATATGAGGCGTTTGTTTCTCTGATTAATGGCTTCTCGACAGGCGTTGCTCAATCGAAGCAGCTGAATAAGGTGTGGCGTCAGGCGTCTTTTGTTGCCGCAATGATTGGCTTGTTTACCGGTAAAAACTCGAACGAAGACGTGCTGGATGATGGTGATGTCGATAGCTTCGAAGCAAAGTTTTCACGAGCAATGCAGGCGTTTATCGCTGCTCAGACTGCTATTGGTTCGTTTTGGCAGCCGGTTATTTCCATGACTATCACTGCGCCTCCCACAACCCCGGCGTTTGGTGATTCCTACGTTATACCAACGGGCGCGACAGGAGTCTGGGCAGGAAAGTCGCAGTCGATAGCGGTATGGATGGGCAGTGAGTGGCGTATATTTTCGGCTAAGAATGGTCACGGTATTAGTTTGCCGGACGGTCGAATCTTCGAGCGCGTGGGCGGTTCTTACATTGAGAAACCTGCATTGGATGTGCAATCCGGTAAATGGAACTATGCGGCAGCGACAGGCTCCGCCAATGCACTTGTCGTCAATCTCGATCCAGTTCCTCAGTCCACGCCAACGGGCATGAAAATCAGGGTGTTGGTTGCTACGACCAACACCGGGGCGGCCACTATCGCAGTTAATGGCGCTGCTGCTGTGGCGATTCGATACGCTGATGGTTCTGATCTGTTTCCGGGTGAATTGGTTGCAGGGCGAACCGTTGATCTGATCCGACAACCTAACGGCATATGGGCCGTACTGACGCCGACAGAAGGCTTCCTTCGCCTGACGACTAAGGGTGCTCGCGACAGTCAGATTAATGTACCCCTAGCGTCAGACATCGGCACCAGTGCAACAATATGTGCTCAAGTGACAATCACAGGAGCGACTTACATTGAAGCAACCGGCGCAGGCTCCATCGTCAATATCGGCGGTACGCTTGGCGATACAGTTCTTTACATGGACATTTTCGATGTAGCCGCGAACGCAACGATTATCACAGGGCCGCAGGCAGCGGCATCTTCGGTCAATAATGAGAAAGCTGCCGTTTATAACCGCGTGATTGGGCGAGGCTTCGACAAAACCAAAACCTATCGTGTGAGGGTTCTGGCATCGAAAGCCAGCAATTTCGGGCAGGTAAATATTGCCAACGTCAACATATTTGCGATGCACGATTAAGGGGATTTAGAGATGACACGCATCTATTACACGCTCGACGGCGGCATTGTCGCAGGCTACGATCCTCTACCTGATGGGGCAAAGAAAATCACGGAAGGGCAATATCAGGCGTTACTGGCAAATCCGCAGGGAGGCGAAAGCCCATCACTGGCTGACATCAAAAGACAGCTTGCTAAACAGGTGGATACGGCGGCAGAAAACGAACGCTTGAAATACATCACGCCGGGCAACGGCCAGGCAATGACGTATCAACAGAAGGTGGCAGAGGCGCAGGCATTCAAAGCTGCCACCAGCCCACAAGCGGCAGATTATCCACTCCTGTCATCAGAAATTGGAATAACTGCTGAAACACTTGATGAAGTTGCCAACATCGTCCTCGGCGCTTTCGCGCAATGGCAGCAGATCGGCGCAATGATCGAAAGCATCCGCCTCGGTGCCAAGCGCGACGTCGAGGCGGCGGAAGATGAAGCCGCAGCCCGTGCCATCGTTGACGCCATCATCTGGCCGTCTGAAGCCTGACCACTCAACCAACCCACCAGACCGCACCGCCCTTGAGGCGGTTTTTTATTGCCGAAAGGAAATAAAGAAAAGCCCCGGCAGCACGGGGGTACATACCGAGGCCGCGCTAGCTTGATGGTCACACCTCACCTGCGCTTACAGATCATCCCATAAAATCAAGAAAACACAAACAAAAACCCCGGCGATGAGGCCGGGGTCCTGATCCATACCGTGTGCTATAACTTACGACGGTTGTTCATGTAATACCTGATCTCTTTCCAGCCTATTGAAGCTACCACATATGAAAGTGTAGCGAGAATAGCCGCTTCAATTATCAGAAACCAAATCATGGTGCTTCTTCAAGCCTGAACTACGCCGCCTCCTGATTGTTTGCCCTTCATCCATGGAAGCACGACTTCTGGTTCTTCGAGTATGCCGCGTTTCTTGGCAAAACCTCTAATGGCGTTTTCAGCCGCGTTGACTGGTTTGATGCCATCGTGACTATCGCAGCACGCTTTCCAAGCGATTTCGTAAACGAGGCCACGGTCGTGTTCGGGCCATTCGTAAAGAAAATCTAGCGCATCCCCGATGCTGGCAATTTCTCGAACAAGGTAGGGGCCGTCCTTCACAAAAACAGGACTGTCAAACAAACGGTCGTTCATCGAAACCTCCATTTGATCGAACGTTAAATGTTGGAATGACGGCTTGGATTTAGTCAAAAGTCTATCGTTTTCAAGACCCTCTCAATCACAAAAAAAGGTAAACACAATGGACAGAACCGTGCCAGCAGGCGCGGCGCTTTTGCTCGACTTTATTGCACAGACAGAAGTCGGAAGCACAGGCCGCGCATCTTATGACGTGATCTATGGTCATAATCAGGGAAAGTTGCCAAAGCAGATCACCAGCATGACGCTTGGCGAACTGATTGACGCCCAGGCATCTTTTCCCAAGCGCTTCAAATCGTCGGCGTCCGGTCGCTATCAGTTCATGCGAGCCACTTTGCAAGGATTGGCTCAGGAGCTTGGCTTGCGCGGCACACAGGTGTTTGACCCGGATTTGCAGGATCGCCTCGGCTATCACCTGCTTATCCGTCGCGGGTATCATGATTTCATCTCTGGCAAGATCAGCCGGACAGAGTTTGGCAAACGTCTCGCGCAGGAGTGGGCATCTTTCCCGGTGCTGGCCGCAACCAAGGGTGCCCACCGTGATCTGACACGCGGCCAGAGCTATTACACTGGCGATCCGCTGAATAAGGCGCTTGTTACCCCTGCAAAAATTGAAGCTGTTCTGAACAAGGTGAAGACTGCTGGAGTTGTCCAGCCAGCCGCAGAGGTTATCGTAGAACAGGTGCCGGTTGTTGCTGATCCGGGTGAGCTTGGCACCAAGCCATCGCACAGTAAGACAGTATGGACGTGGGCAGGGGCTGCAATCATGTCGGCAGTCAGCGGCGTTGGTTCATTTCTTGGCGGGCTGTATTGGCGTGTGCAGCTTGTTTTCAGTGCGGCGATCATCGGCTTTGCAATCTACGGCATTAAGCGACGTCGCGATTTGTTCAAAGCCGTTAAAGAGCTACAGGCCGATTTGTCATGATCTGGGCCTTAATCCCGAACTGGTTGAAGATGACCGCCGCCGCTGTTCTGGCGGCTTTTTTGTGTCTGGCCGCTGGGTATGTGATCGGCAAGCGTGACGGTCGAGCCAGTGCCGAAACGAAAATCGAAAGACAGAACAATGAAGCGACTGACAAAGCCCTTGGGGCTGCTCTCTCTTATGATCAGTGTATCGATGCTGGCGGGGTGTGGACATTCAGGACCGGCAAATGTTCAAGGCGTCCGTAGTGTCCTTGGATCCGATCTAATGGGTGCACGCGGTGCAACAGAAGCCGATCAGCGTAGGATTGACCGCACAATTGTTCGAGGCTGTGCCGGGGGCGTCTGGTCGAAAGATGAATGCGCAAAGCATGATGAGAAATAAGAGGGGCAACGGTCAGTGATGAATGATCCGTTCAATGAATACGGCCTGAAAACTTCGGTGCTTATCGCTGGCTTTGCAGGGGGGATACTTCGCGCACTCTCCCGCAAGAAAGCATCTATGCGGGAAACGATCGCTTCGCCAATCTGTGGTGCTCTGGCGGCGGGTTATCTGACCGGACCGATTGTGCATTATCTCAGAGCTATGAACTTTCCACTGCCACCGGATGACGGTTCCAATGTCGGGCTTCATGCAGCTGCATTCGTCGTCGGCGTATGCGGCATGTGGATCAGTGACGCTCTATTTGAAATCATCACAGAACGGTTTAAGCGGAAGGAATGAGAAGGGCAGAAGAAGGGGCATTGAGGGAGGGAGAAAAAGGTGAGGGGAACGAATGGGATTATTTAATGTTTTCAAAGCCGTTTTTGGGGCGAAGGTGAGGGGATTTGACTGATCGCAGCGGACTGCTAAGTTACTGTAATATATAAATAAAACGTCAATTTTTGTGAGGTTCGAATGGTGGGCGTAACAGGGATTGAACCTGTGACCCCTACAATGTCAATGTAGTGCTCTCCCGCTGAGCTATACGCCCATTCGATGTGGCGCATACACCATATCGCGTTGCGCCCGTCAATGCTCTTTTTGAAGTTTTTTGTCTTTTTCGTGAATAG
This sequence comes from Ochrobactrum sp. S1502_03, assembly GCF_044435015.1. Lineage (NCBI taxonomy): Bacteria > Pseudomonadati > Pseudomonadota > Alphaproteobacteria > Hyphomicrobiales > Brucellaceae > Ochrobactrum > Ochrobactrum sp. S1502_03. The sequence continues at coordinate 4,684 of NZ_JAYEXN010000010.1, forward strand.
TTTATCGTATGCCAGGAATGCCACAGGCAGCTCAAAAGCATTGTGCGTCCGTATGGACGCACAAACAGGCGCATTGCTTGTAAAAACCGGTTCCTGTGTTGGAATGGTTTGGTTTAGGCAGCGATCAGCATCTTTTCGATTTCGTTCACCAGATCGCGCAGATGGAATGGCTTGGAAAGCACTTTTGCGTCGCGCGGAGCGTCCGAATCGGGGTTCAATGCAACGGCAGCGAAGCCGGTGATGAACATGATCTTGAGATCCGGGTCGATTTCAGTCGCACGGCGCGCGAGCTCAATACCGTCCATTTCCGGCATGACAATATCAGTGAGCAGCAGCGAAAACGGTTCTTCGCGCAGTCTTTCATAGGCGCTTGCGCCATTGTCGAAATGGGTGACGTGATAGCCTGCTTTTTCCAGTGCTTTCACGAGGAAGCGACGCATATCATTATCGTCTTCAGCTAGCAGAATTCTTTTCATTGGTCCGTCCGAATTTCATGTCGTCCGTTCGCAAGGTGCAGCGAAGATAACGACTCATTTTGCACACTAGAAAACGCGCTTTTGGTAAATATGAAATGAATGCTCGCGCAAATGTTAATTGTTATGGCCACTGTTTGGCAACATGCTGTTATGTGTTACAGCTTTGCACGATTTAAGAGGCCAGCCAATAGGAGGAAAGGTGGTGGCTTAAAATTTGGATATTGCATCGGGCCGGACTAGAATAAGGTGCTACTTTTGGTGCAAATTGATCGGGTGGCGCGCTGTCACAAGGCAATCGAAACGGGTTGACGTATGAGTCTGGAACGCGATTTTCATCTGATCCCCCCTTTTGAGCTTTGCGCGCCTGCGCAGCAGCGCATTCCCTTTGTTTTCAATTCCCCCCATAGCGGCCGCGCCTATCCGCTCTCATTCCTTGAAGAGACGCGTCTCGACCCGCTGGCAATTCGCTATTCGGAAGACTGCTATGTGGATGAACTTTTTGCGACGGTGCCGCGCTTGGGCGCGCCTTTGCTTAAAGCACATTTTCCGCGGGCGTTTCTCGATGTAAACCGCGAGCCCTATGAGCTTGATCCGCGCATGTTCATTGAGCCGCTGCCGCCCTTCGTCAACAGCCAGTCTGCACGCGTGGCAGGCGGTTTGGGAACAGTGCCGCGTCTGGTTGGCGAGGGGCAGACCATTTATTCGGGGCGTATATCGCTGCGGGAAGCTTTTTATCGCATCGAAGATATTTATAAGCCCTATCACCGCGCACTCGATGATCTGCTGAAGTCCACCCATGAGCGTTTTGGCTATTCTGTGCTGATAGATTGCCATTCCATGCCGGGCGGTACGCGCGTGGGCGAACTAAGTGACCGTCCTGATTTCATTATTGGGGATCGTTTTGGCCGTTCATGCAGTGAGCAGCTGACGCAGGCTGCGATGGAGCTTCTTCAGGGGCTTGGCTATACGGTTGCCCATAACAAGCCCTATGCGGGCGGCTTTATCACGGAACATTATGGTCGGCCTGCCCAGTCGTGCTTTGCCCTGCAGATCGAAATCAACCGCAGCCTCTATATGAACGAGCAGAGCTTACAGAAGCTTGTTGGCTTTGACGCACTTTGCGCTGATCTCTATCAGTTTCTGAGTGACCTGACATCTTTGCCGGGTGAGCTTCTGGTCATGCCGTCACTCGCAGCGGAATAGGGCTGCCAAAGACGCTGGAAACTCCAAAAGTATCGTAGATAAAAAGAGCCGCGCCCCAATGAAGAAGGCGCGGCCAAAGACTAGGGAGGAAATGCCCCGAAAGGCACCGACAGGACAGCCTGTCTGACCTTTAAGTTATGCTGAAAACCCTGATAGGTCAAGAAATTACGCATAATTTTTGAGCTAAATCTATTTTGCTCAAATTATTTGCATTGTTGGTATGGATTGCATAGGAATGCATCACGTTATGGAAATGGGAGATTGGAATTGCTGATCGACAGGGCATTTTTTTCCGAGGTCGCAGCGGCGGCGGCAGCTGAAACCTTGCCAAGGTTTCGCAGGTTCAACGAGATCGATAATAAATACACTTCGGGATTTGATCCGGTGACGGAAGCCGACCGTTCAGCGGAGCGCGCGATTCGTGCAGTGATCGGGCGCGAGTTTCCAGAACACGGCATTCTCGGTGAAGAATACGGCCCCGAAAATATTGATCGCAGCCATGTCTGGGTTATCGATCCTGTTGATGGAACCCGTGCTTTCATTTCGGGTTTGCCCGTATGGGGAACGCTTGTAGGTCTGACTGTCGACGGCGATGCCAAGGCAGGCATGATGTCTCAGCCTTTTACGGGCGAGTTATTTTATAGCGACGGTGAAGGGTCTTATCTGGTGCGTGATGGCGTCGAGCAGCGTTTAGCTACGCGCTCACAGGCCACTCTTGAAGATGCAACAATGTTCACGACGACGCCTGCGCTCTTCAAAGGCGAATTGCGCAAAGGGTTCGATCGACTGGAAAATTCCGTGCGTCTGTCGCGATATGGCGTCGATTGCTATGCTTTCGCCATGCTTGCGGGCGGCTTCACGGATATTGTTGTTGAAGCAGGCTTGCAGCCCTATGATATTGTCGCGCTGATCCCGATCATTGAACAGGCAGGCGGTGTTGTCACGCAGCGCGATGGGGGGCCGGCAGAGAAGGGTGGCGATATTGTTGCAGCCGCATCTGTAGAGCTGCATCAGGCCGCACTGGAGCTGATCAACAGCTAAATGAGTTGAGTTGGCTCTGTGCTTGCTATTTCTGTTTCCGAATTGCCGGGAATGAAGGCATCAAAGGCAGCCAGAGCCTGCTCACGATAGAAGTCAGCCTCCTGAAGTATCTCGTGGCGGGCACCATCGACGACCACGAGCGAAATATTGCGCGTGCGTGCTACAAAGCGCTCAATCGCCGGTGTGGAAACCACCCGATCATTACCGGCTGCAATAATCAGAACAGGGACAGCCGGTCCCTGATAAAAGTCTGGTCGGTTGATGCGCGATGCGGTTTCAAGCGCGCCTGCAATCCAGCGTATGGTCGGGCCGCCAAGCGCCAGATCGGCATGGCTACGGACAACTTCCATATTGCGCATGAAACGCGCGGGATCACTGGTCAGCGGGTTATTCGCAAAAGGCCGGTTCATCATTTTGCGCCCTGCTGCGGCATAAAGCCTGCCAAAGCCGATCATGCGCAAGGCAATGGTGATGCGGCGCATCTTGTCATCGCTTGATTGCGATCCGCCAAGTCCCATCAAGGGTGCACAAAGCACAATCCGGGTTATGCGTGATGCAAGCTTTGGGATCGACGCATAGGCAATCAGTGCACCTGCTGAATGCGCCAACATATAAAAGGGGGGTGGGCAGTCTGGCAGAACAATGTCAGTGAGAAACTGATCAAGATCATTGGTGTAATCGCTAAAGCGGCCCACATAGCCGCGAAAGCGGTCTTTGAGCAGCCTGTGCGATCCGCCTTGGCCGCGCCAGTCGAAGGTCGCGACATGGAAGCCGCGGTTTGTCAGGTCGGATATGGTTTCGAAGTATTTTTCGATAAACTCGTTGCGGCCTTGTAGCAAAACGATCGTACCACGCGATGGTTTTGTCGGTGATTTCACCAGTGCATAACGCAGACTCTTGCCGTCCCGCGTTTTGAACATGCCAGATTGTGTGCCCGCCGGTATGGGGTTGGCGTTGGTCTCAAAAAGAAAATCTGGCATTTCACTCGTGTGCCCAGGTTCGATATTCTAAGACCATTATAGCGGGCTAAACTATTACAAAAAGTAACCGGAAGCCTGAACGCAGACTTCCGGTTCAGAAAACAACCTGTGCAAGGGACGTTACCCAGGTTGAACTGTTTGATACTTACCAGCCGCGCCCGGCGCGGCGCTCATCAAGAATGCGACCGCTGAACGCATCAACCACCACGATGACACGGCGACCGTTGGGGCGCGTGGCTTTAACGAAATAGGCGCCGCGATCTCGGCGTATATCGCCGACATCATAACCGCGGCGTTCAAGCGAGCGGGCGATGCGGCGCGGACTGATGATTTCGCGACGCATGGCTTCATCGCCCCAGCCCGGTCCGCGGCCTGGGCCTCTGTCTGGACCATCCCAACCGGGACGCGGTCCGCCGCGGGGCGGCATCGGCGGACGATAACCATCATCGTCATAGTACTGGGTCTGTATAAGCAGACCATTATTGGCTGCGTAGGACTTTGTCGCGACTCCAGTCGCGATGGTGGCGAGTGCGGCAAAAGCAAGAAGAGCTTTTTTCATAACCGTGATCCTTTGATAAACCCGCCTCTCGGCAGGCATAGTGGGACGATAGCCCCAAGCACCTGAACGCTCGCCGAAGATGATGTTCATTTTTGGTTCATGGGTGGCAAAGACCCCAATTTGCGGCTCCCAAACGATCAGGAGTTATTACGGCAAGTGATAAGCCGTGTAATTTTATCGAATTGTTGACGAAAAGGCATTGTCGGTTTTTTGCGCGGCCTGAAAAAATCGCTCTTGAAATAAAAAAGCAGCATTCCCAAATGAGTTTTGCGGTTGCCGATAACGGGATCGCCGGCACAAAGAATTCGCCAGAATGGGAGTTCTGCCGCCAATATAGTGCATCTTTGTCGCTCTTAAGGAGGGCTTACACATGCGTCACGTTGATTTTTCGCCACTCTATCGTTCCACCGTTGGTTTTGACCGTCTCTTCTCTTCGATGCTCGATACACTCGCATCGCCAGAAGGTTCGCAGTCTTATCCGCCCTATAATATTGAGCGGACCGGTGAGAACACCTATCGCATCACCATGGCCGTTGCAGGCTTTTCGGAAAGCGAACTTGAAATTGAAGCCCATCGCAATCAGTTGACCGTCAAGGGTCAAAAGGCTGAGGACGATGCGTCTGAAACCAGTGAAGTGCTTTATCGCGGCATTGCTTCGCGTGCTTTCGAACGCCGCTTCCAGCTTGCAGACTTTGTTGAAGTAGCCGGTGCAAGCCTTAAAAATGGCTTGCTCCATATTGATCTTAAGCGCGAAATTCCCGAACAGATGAAGCCGCGCAAGATCGAAGTCAGCAAAGCGCCAGTCGGCGATGCGCAGCAGATTGAGACGAAAACCGCTCACTAAACTCTGCTGATATTCATCTATAAGGAAAGCGGCGCCATGTGCGCCGCTTTTTCATTGTTAAGCAATCAGCTTGCCGAACTGATCGATTTCTTCTTCTGTATTGGCAAAGCTTGTCACGAAACGCGCGAAAATCTCGCCTTCACTGATGCGGTTGACTTCAGAATGTGGTGGATTCCAGTCGTAGAAAATTGCGCCAGCTTCCCGCAGGCGATCATAGACCGACTGTTTCATAATCGCGAAAACTTCATTGGCTTCCGGCTTCCATGCAAGACGCATCTGACTGGATACATCGATATGACGGGCAAGGCGCGCAGAAAGCGCATTTGAGTGCTTCGCGAGTTCGATCCAGAGATCATCTGCAAGATAGGCATCAAACTGCGCTGCGATGAAGCGCGTCTTTGAGAAAAGCTGGGCTGCGCGTTTGCGGATGAAAGGCAGGTCGCGTGCGCGGGCAGGGTCCATGAAGACAAGCGCTTCCGCACACCAGCAACCATTTTTGGTGCCGCCAAAGGATACGATGTCGACGCCCTGTTTCCATGTCATTTCGGCAGGCGTCATATCCAGCGACGCAAGAGCGTTGGCAAAACGTGCACCGTCCATATGCAGCGGCAGACCCGCATCGCGGCAAATTTTTGAGATCGTCGCAATATGTTCAGGCTGATAAAGCGTGCCGACTTCCGTGGCCTGCGTAATGCTGACTGCCATCGGCTGGCCTGCATGGACAAAGGCAGGATTAAAGCGCTTGAGTTCGCGCTTGAGCAGTTCAGGATCGATACGACCCATTGCCCCGTCAATCGGATGCAGACGTGCACCGCCGGTGAAATATTCCGGCGCACCGCATTCATCTTCGATCACATGCGCTTCGCGATGCACGAGAGAAACGCCACCGGGACGGTTGACGCTGGCGAGGGCCAAAGAGTTGGCCGCAGTGCCTGTGCCGACAAAGAACACTGCGACTTCGCGTTCGAACAACTCGTTGAAACGCTGTTCCACGCGTTTGTCGATTTCGCTGGCGCCATAGGCAGCAGCAAAACCATTGGCATGCAGCGAAAGGCTTTCAGCGATCTTCGGATGGGCACCAGCCCAATTGTCGGAAGCAAAATGCATGTTGTTCTCCGCTCACAATATGATCATCTATGGGAGGTATATAGACGCAACGGGTTACCGGCGTAAGACCAGTATGCGCGAAAAAGCAGCCGGCCGCTGCCACTTTTAGAAGCTTTTACTGCGTGCAGCGAGGCGCGCCAAACTGACGCAATCAGTCTTTTGCGCAACTAAATGTTGGTCGAACACGTTTCTGCGACATTTTGTTTCGCAATAAGCTCAAAAAAATCAAGTTTCCATCTTGTGAGCGAATTTGAATTCTGTCATACGTAATTAGGACAGCAATGCTGACTAATTGTTCGGCGCTGTCCAATTCAACACTGTGATAGGCTGGTGTCTCGCTGGGACATTTTCTTGTCGCAGAAAGAGAGTGTCGTGCAATCGGACAAACCGGCGGTAGCGGCATTCAATTAAGACAGGGGAGTTTGGTGCGCCGTTCTGGCGGGCTGAGGTCGCTTGTCCGAGCCTGAAAGACTAAGGCGCTTAAACAATATTCCCCCGCGGCGGCTTTGACCGTACGCCCCCGGAACGTCGTCCAACGCCTTTTCGACAAGGCTCCCATACATCTAAACTAAAGCGTATGCCGGAAAACGTGAAACGGTTTTCGGATCAGACGCGCCTCGTAATCAGTTGCGGAACGAATAGTCGTTCCGGTTCATTATCGTAACGCGCGCAGGGTTGTGCGCTCTTTGGAGGAAATGACGATGCCGCATTTGACGCCATCTGTATCGCATGTGGATTTACACAACGGTCAGAACGGAACGTTCAAAGCTGCGACCAATTCCACCAATGCCACCCGAAAAATGCGAACTTCGGCGGGTACACCGCCCGCCCAAGGCCTCTATGATCCGCGCAATGAACGCGACGCCTGTGGCGTTGGCTTTATTGCGCATATGAAGGGCCAGAAGTCGCATCAGGTCGTCGAAAACGGCCTCAAGATGCTTGAAAATCTCACCCATCGCGGAGCCGTTGGCGCCGACCCTCTGATGGGGGATGGTGCAGGCATTCTGGTGCAGATTCCAGATCGCTTCTTTCGTGAAGAATTGGCGCGTCAGGGTATCGATCTGCCGCAGCCCGGTCATTATGCTGTCGGCTATCTGTTCATGCCGCGCGACGCTGAATTGCGTGCGCATATTGAAGAAGTCGTCAAGGAAGTGATTGGCTCGGAAGGTCAAACCTTCATCGGCTTTCGTCAGGTGCCGGTTGATAATTCTTCGCTGTCCAAAGCCCCTGAAATTGCCGCGACTGAACCTTTCCACGTTCAGGTTTTCATCGGCCGTAGCGCAATCATTGAAAGCGACGATGAATTTGAGCGCCGCCTGTTCGTGCTGCGCAAGGTCATTTCCAATCGCATTTATCAAGAAAACGACGGCGACGATAAGGGCTTCTATATTGTCTCCATGTCGGCGCGCACCGTCGTTTATAAGGGCATGTTCCTGGCCTATCAGGTGGGTGCCTATTACAACGATCTGAAAGATCCGCGTTTTGAAAGTGCTGTGGCGCTCGTTCATCAGCGCTTTTCAACCAACACTTTTCCGTCATGGCGTCTGGCCCATCCTTATCGCATGGTCGCTCATAACGGCGAAATCAACACGCTGCGCGGCAACGTCAACTGGATGGCTGCCCGCCAGGCATCTGTGGATTCGGAGCTGTTTGGCAACGACATTTCCAAGCTCTGGCCGATCTCTTATGAAGGCCAGTCGGATACGGCCTGTTTCGATAACGCGCTCGAATTCCTGCATCAGGGTGGCTACAGCCTCGCACATGCGATGATGATGCTGATCCCGGAAGCATGGTCGGGCAACAAGCTGATGTCGGAAGAGCGCCGTGCGTTCTATGAATATCATGCAGCTCTCATGGAGCCATGGGATGGTCCTGCCGCCGTTGCCTTTACTGATGGTCGGCAGATTGGTGCAACGCTCGACCGTAACGGTCTGCGTCCGGCCCGTTATATTGTGACAGACGATGATTTCGTCATTCTGGCTTCCGAAGCGGGCGTTTTGCCTGTCGAGGAAAAAAAGGTCGTCAAGAAGTGGCGTCTTCAGCCGGGTCGTATGCTGCTTATCGATATGGAAGAAGGCCGCATCGTTTCAGATGAGGAAATCAAGTCGCAGATCGCGCAGAAGCATCCCTATAAGCAGTGGTTGGCAAACACGCAGCTCATTCTGGAAGACTTGAATCCGGTCGAACCACGTGCGCTGCGCAAAGATGTGAGTCTTCTCGACCGTCAGCAGTCCTTCGGTTACACGCAGGAAGATACCAAACTTTTGATGTCGCCAATGGCCACCACCGGTCAGGAAGCCATCGGTTCGATGGGGACGGATACGCCGATTTCGGCGATGTCTGACAAGTCGAAGCTGCTCTATACCTATTTCAAGCAGAACTTCGCGCAGGTCACCAATCCGCCGATTGATCCGATCCGTGAAGAGCTGGTGATGAGCCTTGTCTCTTTCATCGGTCCGCGCCCGAACATTTTTGACCTGGTTGGCACCTCGCGCCGCAAGCGTCTGGAAGTGCGTCAGCCGATCCTGACCAATGGCGATCTCGAAAAAATCCGTTCCATTGGTCACACGGAAGACCGTTTTGACACCAAGACGCTCGATATTACCTATAATGTCGGTGAAGGCGCGGCGGGTATGCATGGTGCGATTGAGCGTCTGTGCGACCGTGCGGAAGCAGCGGTTCATGGCGGCTATAACATCGTTATCCTGTCGGACCGTCAGGTTGGGCCGGATCGCATTCCGATCCCGGCGCTCTTGGCAACGGCTGCTGTCCACCATCACCTGATCCGCAAGGGTCTGCGGACTTCGGTCGGTCTGGTTGTTGAATCGGGTGAACCGCGCGAAGTGCATCACTTCGCTTGTCTTGCCGGTTATGGCGCGGAAGCAATCAATCCGTATCTCGCCTTTGATACGTTGCTCGACATGCATCGCCGCCGCGAGTTCCCGCCCGAAGTCGATGAACATGAAGTGGTCAAGCGCTACATCAAGTCGATTGGCAAGGGCATTCTCAAAGTCATGTCCAAGATGGGCATTTCGACCTATCAGTCCTATTGCGGTGCGCAGATTTTCGATGCTGTTGGCTTGCAGACGAGCTTTGTCGATCAGTTCTTCTTCGGCACAGCAACGAGCATCGAAGGCGTTGGTCTTGAACAGATTGCGGAAGAAACCGTGCGTCGTCACACCGATGCGTTCGGCAACGACCCGGTTCTGCTGACAGCACTCGAAGTCGGTGGCGAATATGCCTACCGTATGCGTGGTGAAGCACATCTCTGGTCGCCGGATGCGGTTGCGAAATTGCAGCACGCCGTGCGCACCTCGAACCCGGATACGTTCACAGAATACACGTCCATGCTCGACTCGAAGGCGGCACAGGCAAAGACCATTCGCGGCCTGTTCGATATTCGTTTTGCAGAAGCAAATGGCCGCAAGCCGGTCGCCATCGAAGAGGTTGAGTCCGCAGCCGACATCGTCAAGCGCTTCTCGACGGGCGCCATGTCGTTTGGCTCGATCTCGCGTGAAGCCCATACCACGCTTGCACGTGCGATGAACGCCATTGGCGGCAAGTCGAACACGGGTGAGGGCGGTGAGGAGCCGGATCGTTTCTATCCTCTGCCGGATGGTACGCCAAACCCTGAACGCTCTGCGATCAAGCAGGTGGCATCGGGCCGCTTCGGTGTGACGACCGAATATCTGGTCAACTCCGATCTTATCCAGATCAAGGTTGCGCAGGGTGCAAAGCCGGGTGAGGGCGGCCAGCTGCCGGGCCATAAAGTTGATGCAACCATTGCCAAGACGCGTCACTCGACGCCCGGCGTTGGCCTCATTTCGCCTCCGCCACACCATGACATTTATTCGATCGAAGATCTGGCGCAGCTGATCTATGATCTCAAAAACGTCAACCCAACCGCCGATATTTCGGTCAAGCTGGTGTCGGAAGTGGGTGTCGGTACGGTTGCGGCCGGTGTAGCCAAGGCGCGCGCCGATCACATCACCATTTCGGGCTATGATGGTGGCACCGGTGCATCGCCGCTGACATCGCTCAAGCATGCCGGTTCGCCGTGGGAAATCGGCCTTGCCGAAACCCACCAGACGCTGGTGCTCAATGGTCTTCGTTCGCGCATTGCGCTGCAGGTTGATGGTGGTCTTCGCACTGGTCGTGATGTCATCATCGGGGCGCTGCTTGGTGCCGACGAATTCGGGTTCTCGACCGCTCCGCTGATCGCCGCTGGCTGCATCATGATGCGCAAGTGCCATCTCAACACCTGCCCTGTGGGTGTTGCCACACAGGACCCTGTTCTGCGCAAGCGCTTCAAGGGCACGCCCGAACATGTGATTAACTTCTTCTTCTATCTCGCAGAAGAAGTGCGCGCATTGCTGGCAGAAATGGGCTTTACCAAGCTTGAACAGATCATCGGCGAAACGGAACTGCTCGAAAAGCAGACCATGATTGATCACTGGAAGGCCAAAGGCCTCGACTTCAGCCGTATCTTCTACAAGCCGGAAGCCGAGAAGCACGAAATCTTCTGGACCGAGCGTCAGCATCATCCGATTGAAGATGTTCTGGATCGCCAGTTGATTGCCGAAGCCATGCCAGCGCTGGAAAACAAGACGCCGGTCAAGATTGATGTCGCCATCAAGAACGTCGACCGTTCGGCAGGTGCAATGCTTTCGGGCGAAGTGGCCAAGCGCTTCCGTCATAAGGGTCTACCAGAAGACACCATTGCCGTTACCCTGCGCGGTACGGCTGGCCAGTCTTTTGGTGCGTTTCTTGCCCGCGGTATCTCGTTTGAACTTATTGGTGATGGCAACGACTATATCGGCAAAGGTCTTTCGGGTGGTCGTATTGTCATACGTCCACCGGAAGACACGCGGATCGTGGCTGAAAACTCGATCATCGCAGGCAATACCGTGCTTTACGGAGCGCTTGAAGGCGAGTGCTACTTCCGCGGTGTGGCTGGCGAGCGTTTCGCCGTGCGTAACTCGGGCGCGGTCACGGTTGTCGAAGGCGTGGGTGATCACGGCTGCGAATATATGACGGGTGGCGTGGTTGTCGTTATCGGTCAGACTGGCCGTAACTTTGCAGCCGGTATGTCGGGCGGCGTTGCTTATGTGCTTGATGAAGAAGGTGACTTCGCACAGCGCTGCAACATGGCGATGGTCGAGCTGGAACCGGTGCCGGAAGAAGATGACATGCTTGAAAAGCTGCATCATCACGGTGGCGATCTGATGCACAAGGGCCGTGTCGATGTATCGGCAAACATGACGCGCCACGACGAAGAACGTCTGGTGCAGCTGATTGCCAACCATCTGCATTACACTGGTTCCACGCGTGCCAAGGACATTCTCGATAATTGGGAGAGCTATCGCCCGAAATTCGTGAAGGTCATGCCGGTCGAATATCGCCGCGCTCTGGAAGAGATGGAACGTATGCAGATCGGCGTTGCAGCTGAGTAAAAGTCAAAATCACGACGCGGTGCTTGTGCGCCTGAAATGGCGCACGGCATTGTGAGAGGAGCATGGAATAATGGGTAAAGTTACTGGTTTTCTTGAGATCGACCGGCAGGTAGCAAAGTATCAGCCTGCATCGGATCGTATTCGTCACTTCCGTGAATTCACGCTGCCGATGACGGATGGTGAGGTGCAAAAGCAGGCGGCACGCTGCATGGATTGCGGCATTCCATTCTGTCATGGTGACACGGGTTGTCCTGTTCACAACCAGATCCCGGACTGGAACGATCTCGTCTATAACAACAACTGGGATCAGGCGATCCGCAACCTGCATCTGACCAATAACTTCCCCGAGTTTACCGGTCGGGTGTGTCCGGCACCTTGCGAGGAAGCCTGCACATTAAACCTTGAAGACGCGCCTGTTGCGATCAAGACGGTTGAACAGGCACTGGGCGACAAGGCCTATGAGCTTGGCTATATCGTGCCGCAGCCAGCAGCGCAGAAGACCGGCAAGTCGGTGGCGATTATCGGTTCTGGTCCGGCAGGTCTTGCAGCTGCACAGCAGCTTGCACGCGCAGGTCACATGGTCGATGTGTATGAACGCGAAAGCCGTCCGGGTGGTCTGCTGCGCTATGGCATTCCTGATTTCAAGATGGAAAAGCACCTGATCGACCGTCGGGTTGCGCAGATGGAAGGCGAAGGCGTTCGTTTTCTTTGCGGCGTGAATATCGGTGTCGACAAGCCGCTGCGCGGTCTGCTCGATACCTATGACGCAGTGCTTTATTCGGGCGGTTCTGAAAAGCCGCGTCCGGCTGGTATTCCGGGTGCAGACCTTGAAGGCGTGCATGATGCCATGCCTTATCTCGTGCAGCAGAACCGTCGCGTTGGCCGCGAAAATATTGAATCGGTCGCCTGGCACGAAGCGCCGATCCTAGCCGGAGGCAAGCATATCGTCGTCGTCGGCGGTGGTGATACGGCGTCCGACTGCGTTGGTACGGCTTTCCGTCAGGGCGCGGTCAATGTCACGCAGCTTGATATTCGTCCGCAGCCGCCTGAACGAGAAGACAAGCTCAGCGTCTGGCCTTATTGGGCAACCAAGATGCGCACATCTTCCAGTCAGGCTGAAGGTGCTAATCGCGAGTTTCAGGTGGCAACGCTTGAATTCATCGGCGAAGATGGCAAGCTCACTCATGTGAAGTGCTGTCAGGTTGATGAAAAGCGCAAGCCGATTGCGGGTTCCGAATTCTTCATCAAGGCTGATCTTGCTTTTATCGCCATTGGCTTCTTTGGTCCGGCTGAAAACAGTGTGCTCAAGGAACTTGGAGACAAGCTCGAAATCGCAACGGATCGTCGCGGCGGAACCTCTGTGAAGGCTAACACGCGCAATTATCGCACCAATGTCGATAAGCTCTATGCAGCAGGCGATGTGCGCCGCGGCCAGTCGCTGGTTGTCTGGGCCATACGTGAAGGCCGTCAGGTCGCTCATGCAATCGATGCGGATTTGATGGGGTCGTCAGTTTTACCGCGTTAATTCGAACAGCATTCCAATGAAAAGCCCGGCTTGAAGCCGGGCTTTTTTATCTTTGTGTTAGCTCTTCTGGCGGTTTTTGCGAATTACCAGATAGATTATGCCCAAGAGCACAAACCAAACAGGTGTTATTTTCAGAGCAACCGCCGTATCCGGTTCCTGTGCCAGCGCCCAGAGAATGAAGGCAAAGAAGGCAAAGACCATGGCAACGGCAGCGCGGCCGCCCGGCATTTTGAATGTTGACTTTTCATGCAGATCAGGACGCTTGCGGCGATACTGAAGATAAGAAGCCAGAATAATTGACCAGATGAAGATGAAGAGAAGCGCTGAAATCGTCGTGACGATGGTAAAGGCTTCGATGATGCTCTGGCCTGCATAAAGCAGCACAACGCCTGCAAGAAGGAAGATGCAGGAGAAGAATAGCGCATTCACGGGCACTTTACGGCTGTTCAGCTTGCCGAGCGTCTGCGGGGCGAGACGCGATGTTGCAAGACCATAGATCATACGCGATGTCGAATAGATGCCGGAATTGGCGCTCGATGTTGCAGACGTCAGCACCACGAAGTTCACAACATGGGCGGCAATACCAAGGCCGGCCAGCGAGAACATAGCCACAAACGGGCTTGAGCCTGGATCAACCTGATCCCATGGAATAACTGTGATAATCACGAACAGCGCACCGACGTAGAAAAGCACAACACGGATCGGAATCGAGTTGATGGCCTTTGGCAGGTTGCGCATTGGGTTCTCGGTTTCAGCGGCAGCTGTACCAACAAGCTCAATGCCGACGAAAGCGAAAACCGCAATCTGGAAGCCAGCCACAAAGCCAAAGAAACCTTTTGGGAAGAAGCCGCCATTGGCCCAGAGATGCGTGACCGAAGCCTGCGTGCCGTTCGGCAGCGTGAAATTCGTGATCAGCATATAGGCGCCTGCCAAAATAAGGGCGACGATTGCCACGATCTTGATCAGCGCAAACCAGAACTCGATTTCACCGAAGTTGCGCACATTTGGCAGGTTCAGCAGCAGCAAGACACCAATTAGGCCAAGTGCGGGAATCCACAGAGCCAGATCGGGATACCAGAACGAGACATAGCCCGAGACGGCCACAACATCGGCAATGCCGGTTACAATCCAGCAGAGCCAGTAGGTCCAGCCGGTGAAGAACTGTGCCCATGGGCCGAGATAGTCGCCTGCGAAATCAGCGAATGAACGATATTCGAGATTGGACAGAAGGATTTCACCCAGTGCACGCATCACGAAAAACAGCATGAAGCCGATGATTGCATAAACCAGCAGAATAGATGGTCCGGCGAGCGAGATCGTCTTCCCTGACCCCATGAAAAGGCCCGTGCCGATCGCACCGCCAATGGCGATCAGCTGGAGATGTCGGTTGGACAGGTTGCGTGCAAGATGGGGTTCCTCCTCCCGGTTGTTCTCAACGGGAGGCTTCGATGCAATATTCATTCAGATGCCTCTTATGCAATATAGACGCATGCGCCCAACGTTTTGTCAGGCCGCGTGCATTTGTGATAAACGAGGCCGTCTCAAAAGTGAACTCTGTGAAATTCAACATTTAGGCTTAGAAGTACCGTATATTTCACGGCTTTTCAGCAATATTCCTTTTTGATACGCATTAAATAAGTTGCGTAATCAGGGATTTACGCTAGTGCGCGGCCACGAAAAATCATCGGCTCTTCCCGGCATGGATTTTTGTTCTTTTGCCGACTTTTCTTTATTGGTCTTGTGAGGGGCCAGCGTTCCACCCAGCAAGATACCGCTTTTGTCATGGTCGATATCGCGCAGACTCACCGGCGCGATGCGATCGACGGGCTTGGAAGGGTCTTGTTTTTCCGCAGTTGGCAGCAATTGCTGATTGTCGCGATTGTCACCGAACAGCGCTTTGAGAGGTTTCTCTGCATAGAAAGCGAGCTTGCGCTTGCCTGCCGTGGTGGTGTTGATACCATCATTGCTGCGCAAACGCGCCGTTTGGCCATTAATGTCGAAGCCGGTCTGGCTAAAATTGCCATCCTCATCCACGAAGCCATCCCATACGTCGATAAATTTTCCGCCAGCCCTTTCGGAGGTGGCGCGATAGATCTCATTGAGGGCAAGCATATCCTGCGACATGCCACGGGGGCGAAACGGCGGTTGTCCGACCCAGATCAGCGGATAGTTCTTGTCTGTGATCTGCTTTGTGAAACTGGAAAGGCGGCTTTGATATTCCGCTGTCCACTCGGGTGAGCGCGGGGCAAGATTCTGGCCTTTCGTTGTGATTGCCTGTCGGTCGTTTGAGCCGATCATGGCGACCACCGCATCGGGCTTTTCTTCTTCGAGAATGGTGCCGATATTGGCGGGCCAGTCGAAATGGTCGTCGCGCACAAAGCCGGAGGAGCCATTGATACGCGTTACAATCCGTATGTCGGGATCGTCCGCAAAGGCCACATCAAGCCCTTCTGCAAGACCATTAGCGATAAAGTCACCAACCACGAGGACTCTTTTAGCATCGGGCTTTTTTTCGACGAAATTCACTTCAGGCTGAGGTGCAGGCGCTGGGGCAGGGCGGGTTGCGGAACTTGCAGGCTTCGGCGCGCGCTTCGGTTTTACCGGACGCGTGCGCTTGGGTTTGGGCTGTTCAATTTGTTGCTGGGGCTGTGCCTTTTTTGATCCAAACAGCAGGTCGAAAATCGTGCGTGGGCGTTCCTGTGCCGATGCATGAGAAAGGGCTGTCAGCACCATCGAAAAGGCAATGAACAGCGTCGCCACGATGTTGCCAATCGAATATTTGAACCGTTGTGGCTGCATGGGCCTTACCTTCCTGCTTGCGGAATAGTAGCGTCCTTTGCCAGAAAGAAAAAGGAGCGTACACCAATGTACGCTCCCTTGCTTTAACGCGGCTTTTAGCGGCGGCGGAGAACCGAAAGCACTTCAGCGCTTGGATGTCCGTCTGGCTGTAGGCCATTGCGCTGCTGGAAAGCTTCAATCGCTTTGCGCGATGTTGAGCCGATTTTACCGTCGATCTTGCCATCGTAATAGCCGAGCGCCTTGAGATGCGTCTGCAATTCTTCACGCTCGTTCATGGTGATTGGCGTGAAAGGACGGTTCCAGTCCTGACGAAGGCCTTGATAACCGCCGATACGATCCGCGAGCAGGCCAACGGCCAGCGCATATTTATCAGCATTGTTATAGCGCTTGATGACGAAGAAGTTCTTGCCCATCAGGAAGGCTGGACCCTGACGGCCATCGGGGACCTTCAACGTGACTTTTTCATTGGCATCGGGGAAGGGGCGGCCATTGGCGCGAACGACGCCAAGCCTCTGCCATTCAGCGGCGCTGAGAGAACCGGATGGGAATTTGCGTCCTGCCGGAAGCACGACTTCATAGCCCCAGGTACGCCCCGGCTGCCAGCCATTGCGATGTAAAAGATTGGCAGCGGTGCCAAGCGCATCGGGAACTGAATTCCAAATGTCACGCTTGCCATTGCCATCAATATCAACTGCATAGGCCTGATAGCTGGTCGGAATGAACTGCGTGTGACCCATTGCACCCGCCCATGAGCCGGTCAGGTGGCCGCGATCAATATCGCCTGTCTGGAGAATTTTCATCGCGGCGATCAGCTGCGTGCGGGCAAATTTGGCGCGGCGCTGATCGGCATAGGCAAGCGTTGCCAGTGAACGGATCGTATCCATCATCACATCGTCGCGCTTGAGAATTTCACCGTAATTGCTTTCCATTGACCAGATAGCAAGCAGGATGTTGCGATCAACCGAGAAACGCTGTTCGATGCGCTGAAGCCACGGACCCCATTTTTTCGCCATGCTCTGGCCCACAGCCACGGAATGCTCATTCACGCGGTTGTCGATATAGTTCCAGACGGGTTCGTTGAATTCGGGCTGAAAGCGGGCTTTGCGCAGCACTTCGGGATCAGGTGAATCGACGCCTCTGAACGCGCGGTCGAAGATCGACGGCGATACGCCGCTCTGAACCGCGGTGGTGCGGAAGCCAGAAACCCATTTTCTGAAATTGGCATCGGCGAAAGCGCTGCCTGTTGTCAGCGCAGACGCAAGCATTGCAACCGCAACGGTTGCCGTAATCCTGGCGCGCATTCCTCGTCCCAGAGTGAATGGAAATCGCAGCATTCTGTGTTTCCCTTCTGCAATCATATTGCTGCCGTGTTGAACGGCGAGTTGCCTTTCCTGCCGAGCCTGTGTCATTCAGATTGCATTAAGTTGATAATACTATCCAGTGTTGAATTTGGGGCCGACTCTCGTAACGCTAAAATTAAAGCCTTCGGGTTAGCATTTGGTTTACCATCAAGCTTACACCAAAGAAATTGCCGGAAATTTTGTAAAATATTTGAATCAAGTAACATTAAGGCCGGGTTATTGAATGTGATAAGGAAAAAGGCGGAATTTCGTCCTTTCTTAATGAAAGCGCCCTAATTGAAATGCAGTGGTTTCAATGCTTTGATAGCGCCCTGTTGTTTTTAACAAATCGAGGAGACGAATGAGTTCGATCCGCAAAATCCGTAAGGCAGTTTTCCCAGTCGCCGGTCTCGGCACCCGCTTTCTTCCAGCGACCAAGTCCATCCCCAAGGAAATGCTCACCGTCGTCGACAAGCCCGTGATCCAGTATGTGGTGGATGAGGCTCGCGAAGCCGGTATCGAACATCTGATTTTTGTCACCGGACGCAACAAGGCTGTCATCGAAGATTATTTCGACGCGCAGGTTGAGCTTTATTCCACGCTTGCCGAGCGCGGCAAGAAAGCGGAGCTTGAGCATCTGCAGGAATTGCAGCCGCAGCCAGGCACCACCAGCTTCACCCGCCAGCAGGTTCCACTTGGCCTAGGCCATGCGGTCTGGTGTGCGCGCGAACTGGTTGGCGACGAGCCTTTTGCATTGTTACTGCCAGATATGGTCATGCAGTCGAAGAAAGGCTGCCTCAAGGAAATGGTCGAGCTTTATGAGCAGACCGGTGGCAATGTGATTGCCGTGCAGGAATGTGATCCTGACGAAGCGCACAAATACGGCATCGTCGGCAAGGGCAATGCCATCGGTAGTGGCTTTGAAATCAACCAGATGGTTGAAAAGCCAGCCAAGGGAACGGCACCTTCCAATCTTTATATCAATGGCCGCTATATTCTTCAGCCAGAAATCTTTGAGCTGCTGAGCAAGCAGGAAAAAGGTGCTGGCAATGAAATCCAGCTGACCGATGCCATGCTCAAGCTTGCCGATGCGCAGAAATTCTATGGCTTTGATTATCACGGCCGGACGTTTGACTGTGGTTCCAAGTCAGGCTTTATCGAAGCAAATGTGGCTTTTGCGCTTTGGCGCAAGGATATCCGCCCAACGGTCGAATTTTCGATTGCCGATCTTCTCAAGACCATTCAGCCGGAATAGGCTGAGCCGTCGGCAGAATCAATCAACCCTGCTTTCAGCAATGAAGGCGGGGTTTTTTATGCTGCTATAAATTCATGCGAGGGCCTCGGAGCGGAGGGCTTTACATGCGCTTTATCGCTGCACTTTCATGCCGACATAAACACTGTTGGCGTGATATTCGCGATAGGAAACCTGACTGGTTTGAAACTCATGTCGCAGACGTGCATCAATGCCGACAAAGCGGTTAATCCAATAGGTCGCACCAATCTGTGCGCCGATTGTGTAATCGGTTCCTGTGCCATCCTTGTTGTCGCGGACATTCAGATCGAGCTTGCCGTTGAAGCTCAGGTTTGAGCGCACGTGCCGCGTCACCTCGAGGCTTGCAAGATGCAGAAGCGCACCGGAAACGCCGGGCGTCGTGGAGGTGTCGACCAAGGTTTGTGCAAAAAGCTGCACATCGGTGCCGCGCAGTGGCGACCATTGGATGCTGGCTGCAAGCGATGGGCCGCTGATGCTGCCAAGACGGGAATCATCGCTGTTGGCGCGCATATAGCCTGCCGAAATTTCGCCATTGAACTTTTCGCCGCGATCAAACATCAGGCCGCCGCGCAAGGCATATTGTGATCCGCTGCGCTCATAGCCGTTGCTGTCTATACGCTCATCAAAAATACGCTTGCCCAGTTCAATCTCAGCAAAGGGCTTAAGCGCGGGCGAAATTGCAAAACCACCGCGCAATGTTACGCTGGAATAGGTGTTGTCGCGATCTTTCTGGCTGACGGTGCCGCCGGAAGAAAGTTCTGCATCGCCATAAGTTTCATGCTCGACGCGGCCTGTTGCACGACCGAAAATCAGTCCGGTGTCGCGCTCAATGCCCAGACTGCCGTTAATCGTGTGTACCAGCGGACGCTTCAAAGCATCTGTGACGCCGTTGGGGCTGGATGCGCTTTCACGGCGCAATTTATAACCTGCGCCCGCATTCACAGTTGTTTCATTGCTTAGATCGAAACGCAGATTGCCCCGAACATCGACGCGCGGCTCTGAAACATCCTGCCCGGAAATGGATTTGCTCATGGTGCCCGAGGCATCAAGCGTTGCCTGATGACGGGACCAGTCTGATTCAGCCTTCAGACGGAGCGTTGTTTCGGACAGAACAGCACTTGAACCGGTTGAGCTATTGTCGCCATTGGAGGTGGCGCGAATCCCTTGTTCAAGTGAAGGGCGCAGTATGAAATTGCCTGTGCGGATGCCCACGGGCGCAAACGGATCGGCCTCGTGCGGCAAACGTCGGCCCTGTTCAGGGATAGCGGGCAAGTTCTCACGGCGGACGCGTCCGGTGCTGTCCTGCTCTTCAATTGTAACCGCACCCACGGGCATATTGTCGGTGGCAAGAAAGCGCTGCGGCTCTTCCTCAGTCACGGGCGTCACCAGTTTAGGTTTGGGCGCCTGTGGCTCGGTGGGTGGTGTATAAGATTCGTTTGCAATGTCATCCGAAGCGGACGCATTCGGATCAAACGCATCACCATCGCGGAGGGTTGCCTGATCGGGTGATACGACAGACAGATTGTCGTCATCAAGAATGCCACGGAGTTGGGTATCCTGCGAAAACGCCACCGAATTGCTGATTGCCAAAACACAGCCTGCCAGCAACAGGCGTGTTAACCTGCTGGCAAAAGGCGATAAGCCGCCCTGTGTGGATTTGGCAAAAAGCATAATGTCTTCAACTCGTTGCAACGTGGTAAGCGAACGGTAAACGTTCATGGTTAATTCTTTATTGAGATTTGCTTTCTGCGTGGCTCTATTGTGCGGCAACAAATGCTTGGACAAGCAGCTTTGAAGGCGCTAACCGTTGGCGTCATGACAAATCTTGATACGACACAAAATACCGCGCCTGCGGAGGATTTGATCGCCTCCGCTTTGCGCACGATCAGAACCGAAAACGCGGGTCTCGTGGCGCTGGAAAAAGCGCTCGACAATGGCCTTTCTGCACCGTTTGCAGAAGCCGTGCGAACGATTGTCGGTTCTAAAGGCCGCCTTGTTGTAACCGGGGTGGGCAAGAGCGGGCACATTGGCTCCAAACTTGCGGCGACTTTCGCATCAACCGGCACCTCTGCATTCTTCGTGCATTCGGCGGAAGCCAATCACGGCGACCTTGGCATGATTGGTACGGATGATGTTATCCTTGCGATTTCATGGTCGGGCGAAACGGCCGAACTTAAGGGCATTGTCAATTATTCACAGCGCTTTCGTATCCCGCTGATTGCAATTACGGCAGGCGAGGAGTCGGCGCTTGGACGCGCGGCCAATGTTGTTCTGCTTTTGCCAAAGGCACAGGAAGCTTGTCCGCACGGCCTTGCACCGACGACATCAACCATGATGCAGCTTGCCATTGGTGACGCATTGGCGATTGCGCTTCTCGAGGCCCGTGGTTTCACGCCGACAGACTTCAAAACCTTCCATCCGGGCGGTTCGCTCGGTGCGAGTCTCGTCCATGTTCGGGAAATCATGCATAAGGGTGACTGTCTGCCGCTGGTCACAGTGGGCACATTGATGCCGGATGCCATGAAGGTTCAGGCCCATAAGAGCTTTGGTTGTGTGATCGTTGTTGAGCACGATGGACAACTTGCGGGTATTATCACTGACGGCGATATTTCACGCAATCTGAGCCGCAGTCTTTCAGAGCTGACCGTTGATGACATCATGACACGCACGCCCAAAACCGTTGACCAGAATATGCTGGCAAGCGCTGCGCTCAGCCTCATCAATGAGAAACATATCGGCGCGTTAATTGTTGTCGAAGACAGTCGGCCAATCGGCCTTGTGCACTTCCACGATCTGCTTCGTATTGGTGTTGCGTAAAGAAGAGAAGTGGCCGCTATGCAGCCACTTCCATTTCAAGTGTGACAGGATCAAATGAGACGATGTGCACCTCGGTTCCAGCCGGTAAATCGGGGCCTTTGATACGCCATGTCGTGTCATTGATGCGCATACGACCGCGGCCGTTGACAATTGGCTCTGTCAGGGTCGCACGTTGGCCGACGAGCTGATCGCCGCGGCGATTGAGCAATGGCTCATCCTGACGACCGCTGAAGCCGAAAACGCGACGCCCAACGAGCACGAAAACCACCGCCAGAACCAGAAACAGCACGGTTTGCAATTGCCAGCCAAAGCCCACGAGTGAGCCGAGCAGAAAAGCAAAGATGCCGGTCACAAGCGCGGCAAGACCAAACCAGATAAAGAAAATACCGGGCGCCATAATTTCCAGAATGAGCAGGACAAGTCCGGCGACGAACCAGCCCCACAGCCCCAGTTGCGACAGGAAATGGATGATCATGACGCCCTGCCTGACTAACTGCGCGTGGTGGGAACGCTGCGCGAGCGCGGCGAAGGTGCGGTGGGAACCGGATCAACCGGCTTGCTGCCATCGCCAAACACTTCCTTGGCAATTGCACCGATGCCAGCCAGCGAGCCGATCACCGAGCTTGCTTCAAGCGGCATGAGAACCACTTTCTGGTTCTTGGCGCTTGCGATATTGCCGAGTGCCTCGGTGTATTTCTGTGCGACGAAGTAGTTGAGCGCCTGAACATTGCCGCTCGAAACAGCATCGGAAACAAGCGTGGTCGCCCGTGCCTCCGCTTCCGCCAGACGCTCACGCGCCTCAGCTTCGCGCTTTGCAGCCTCAAGCTTGCCTTCGGCTTCCAGAATCTGCGACTGTTTTTGACCTTCAGCGCGCAAAATCTGCGCATTGCGGTCGCCTTCGGCTTCCAGCACCTGTGCACGCTTGTCGCGTTCGGCTTTCATCTGGCGTGCCATCGAGGTCACAATGTCTTGCGGCGGATTGATGTCCTTGATTTCCACGCGGGTCATTTTCAGACCCCAAGGATGTGCAGCTTCATCAACGATGCGCAACAGGCGATCATTGATCGCATCACGGTTGGAAAGCAACTCGTCAAGATCCATTGACCCCATGACAGAGCGGATATTGGTCATGGTCAGGTTAAGGATCGCATATTGCAGATTTGAAACCTGATAGGCGGCCTGTGCGGCGTTGAGCACCTGATAGAAGGCCACGCCATCGACACCGACAATGGCATTGTCGCGGGTGATGACCTCCTGGGTAGGAACGTCAAGCACCTGTTCCATCATGTTGAGACGCGCGCCAATACGATCGAAAAAGGGTACAATGAGATTGAGGCCCGGCATCAATGTGCGTGTGTAGCGGCCAAAGCGCTCGACTGTGTAATTGTAGCCCTGCGGTACAGTCTTGATGCCGGCGAACAGTGTTGCAAGAACAAGGGCCGCCAAAATCAGCAGCGTGATGTCAAAACCAGTCATATGTAATCCCCTAAATTAAACCCAGCCCTGCAACTCGCGCCGCACGAGTGTCTCGATAACGTTCATACCTTCTTCGGTATCGTTAAGGCACGGTATGTGGCTGAAATTTTCTCCGCCAGCCTCATGGAAAGCTTCGGCCGCTTCATGGCCGATCTCATCCACGGTTTCCAGACAGTCTACCACAAAGCCGGGATTGAGCACGGCTACTGATTTTACGCCCTGCTTTGCCAGTTCTTCAACGGTTTCGTCAGTGTATGGCTGTAGCCACTCTTCGGGACCAAAGCGTGACTGGAACGTGGAGCGGAACTGTTTGTCGTCCATGCCGAGGCGTGCGCGCAAAAGCCTTGAGGTTTCAAGGCATTGCGAGCGGTAAGGGTCGCCCTTGTCGGAATAGCTTTTTGGAATGCCATGATAGGAGGCAAGGATGACTTCCGGCTTGAAATCAAGCGTTGCCAGATGCTTTTCAATCGACTGCGCAAGCGCCTCAATATAGACCGGCTCCACTTCATAGGAAGGGATTGTGCGCACTGCTGGCATAAAGCGCTTTTTCATCAGCACTTCGAAGAATTTATCATTCACCGTGGCAGTGGTGGTTGCTGAATATTGCGGATAGAGCGGAAACATAACGATGCGTTCGCAGCCCTGCTTGAGCAGGCGATCCGTCACTTCCTCAATTGAAGGCTGGCCATAGCGCATAGCCCAGTCGACAATCACATTTGGATGATCTTTGAGGGCAATGGCGAGTTTTTCGCCCTGGGCACGCGTGAATGTGCGCAGCGGCGACTCGTTTTTTTCATAATTCCAGATGCGTTCATAAAGTTTGCCTGAACGCTTCGGGCGCACACTGAGCACAATGCCGTAAAGGATAGGATACCAAAAAATGCGAGGCCACTCGATAACACGGCGGTCCGAAAGGAACTCGGCCAGATAACGGCGCATCGGCGCATAACTTGTACCGTCCGGCGTGCCGAGATTAACCAGTAAAACACCAACTTTGGGTTGTTTTACAGAATGGCTGGCTGGGGTGGTGGTCACTTTATCCATCTCATTCATCTTCCTGTTCCTATGCTGACGGAAAACTAGAGAAAAAAAGACAAATTACAATCCTAACAACGCTGGGTATGGTTGAATTATAAGGCGTTAAGCTGGAACCCCATAAAATAAAAACGGCAAACGCCGAAAAGCGTGTGCCGTTTGATTGCATTCAGACGATTTTTAGCTGCGGCGGGTCAGCGAGAAACGCGATCCTGCAGACGATGTGCAGTTGAGCTGGTTCTGTGAAACGAGCGCGCAATTGACGCGGGATGAGGTGCCGCGCACGATGGAACGCATATCGATTTCAACGAGCTGCGGCGACTGGTAACGATAGTTGCCTTCGGCCAGCTTTTCGTTGGTATCGGTCGCGCGGGTCTCGAAAATACCGCCGTTGAAAGATGAGACGATGCCATTCGGATCAACCCATGAACCATCAATACCGGATGGCGCACGATTAACGACAGGGACATTGCCGCCACCGACTGGGCCAGTCGCAACACAACCTGCAAGCGCGAGTGATACGATTGCCGTAGAGCCAATGATGCGGAAGGATTTCATGTCCATCTTCTCCGTAAGAGTGTTTATCGTGTGATGTATGGAAATTCACACGATTACAAGCCCCTTTTATCAGGATTGCAAGACTGTTGCGCAACTGTCGCATTCGGCAACCCGGCCGAAGCCGGGCATTCGAACGGCTCAGCGAACAAGAATATTGCGGAACTGCCAAGGGTCTTTGGTGTCGATATCCTCTTCGAACAAAACGCCACGACCCTCCAGCGGGTTCCAGTCAGTATAATAGCCTTTGACGGGTCCCAAATAGGGCAGCTGTACTTCAAGGCAGCGACGGTAATCCATTTCGTCGGTTTCGACGATCCCGCTTTGTGGGTTTTCAAGCGCCCAGACCATACCGGCCAAAACGGCAGATGAAACCTGCAGCCCGGTTGCGTTCTGGTAAGGCGCAAGCTTGCGAGCCTCTTCGACGCTCAGCTGTGAGCCATACC
The DNA here is from genome assembly GCF_044435015.1 of Ochrobactrum sp. S1502_03. NCBI lineage: Bacteria > Pseudomonadati > Pseudomonadota > Alphaproteobacteria > Hyphomicrobiales > Brucellaceae > Ochrobactrum > Ochrobactrum sp. S1502_03. Next base: position 29,613 of record NZ_JAYEXN010000010.1, read on the forward strand.
AATAGGCGTTTTTGTCGTGGCCATAGAGCAGCACGCCCAGCTCGTCCGAGCCGTCGAGTATTTCGTCTTCTTCAAGCACATGCTGAACCGCCTGCGCACGTCCGCCGCTGCCAAACATTTCATCCAGTGAAAGAACGGCGACATTGCTTGGATGATAGGCGTAATTACAGGTCGGGCGGTATTCCAGTTTGCCCTTCTTGTTGTGCACGGTGAAAAAGTCGGCAATCGAGATTGCTTCATTGTGGGTGACAAGCAGACCGTATTGCGCGCCATGGGTTGGACACCATGTGCGGATGCGGGTATTGCCGCCGGGCTGTTCAAGGAAGATTGCAGCCTTGTTGCCCTTCTTCTGCTTGCGGGCGTTTTTCGGCTTCCAGTTTTCATGGGTGCCCCAGCCAAGCTCGGCAGGCTGCAAACCTTCAGCAATAAAACCTTCCACCGACCAAGTGTTCCAGAATGTGTCGAACGGCTTCGGCTCCTTGGCGCGCTGAGTGTCGCGTTCAGCAATGTGAACACCCTTAACCCCTGCCTTTTTCATGAGCTTGGCCCAACCCTTACGGTCATCGGCTGATGGCTCTTCAAACTCAAGCTTGAGCTCAGTGGCAAGATCGATAAGCGCTTTTTTGACGAACCATGAAACCATCCCGGGATTGGCGCCGCAGCAGGAAACAGCAGTCGGACCGCCCGGATTCTTGCGCTTTTCGGTACGAACTGTTTCACGCAATGCGTAATTGGTGCGCGCAGCATTATCGGCTTCCGCATCGAAATAGAAACCGAGCCATGGCTCGACAACCGTGTCGATATAGAGCGCACCCTGTTCGCGGCTGTAGCGCATCAGATCGAGCGATCCGGTATCGACCGACAGATTGACGATGAACGGCTGGCCTTCGCCTTCCTTGATCAGAGGGCCAAGGATCTTTTTGTAATTATCTTTGGTGATCGCTTCCTTGACGAAGCGGATATCCTGATCATCCAGAATTTTGCGGTTCTTTTCGCTTGGATCGATGACGACCAGTCGGGATTTGTCGAATTTGAAGTGGCGTGCGATCAGTGGCAGGGTACCGCGCCCGATCGAGCCAAAGCCGATCATGATAAGAGGGCCGGTAATTTCGCCATAGACTGGCCATTTCGCTTTCGCCATTTTTTCTCTCTCCTGCTGCAAGGCTGCAACGCTTGGCATTTCCGATATGCGGAACTGCTCACTTTGCTACGATAGCACAGGTTCATAGAAAGAAAGAAACGTCACAAGCCTATGACAGCAAACGTGTTTAACGAATTTATATGGATAGAAGTTGAGCGCGGATCATGCCACGCAATGAATTGCCGACAAGAATGTTGCGCGCACGGCTAAGATCATCAAGTGTGACTACGCCTTCCTGAACCACGCTGTTGTTTAAAAGTTCACGCCGCAGAACGCCGTCGAGCAGGCCGCAGGAAAGGGGAGGGGTAATGCAGGTGGTGCCGCCAATATCAAGAAAAATTGATGTGATGGTGCCTTCGCACACTTCGTCACGCTCATTGAGCAGAATGACTTCGTCCACTTCCGCCGGTGAATATTCGTCGCGAGCCGAAATATAGGCCTGACGTTTTGTTGTCTTATGACGCAACAAGGGATCATCGTGCTTCAGGCGTGTTTTTGCGACCGCGATGCGCCAGACAGTTTGCGCCGGCAGTGGTTCGTAAGGAAAAGCGGTAATCTCGACATGGCCATCCGGTGCCAGTGTCAGCCGCAGTTTGAGCGGATTTTCACCGCCGCTGATCTCGGCGATTTTCTGGTGCACCGCTTCCATGTTGTAGTGAAAACCGAGCTCCCGCGCTGAGTTTTCAAGCCGCGCCATATGGAGATCAAACCGCAGAATGCCAGAGAGAGGCTCCCAGCGCATGGTCTCGATCAGTTGATAGTCTGGTTCCGCATGGCTGGTCGCTGTCCCGTCGCGAACCGTGCTTTCAGAAGACATTCCTCATACTCCGCTTGCGCTGTGGAATCGAAGACCACGCCGCCCCCGACATTGAAGATTGCACGATTTTGCTCAAGAAGCGAGATCGTGCGGATGGCAACATTGAACCGCATACGTCCGCCCGGTTCGATCCAACCGAGCGAGCCGCAATAAATATCACGTGGCCCACTTTCCAGCCTGCGCAGGATTTCCATCGCGCTTATTTTCGGCGCACCGGTGATGGAGCCACAGGGGAAAAGGGCTGCAAAAATCTTGCGCAGCGGCAGATCGCTTTTAAGCTTTGCGCGCACGCGGCTGATCATCTGATGAACGGTCGGGTAAGTTTCGACCCGGAAAAGTTCAGGCACATCCAGCGATCCCACTTCGCTGATCAATGAAATGTCGTTGCGCAGCAGATCAACAATCATGCGGTTTTCCGCCTGATTTTTAGGATCATTCATCAGGAACTGGCGGTTGGCCTCATCTTCAAAAGGGGTGGCACCGCGCGGCATGGTGCCCTTCATCGGATGTGTTTCGATATAGCCTTCGCCATCCACTTCAAAGAAGAGTTCCGGTGAACGCGACAGGATGATCGGCCCACCCAGATCGCAATAGCTCGCATAGCGAACCGGCTGACGCTTTGCGAGCGTGTTGAACAGCACGAGCGGATCGCCGTCCCATTGCGCATGAACCGGAAATGTCAGATTGCCCTGATAACAATCGCCTTCGCGCAAATGCTGGTGAAGGCGGTTAAATTTAGGCTTGTAGTCTTCGAGCGACCATTGCGCGACGGGTTCGCGCAGATAGGTGATGTTGTCGGCGCTGCGTGTATGCAAGACATCGTCCGATGGACCATCGAAGACGCCAAAGCACAGGAGAGGGGCTTTGCGGCCTTCCGGCAGAAGCGCTTTCAGCTTGGGTTCAAGCAGATAGCCTGCCTCATAGGAGAGATAGCCTGCAAGCCATTTGCCCGCTTCATGGGCGCGTTGCATCGCCTCCCATGCTGCTTCGAATGTATCTGGTGTATCGGCGCGGATCATCGAAGACGGAGCCGCGAATACAACATCGCGGCCCGCCTTGTCATCCCGAAAAAGGATGTGCGGCCTATTCAAACCCTTGTGGGCCACGAATTTGCTCAGTCTTCCATGGCTTCGAGTTCGTCGATGATGCCTTCCACCACTGAAAGGCCCTTGCTCCAGAAATTTGGATCGGTTGCATCAAGGCCAAATGGCGCCAGCAGTTCCTTGTGGTGCTTGGTGCCACCCGCCTTCAGCATATCGAAATATTTCTGCTGGAAGCCCTTTTCCGAGTTCTGGTAGACGGCATACAGCGAGTTTACCAGACAATCGCCGAAAGCATAGGCATAGACGTAAAAAGGCGAGTGGATGAAATGCGGAATATAGGTCCAGAAGGTTTCATAACCCGGATTGAGATTGACCGCATCGCCAAGGCTTTCGCGCTGCACATCCATCCAGATTTCGCCGATACGCTCTGAGGTCAGTTCGCCTTCGCGGCGTTCGGTGTGAACACGACGCTCAAACTGATAGAAAGCGATTTGGCGCACGACCGTATTGATCATGTCCTCGGCCTTCTGAGCCAGCATGGCCTTGCGCTCGCGCTTGTTGGTGGTGCGTTCCAGCAGCGAGCGGAACGTTAGCATCTCACCAAAGACGGAAGCCGTCTCAGCCAGTGTGAGAGGCGTAGATGCCATCAGCGCACCCTGTTCGCCGGCCAGCACCTGATGCACGCCATGGCCGAGTTCGTGCGCAAGCGTCATCACATCGCGCGGCTTGCCCATATAGTTGAGCAGCACATAGGGATGGGCGGAAGGCACGGTCGGATGCGCAAAAGCCCCCGGCGCCTTGCCCGGACGCACCGGCGCGTCGATCCAGTTTTTGTCAAAGAATTTTTTGGCAATTTCGGCCATTTCAGGGGCAAAGTTGCCATAGGCGGAAAGCACGGTTTCGCGCGCTTCATCCCATGAGATCAGTGCCTGCGGAGTTTCCGGCAGCGGTGCATTGCGATCCCAGTTCTCCAGCTTTTCAAGACCGAGCCATTTGGCTTTCAGTGCATAATAGCGATGCGAAATGCGCGGATAGGCTTCTTCGACGGCACTCGCCAGCGCATCAACCACTTCGCGCTCGACGCGATTTGCAAGGTGACGGCTGTCGGCAATATCCTCAAAACCGCGCCAGCGGTCAGAGATTTCCTTGTCCTTGGCCAGCGTGTTGGTGATCAGCGTGAAAGTGCGCAGATTTGCACCAAAAGTTTTGGCAAGCGCTTCCGATGCCTTTTTGCGCACGGCACCATCAGCATCCTGCAACATGTTAAGCGTCTGCTCGATGGCCAGTTCTTCGCCATCGATTTCAAAACGCAGGCTCGACATGGTTTCATCGAACAGGCGGTTCCATGCACTGTAGCCGGTGATCGATTTTTCGTGGAAAAGCTGTTCCAGCTTGTCGTCAAGCTCATAGGGTTTGTCGAGGCGCAGATCTTCCAGCCATGGACGGTAGTGGCCGATCACTGGATTGGAGGCCATCGCCTTTTCAAGTACGTCATCATCGATGCGGTTGATTTCGAGGCTGAAGAAAATGAGCGGCGTGTTGGCATCTGTCAGCTTCTGCTGCACATCGCCGAACAGCTTCATGCGCTTGGGGTCGGTGGTATCGCCATAATAATAAAGGCCTGCGAAAGAGGCAATGCGGCCCATGAGTTCGCTTAAGCCTTCATATTCCTTAATCGCATCGGCGAAATTTCCGCCATTGGCCTTGGCTGCTTCTTCACCGAGTTTGCCCTTCCAGCGGTTTTCAAAATCGGCTGCATCCTTTGCCGCTTTTTCGAGGTCGGCTTTCAGTTCAGCGCTCTCGGCGGAAGGATAAAGATCGGCGAGATTCCACTCGGGCAGCTTTCCAAGATCGGCTTTTGCAGCAGTTCCGGTATCACCGGCGGGCATATGGGAAACAGTGTCGAGCGCGACAGACTTTGAAAATCGATAAATGGCAACGGTCATAACATTCTCCTGTTGGCCTCTTTTCGCATGTCTTCTTCAAGTCGCCAAGGGGTGCGCGGGTTTGTTCAGAAAAGCGCCACTATTCTGAGGATGATATACGAATGTGCGCGCATAGGGCTTGCATTGATGAGAAATGCTGTTTCAAAAAAAGTGCCTGAAATATGATCAATACAATATATTGGGATATTCTGACATATACGCCACTGGTAGTAGAGCATTTATGAGTACGCGTATCCTTATAGCGGATGATGATCCGATACAACGCCGCCACCTTGAGGCGGCGGTTTTGCGCATGGGTTATCGCACTATTCTGGCAGATGGCGGGACCAGTGCGCTCGGATTCATCTGTAGCCGTAAGGATATAGCCCTTATCCTCCTTGATCTGGCGATGCCGGATATGGATGGTATTTCGGTTCTCTCAAGAATGCGCGAAGCTGGTATCCAAACCCCTGTTATTGTCCTTGTGCAAAATGACACAATGGACAAGGCTATGCAGGCGATCAGGTTTGGCGCGGTGGATTTCATGACGAAGCCTGTGGCGTTTGAACGTGTTCAGGTTTCGCTTGCCAATGCTTTCAAACTTGATTCTCTGATACAGGAACTCAAGCGCACCCGTTCTTACGAAAAATCCCATATTTTGCTTTCAGAGATGGTTGCCAAAAGCTCTGAAATGGAAAAGGTGGTGTCGCTGGCGCGCCGTGTGACGCAGCTTGATACGCCGTTGCTCATCGAAGGCGAGGCTGGCACTGGCAAAGAAACGCTGGCGCGCGCAATCAGCAGCAGTGGTCAACGCTGGCAGGGACCATTTATCTCCATTGATTGCCGCTCATTGGCAAAGCAGAATCCCGATGAAGTGCTTTTCGGGCAGTCAGACGCGCCCACAGCCCTTCAAGTCGGCAATGCGCCCATCCAGATTGCTGGCAAGTTTGCCGAGGCCCAGGGCGGCACCTTGTTTTTGGATGAGATAAGCGCCTTGTCTCATCGAACGCAGCTTCGCGTGTTCGAGATCATGCAGGCAGATCATCTTTCCGATACACGTATTATTGCATCCAACAGCCATTCGCTGGTTGAACGTGTGCATATGGGGCGGTTTCACCCCGGCCTCTATCATCTTGTTTCATCGTTTCTGATTGCCATGCCGCCGCTCAGAGATCGCATCGAGGATATTCCTCTTCTTGCGCATCAGTTCCTGATGCATTTTGCCGGCGAAGAACGGTTGGGCCATATCACGGGTATCACGCCTTACGTTCTGGAAAGTCTCAAGTCCTATCATTGGCCCGGTAATGTTCGCGAACTCAAAAATGCCATTTACCATGCCGTGCTCCTATGTGAAGAACATGCTCTGACGATACGCGACTTTCGTCATCTTGGATTCGAGGGTGGGGCAATCCGCGTCAATGACAATGAATTTGTAAATCAGGCGTCCATTAAAAGGTTTGGTTCACGCTCGATCCGTGGAATCACCTCCGAAGGCGAGGTTCGCACTCTTGCTGCCACTGAAGAGGATATGATCCGCTTCGCAATAGCACATTATGAGGGGCATATTAGCGAAGTTGCCCGGCGTTTGGGCATCGGGCGGACGACTCTTTATCGAAAATTGAAAGAATATGGCATCGATGTGGCGTCCGTAGCGGGCAAGGGCCAATACGGTGCAGAAAGCGATATTGACGCCGATCACCCCCGCATTGTTAACGAGTAAAGCGCCTTAACTTATTGAAATTCAGTAACTTATAAAGCACTGCTGTCACTGTTGCTAGAATGTTAGCATCAAGGAAGATTGTTAATAATTTTTTTACCATGATGAAAATAGATGCACCTGTGTGGCTTTTTTGCCATGGTGTTTCCTCATTTGTTGTTCACTAAGCGTCTATTAACCATTAAATCCGACAATCAGGGTTCTCGAATATTCACTTGTGCGATCTCTGATACGGCCCTTAGGGCAGACAACACGGTAAGGCGATACGATTCAATGAGCAGTATATCGACCATTAAAGCGCGCTTTGCGAAAGCCTGGTTCAGGTTGTCGATGTCCTTATTCTGGATCGCGGCAGCTGTGCTCATGGCGCTGGCCCCGTCGCAGGCTTCGGCTGAAACCCGCACGTTGAAGCTCTATTATGTGCATACCGGCGAAAAAGCAGAGATTACGTTCAAGAAGAATGGTCGTTTTCTGCCTGATGGTCTGAAAAAACTGAATGTATTTCTGCGCGACTGGCGCCGCAACGAACCGACCAAAATGGACCCGCGCCTGTTCGATCTGGTCTGGCAGGTCTATCGTTCCACTGGCTCCAGCCAGTATATTACTGTGGTTTCCGCCTATCGTTCACCGGCAACCAACAACATGTTGCGTTCCACCACCAAAGGTGTTGCGAAGAAGAGCCAGCATACGCTTGGCCGCGCGATGGATTTTTTCATTCCCGGTGTTCCACTTGCCAAGCTGCGCGGCATCGGTATGCGCTACCAGATCGGTGGCGTTGGCTATTATCCGCGTTCCGGCTCGCCCTTTGTGCATATGGACGTGGGGAATGTTCGCTCCTGGCCACGGATGAGCCGCCGCGAGTTGCTGGCGCTGTTCCCGGATGGCAAAACGGCTCACTTGCCTGCCGATGGCAAGCCATTGCCGGGCTATGAGCAGGCGCTGGCAATGATTGAGCAGCGAAAAGCGAGCGGTGGCACTGTCATGATGGCAAGCAACTCCGCCCCTCGTAAGAGCAAGACACTCTTTGGTGCGCTCTTTGGCGGTGGTGCTGATGAGGAAGAAGATAACGGCGATGTCGCGCCTGCTGCCGCCCGTCCAGCCCGTGCCGTGCCTGCGCGTCAGGCGCCAACCCCTGCGGCTCCTGTGCAGACTCCACAGGCTGAAACGATGATTGCTGCCTTGCCTGCACGCGATGCGCCAGTGCCATTACAGGCTCCGCGCCCAGAGACAGTTGTTGCGGCTGCAGCGGTTGAGGAAGCACCTGTCGTCGCATTGAATGTTCCAATTCCAAGCCGCAAGCCGGCCAATGCAGCTCAGGAAGCGATTGCACTTGCTGCTGTACAACCCGCTGAGGTTCCATCTGATGAAGGTTCTAATCCGCTTGTAACGGGTTTTGTTCCAATTCCATCCACGCGCCCACAGCAGGAAGCTGCGACTGAGCTTGCAGCCGCCGTGGTTCCAAGTGCCCGGCCGGAGCGTGATCAGCACAATCCGCAGGATGCGATTGCGCAGCTCGTAAACAACAATCCGGTTGCTTCAACGGTTGTTGCAGATGCTGGCAATGCAGCTGCGCAGCAAGCCCCTGCCGCTTATCCGGTACCGAAAGAAGCGCCGCGCGCCAATACGCAATTGGCCATGCTCTCAAAGCGGGATGAAATCGGAGAGCTGATTGCGCCGCCGCAAGATGATTTTGATACAAAACCAGCTGCGGAAGTCAAAGCCGAGCCTGTAAAAATTACACCGGTGAAGACTGCATCGATTGCCAAGCCTGCACCTGCGCGTCAGCACGTTGCCGCTGTCGGTCAAGGTGCCAAGAGCAGTGCGCGCTCAACAGGTAAGGGCGATCGTCGTGTGGCAAGGGTTTCTTCGCACCCAAAACCGGTTGTTCAGCCTGCCGCGATACCGGCTTCTGCGATAGCGCTTTCATCGCATTCGGTCTCTCAAACTGCACCCGCGACCAGTCCGGTGTTGCGCAATGATGCCCTGCGTTCTGCGCCCGCGATGGTCTATACCGCTGGCTTCCAGCGCGGTGACCTGCCGAGCGAACGCGCCAATCAGTTTAGCGGCAATGCTGTTACATTCCTGACGGTTGCAAAGTTTACCGAGACCAACTGATCAGAAAGCAGATCAAGAAAAGGGGCCTTCGAGGCCCCTTTTTTAAGTCATCTCTTTTTATAAGCATGTTTTGTGATTTTTAAGGATGTCGATCACCCAAAACGAGTCACCATATTTGGGAGGGGCGGTTTTATCCTTTTAGTGCAGCGGCTTCGCTTGCAAGTTTGGTGATCCCGTCCCAGTCGCCGGCCTCAACCAATTCCTTTGGAGCAACCCACGATCCGCCGACACAGATGACATTTGGAAGCGAGAGATAGGTTTTCGCATTGGCGAGGCTGATGCCGCCAGTGGGGCAGAAAACGGTGCCAGCCAATGGTGATGACAATGCTTTGAGGAACGGCGCACCGCCGGACTGTTCGGCAGGGAAAAATTTCAGATGCGTGTAGCCTTCCTCGCGAAGAGCGAGCATTTCGCTTGGCGTAATGGCGGCAGGCAGCAGCGGCACATCGCTGTCATTGGCTGCGGCGATAATATATTTTGTAGTGCCGGGGCTGACAATGAAGCGTGAGCCTGCCTTGGCTGCATCTTCATATTGTTTGGCGTTGAGAATGGTGCCCGCACCCACGATCGCTTCCGGCACTTCGGAAGCAACGGCACGAATTGCGTCGAGTGCCGCAGCCGTGCGCAATGTGATTTCGATTGCAGGTAAGCCGCCTTTTGCAAGCGCTCGTGCCAGCGGAACTGCATGCTCGACCTTGTCGATCAACAGGACCGGGATAACGGGTTGGCCTTGCATGACGGGAGCAAGGAGATCTGTTTTCTGTGGCATGGACGCGCTCTTCTGCTTGGGTTTTAGTGGCTAAAACCGATTTAAGGTGCATCGTTCGCTTTGTCTACGGCAGGCTTTTCACAAGAGCTTTAAACATTGATAAGATGACTGGTTCCCAAAGGCTCTTTTGCTTTCCTGTACAATTAGGCCTTTGATGAGCTTCAGTCTTATGATTTACCCTTCCGCCTGTTCCTTAGACTATGGTGAGAGGATTGCACTCCTCGCAGCGTTACGGTCTGCGCTGGCTTCCCCTTCAAAAAAATAAAGGGTGTCTGTCAGACCATAGCGTAGAAGATGAAGCCTGTCCTTCACCGTGCTGCCCAATTTGCACCCCGCCGAAAAATCGTCTGCATTTGTGGTACCGAGAATTCTTTGGCTTGATGCCCCAGTGCGGAATAAAATACCCGGCCATTGCCATATTTTCTTTTCCAGACGACGGGCATTACCACCCCATCGATCCACCAGGCATGATCACCAGTGAAGGTCGTCGTTGCCAGCACTTCATTGGAAGGGTCCACGTGCATATAATATTGCTCTGAGCGGTATGGGAAGCTTGAGATGCCTTCCATGATAGAGTCGTCCGGGCGGGTCACATCGACCTGATAGTCGATAATATCGCCAGGATGAGCAACCCACTGACCTCCGATCATGAACTGATATTCAACACATTCACGAAAGCTGTCGCCCGCTCCGCCGTGAAAACCAGCAATGCCAACTCCATTTTCAACGGCTTTGGCAAGGTTTTTTATTTCTTCTTTTTCAATTTTCGACATCGTTACAATGGGAACGACGAGGCTAAGGTCATGCACGGACGGATCAGCAAAAGCCTCTGTGCTGTGCTCGACATAGACTTTGAAACCTTCTTCTTCGAGGATGTCTTTGACGATTACCGAACATTCCTGTGGTTCATGTCCGCTCCAGCCGCCCCAGACGATCAGCGCTTCTTTCATTGTTTCCTCCTCAGGATTAATTTGCAATCTGGTTATTAACCAGAGACGTTTCGAGTGGGGCAGGTCGCTCCACGTCTGTCATGATAGATATTGTTTTGCCCATATCAGACGCAGTCTGGAATGCTTCCATGACTTCGAGTACATGGAGTGCAAGTGAGCCATTCGCGCGATGCGGCCGGTTATTCCGAATGGCATATGCCATATCGGCAATTCCAAGTGAGCGATAATTCCCGTCGGCATAAGGTTGAGAAACTGCTTTTTCTTCAAACTCTCCGCCTTTTTTGAGCAACAAGACATCGCCGCCAAAATAATTCGGGTCCGGAACGATCAGCGTGCCTTCAGTGCCATAAATTTCGATGGGCACATGTTTGTGCCCGGCGACATCAAAGCTCATGGCCACTTGCACGACCGCGCCATTTTTAAATGCCAGAACGCCTGCAACATGGGTAGGAACATGAACAGGAATATGCTCACCGTTCCTTTCGGCGCTCGTAATGATGCGTTCTTTCCGGGGTGTCGTCGCGAAGCTTGCGACTTTGTCAACCGGCCCGAGGAGGTTGACGAGTTCTGTAATATAATAAGGTCCCATGTCGAGCATCGGCCCCCCGCCCACTTCGTAATAGAAGGCCGGGTTGGGATGCCAGCGCTCATGACCTGCGCACATAAATGTTGCCGTTCCACCGACAGGAATTCCCAAGACACCTTCATCTATAAGCGAACGCACGGCCTGATGGCTTCCGCCAAGAAAAGTGTCCGGAGCCGAGCCCAAACGGAGGTTCTTTGCCTTTGCAGCTTCAAAAAGCCGCTTACCTTCGGCAAAATTGATACCCAACGGCTTTTCGGAATAAACGTGTTTGCCGGCCTCAAGGGCTTTTAATCCCACCTCAACATGTGCTTTTGGAATCGTGAGATTGACAATGATTTCGACACTTGGATCGGCAAGCAATGCCTCCACTGTTCGAGCCTGAAGGTTAAACTCTTCGGCGCGTTTTTGCGCCACTTCCATATTCATATCTGCAATACCGCAGATATTAAGTATCGGAAACGAAGCCATCGCTTTAAGATAGGCGCTGGAGATATTTCCGCAGCCAATGATGCCAATGCCGACCTTATCCATCTTGTTTCCTCCCAGAAATCCGTAACTTTAAGCTGAGTTAAATTGCAGGCCCCGTCGTGCTCCATGGAGACTCGTAGAGTTCATGCAGTGCAACGGCAGCGGCGCCCTGTGCCCATAATTCGTCACTGGCAATATCGAAAACCAGTTCAGCAACGCCCTTCAGGGCTTGTGGAACGGCAATATTGTAACTTTCACGAATGCTGTTGATGAATGGCTCTCCAAGTTCAAGACTGGTGCCCGTAATGATGACGCGCGGTGGCGCAAACAAAGTTACGATATTTGCCAGTGTGAGACCTATTGCAGCGCCGGCGCGTTTGGCAGCATTTAAGAGTTCCTCATCGGAAGCGCTAATGAGTGAATGCGCGTATTTCATGCCCCTTCCGAGGCGCATGGCTTCTGCAAAACGGGCATCATCCGGGCGAGTGCCAAGAATTGCGCTTTCACCGGCATGGCTTGCAAGCCTGACGGTCGTGTCATTGGTATAACCGAGTACGAGATCGCCTAGATTATGGCTGAGCCCATCAGCACCGCGAAACAGCTGATTTTTGTGCAGGACCCCAAGCCCAAGCGTTTGCTCAAGCGAAATCAAAACCATGTCTTCAAATTCACGTGCATGGCCAAACCAATGGTGCGCAAGTGTTATTGCATGTGCATCACTTTCAACAATCGTGGGCACATTCAGGCGAGTTGTCATTTCTGAGGCAAAATTAAAATTATGCTCTCTTAGGATTGGTGTGCTTCGAATGATACCAGTACGATGCTCTATGACGCCTGGTATGCCGAGGCAGATCATGTCGACATCTTCCAGCGACACACCGGCATCCAGGACACATCGGCGTACCCCGTCTTCAATAAGATCCGCAATGACGCTGATTGGTTGACGATCAACTCTTATTGGAAGCGACAGGTTGGAAAGGATCTCGCCACGAAAGTCCGTGACCACGAAAATCATGCGATTGGACGCGATTTTTGCACCGACGACACGCGCTGCTTCAGGATTAAGCTCAAGCATGACCCGCGGCCTCCCGCGCGTCGTCTCGTTGCGGATATCCCCTTCATGCCGTGTCAGTATCAGCCCATCATCCAACAGTGATGCGGTTATCGCCGATACAGTCGTGGTGGAAATCTCAGTTCGCTCGCTGATCTGAATGCGCGAAATGGGACCATGACGACGGATCGTATCTAATACGTTCAGCCTGTTGATAGCGCGCATCAGTTCGGGGTCAGCGGTCTTCATGAGGTCCTGTTGAGATCAAAGCTGATCAGATATTATTTAAATCGGATTGCGGATTAAATAGCGTCACTTCTATCGTTCATGTCAAGCCTGCTTGCGAAAAATTATGAAATAGCCTTGACATCGACAGATATGTCGGATGAATTAATCCGCATTGGGGAATAAATTGTGAGGATGACCCCAAGGGAGGATCTCGAACATGACGTATTGGTACGCAGGCGCAAGCCTGAGCGGCAAGTTGATGTCTTATGCCGCAAAAGCAAGCATAGCATTGATGCTAGGCACCGCAAGTGCTTCGGCGACCACGACCGTTAAATGGATGCACGTGGAATTGGACCCCAAAGCGGTCGCTGTCTGGGAAGAAATAGCAAGAGACTATGAAAACCAGCATCCTGATGTTCGGATCCAATTGCAATTTCTGGAAAACGAGGCTTTCAAAGCCAAGCTCCCGACGCTGCTACAGTCAAATGACGTCCCTGATTTTTTCTATAGTTGGGGTGGTGGTGTTCTTGAGGAGCAGTCAAAAACCGGTGTTCTCAAGGATCTGACAGAGGATTTCAACGCCTCTGACGGTAAACTGCGTCAAGCTTACACGAGTTCGTCTATTGAAGGTCTTTCCTTTGATGGCAAGCTCTGGGCAGTTCCTTATAAAGTCAGTCTTGTCAGTTTCTTCTACAATAAAGAACTTTTCGCGAAAGCAGGTTTAGATTCCAACAATATCAAGACATGGGATGATTTGAGTGCCGCTGTAACCAAGCTTAAAGACGCTGGCATTGTTCCTATTGCCGGAGGGGGTGGTGATAAGTGGCCCCTTCACTTCTACTGGAGCTATCTTGTGATGCGTAACGGCGGCAAAGCGGTCTTCGATGCTGCCAGCAAGGGTGAAGGTGAAGGCTTTTTGGATCCGGCCATTCTCAAGGCAGGTGAGCAGCTTGCGGACTTTGGCAAGTTGGAACCATTTCAGCCGGGCTATCTAGGGGCAACCTGGCCGCAGGCGCTTGGTGTTTTTGGTGATGGCAAGGCTGCAATGATCCTCGGTTTTGATAATACCGAGGCCAATCAACGCAAGAATGCGGGCGATGGAAAAGGGCTCGCTTTGGAAAACATAGGGCGGTTTGCATTTCCTGTGGTCGAAGGTGGTGCAGGAAAAGCGAGTGATACTTTAGGCGGGATCAATGGTTGGGCAGTGACCAAAAATGCTTCCAAAGAAGCCATCGATTTTGCTCTTTTCCTAACCAACAAGGAAAATGAGCAGAAAATGGCGGAGGCAGGCATGATCTTGCCGGTTGCAGCCGGTGCAGACAGTGCGGTTAAAAACCCTATTTTGGCCGAATCTGCCCGTCAGTTGGCGGATTCAACATGGCACCAGAACTATTTTGATCAAACATTGGGTGCTGCTGTCGGACGCGTCGTGAACGATGTATCGGTCGATATTCTCGCAGGGCAGATGAGTTCCGAAGAAGCAGCGCAGCAAATTCAGGATGCTTTCGAGCTCCGTTAAGCGCGTTCTGAGCGCACGTTAGAACATGACGTGCGCTCCGCATCCTAATTATTGGCATCATGAAAGCGGAAAAGATGACGGATATGTCTGTGACTTCGGCATCCTCGCCTCCACGTAAAACACATCTGGTCAAAAAGAAAAAAAGCTCTGTCGCCCACGACCGCACAATGACCTTGCTGGTCTTTTTGCCTCCGGCTTTATTGCTGTTTACACTCTTTGTTATTTTGCCGATGGGTGAGGCGGCGTGGTACAGTCTTTACCGCTGGAATGGGTATGGAACGCCGACGGAATTTGTGGGCTTGAAAAATTTTCAGGTCCTCTTTGGCAATGCAGCCTTCTCTCAGGCACTGTTCAATAACGGTCTGATCATTTTCGTCTCCGTCCTTGTGCAAATCCCGTTAGCGATCTGGCTCGCAATGATGCTGGCGCATCGCATTCCCGGTGTTGTCGCCTTCAGGCTGATCTTCTTTTTGCCTTACGTTCTTGCAGATGTTGCGGCGGGCCTGATCTGGCGCTTTGTCTATGACGGCGACTACGGTCTGTTTGCCGCGGCTTCCAACTTCTTTGGTTTCGCAAATCCATATGTTCTGGCAGACCGAGATGTCGCAATTTACGCTGTGCTTGCTGTCATTGTCTGGAAGTATTTTGGCTTTCACATGATGCTTTTCATAGCCGGCCTTCAGTCTGTCGATAAAGCTGTTCTGGAAGCTGCTGAAATCGACGGCGCGAATGGCTGGCAGAAGTTTCGCTATGTAACGCTGCCCATGCTTGGTTCCACCGTGCGCTTGTCCATTTTCTTTGCCGTCATCGGTTCGCTGCAGCTCTTCGACATGATCATGCCGCTGACAGGCGGGGGGCCATCCAATTCAACACAGACGATGGTGACCTTCCTCTACACATACGGTGTCATGCGTATGCAGGTTGGGCTTGGCAGTGCGGTTGGTGTCGTTTTGTTCGTGATCTGTGTGACACTTGCCTTCGGTTATAAAAGGATTTTCATGCGCCATGACTGATACATCAAACGCTGTCCGCATGACGATACAGACCCGACTTTATCTCTATCTTTCGCTTGGCTTCATTGCCGCTATTGTTTTGGTTCCGCTTCTGACAACAGCGCTGGGTGGCTTCAAAACGCTGGGTGATCTGCGGGTCAATCCATTCGGCCTTCCGGCGGAATGGCAATGGGCGAATTACGGAGATATTCTCTTTGGTCACCGTTATTGGCTGCAAATATTCAACTCATTGATCATCGCCGTTTTGACGGTTTTCCTGACACTGGTTGTGTCGGCGATGGCGGCCTTCACCTTTGCGCATGTGAAGTTTTTTGGCTCGTCTTTCCTGCTGAATTATTTTCTGCTGGGGCTGATGTTTCCTGCGGCAACAGCAATCCTGCCATTGTTTATCCGCATTCGTGATCTGGGGTTGCTGGATACCTATTGGGGTGTTGTGCTGCCGCAGGTCGCATTCGGTCTCGGTATGAGCATATTGCTGTTTCGCAATTATTTCCGAAACCTGCCGGAAGAGTTGTTTCACGCGGCATTCGTCGATGGTTGCGGTTATCTGCGCTTCTTCTGGCACATTTCTTTGCCGCTCTCCCGTCCAATTCTCGCAACAGTGGGCATCGTCTCGTTTGTCGGCAGTTGGAACAGCTATCTCTTACCGTTGATCATGCTCAATTCGGAATCAAAATATCCGTGGCCGCTTGGCATCATGGTTTATCGCGGCGAGTTCGGCACCGAATGGCAACTTGTCCTTGCTTTCATAACACTGACGATTTTGCCAACCGTCATCGTGTTTTTCCTTGCACAAAAACACATCATCGCCGGCTTGACGGCAGGTGCGGTAAAATCCTGATCGGGAGACGTAATCATGGCTTCAGTAGAACTTATTAACGTTTGTAAATCCTATGGCTCCGTCGAAGTCATCCGCGACATTTCTCTGTCGATCAATGACGGTGAGTTTGTTGCGCTTGTCGGGCCGTCCGGCTGCGGGAAATCGACTCTTTTACGTATGGTCGCCGGACTTGAGGAAATAACCGATGGTGAAATTGCCATTGGTGGTCAGATCGTCAACGGTATGACGCCGCGGGAGCGCAATATCGCTATGGTGTTTCAGTCTTATGCACTCTACCCGCATATGACTGTTGCACAGAATATGGGTTTTAATCTTAAGCTGGCCGGCAAGCCCAAAAATGTCATTGATGAGCGGGTTGCGGAAGCAGCACGCATGCTTGATCTTGGCAAGTTGCTGGATCGAAAGCCCTCGCAGCTTTCTGGTGGTCAGCGTCAGCGGGTTGCCATGGGACGAGCGGTTGTTCGCGATCCTTCTGTTTTCCTTTTTGATGAACCATTATCAAATCTTGATGCAAAACTCCGTGTTCAAATGCGCAGCGAAATTAAAAGCCTGCATCAGAAAGTCGGAACGACTTCCATCTATGTGACGCATGATCAGATAGAAGCGATGACCTTGGCGGATCGGGTTGTTGTTCTGAACCAGGGCCGGATTGAGCAACAGGGAACGCCACTCGAACTCTATAAAACCCCTGCAAACATCTTCGTGGCGGCCTTTATTGGTTCGCCAGCCATGAATCTTATCGCTGCAGTGATTGATGCAGATGCAAATGCACCGATAGCGCGTCTGAAAGACGGTACGGCAATAGGCATTTCATCTCAAAGGAGTGTAAAGCGGGGCCAGGAGGTTACGATTGGCCTTAGGCCGGAACATATTGGTTCTGCCACCGGCGGAGATATTCGCCTTGAGGGAAGAACAATTTTGGTGGAGCCAACCGGCGCACAGACACATGTGGTTTTTGAACTTGGTGAAGACCAGATAACTGCTGTTGTCGATGGTGAACAGCATGTGCGCGTTCACACAGCTTTTTCGGCGGCGATCAACAATGAGCGCGTTCATGTTTTCGATCGCGCCAGTGGCTTGGCACTATAAGTGCATTGGGATTGCGCCATCTACAACGCACGGAACCGCAGGTTTAAGCCTGTTGTTCTATGAGATTTTAGATCATTATATCAGGCCAATACTCCATGGAACCGGGCGTTGGCTATGCGGCGACGGCGGCGCGCAGTGCAGTTGCGAGCCTTTTGACGGCGACCTCGATTTCGTGTGGAGTATAGGCAGCAAAGCCCATCAGGAAGCCGGGTTTTCCGTCGCCGGATGCATGAAGTCCTGAAAGGCCAAGAAGTTCTATCCCCATGCGCCGCGCTGCATCAATTGCCGTGCGTTCGGAAAGTCCGCCGATCAATATGCAGGGCATTTGCAGGCCACCGATCGGCACTTGCGGTTCGACGAATTCTGAAAGATGTTTGCGAACCAGCGTTGTCAGAACGTCCAGGCGCTGCGCGTAGATGTTGCGCATGGTGCGAACATGGGCACCGAAATGTCCACCTTCCATGAACCGCGCCAAAGTCAGTTGTGCGATGGAGGCAGTATGCCCGTCGAGCAGGGTTCGTGCCACGGTCATAGGTTTGACCAGCTGCGGTGGTAACACAACATAGCCAATCCGAAGGCCCGGAAAGAGGGCTTTTGTGAAGGTGCCGATATAGATGGTCCGGTCATGCGGGTCGAGCCCCTGAACGCAGGCGGTAGGCTTTCCAGCATAGTGGAACTCACTGTCGTAATCATCTTCGATGATCCAGCTCTGATGCCGTGCGGCCATTCGATCAAAGCGAGACGACGATCCAGCGCAAGGGTTGCGCCTGTCGGGAACTGGTGCGAAGGTGTAAAAAAAGCAGCTTTTGCACCGCGCGGATCATCGATAATTTGGTCAACCATTACCCCTTGTCCATCGACGCGCACAGGCAAGCATTCAAGCCCAGCAGCTTCAAATGCCTTGCGCGCACCATAATAGGCCGGATTTTCAATGAAGATCGGGTCGCCGGGATCGAACAGCATGTTGGCGCACAAGGTCAGCGCCTGCTGTGAGCTTGTCAGGACCACCACCCGTTCGGCGGTGGCGCGTGCGCCGCGTTCAAGATTGACATAGTCGGCAATAGCACGGCGCAATGGTTCCGTTCCTTGCGGATCGCCGTGATGTAAAGCCTGCGTGCCAACTTCTTTGAGCACCTGCCGCTCAAGACGCTCCCATAATGGAAGTGGAAAACTGCGAGTTTCCGGTATGCCGTGTGCGAACGGGCGTGGAGAGAGCATTTCGCGCACACCGCCACTGCCGAACATGGCAGCACCGCGTCTGCTGAGGTTCGGCGCTTGATTGCGTAAAAGTGCGTCACGCTGCGTCAGCCGGCGGCCGGGCGTGAACTCTGTCATTTCCGCGACAAAGCTGCCGCTTCCGACGCGCCGTTCAATAAAGCCTTCTGCGTGAAGCTGGGCGTAAGCGGACTCGATGGTGTCGCGTGAAACGCCGAGCGATTTTGCCAGCGCGCGCGAGGCCGGAAGCGGTTTACCCGGACCCAGCGCGCCGTCGACGATCAGTTGCCGGATGGCGCGTTGTATCCGTGCATGCAGTGGCATCGCCGCATGCGCGGGATGGGCAAGCCAAGCCTTCACAGACTCCAGTTGCGAATGCTTGAACAAATGGTCTGTACCTCTCTTCGTAAGTGGATGGGAACAACAGGCCATTTGTCCTCTAGAAGTCAAGGCAAAAAACGGGCCGCAAGCCACAATTCAGGAGCTTTAACAGAGCCATGTCGCATCGTTTGCCTTCACGATCATCCATTCGTCTGAATGATCTTACCCATCCAATTATAGCAGGACTGATTTCGGTCATCGTCAATTATGGCGGTACCTTCATTCTGGTCTTTCAGGCCGCGCGTGTTGCCGGTCTGAGCCCTGAACTCACGGCATCCTGGGTATGGTCTGTCTCTATTGGTGTTGGACTTACCGGCCTTTTTCTGAGCTGGCGTTATCGAGAACCGATCATCACCGCCTGGTCGACGCCGGCAGCGGCCTTCCTTGTAACAGCGCTTGCCACAACGCCCTATGCCGAGGCGATCGGCGCTTATATGGTCTCGGCTCTGGCCTTTGTTCTGCTTGGTCTTTCCGGCTGCTTTGAGAAAGTCATTCGGTTGATCCCCTCTGGCATCGCCTCTGGTCTTCTTGCCGGTATCCTGCTGCAATTTGGTATCGGAGCTTTTGGCGGCGCGAGTGTCGATCCTGCTCTGGTTGGGCTGCTGATCGTTGCCTATGTCGTGCTGAAGTGTTTTTCTGCGCGCTATGCTGTGGTTGGCATTCTGGTGATTGGTCTTGTTTTTCTGGTCACGCAGGAGCGTGTCGATATGTCTGGCCTGCAGCTCAAATTCGCGACGCCGATTTTCACCATGCCGGAATTCTCGCTTAATGCTCTTCTGAGCGTTGCGCTGCCACTGTTTTTGATCACCCTGACCGGCCAATACATGCCGGGAATGCTGGTGTTGCGCAATGATGGCTTCAAGACAAGCGCCAATCCCATTGTTACCGTAACCGGCCTTGGTTCGCTCATCATGGCCCCCTTTGGCTCGCACGCTTTTAACCTAGCGGCAATTACTGCGGCAATCGCCACGGGTCGGGAGGCGCATGAAGATCCGTCCAAGCGCTGGATCGCTGGTATTGCGGCAGGCGTTTTCTATGTGCTGGTGGGCGTTTTTGGCGTGACGCTGGCAGCGGTTTTCATGGCATTTCCGGCAACGTTTATCACCACGCTGGCCGGTCTGGCGCTGCTCGGTACCATCGGCGGCAGCCTTGCCAATGCGATGGCAGACCCCGCATCCCGCGAGGCGGCGCTCATAACCTTCCTCGCATCGGCCGCAAACATCAACCTGCTCGGTATTGGTGGCGCCTTCTGGGGGCTGGTGATCGGGCTGGCCGCTTATCTGGCGCTCAATGGCCGGTTGCCTCGCCGTGAAAGTGCCAAATTGGCAATCAGCGAAGATGCAGCGGAGTGAGGCTGATGAATATTATATCCATTCAAAGCCAGGTCGTGCATGGCCATGTCGGAAACAGCGCTGCCGTTTTGCCGATGCAGGTGCGGGGGCTGACCGTTGCGGCGGTTCCCACCACATTGTTATCGAACAATCCTCATTTTGAGACCATGCGCGGACGTGTGCTCGAATCGGAGCTCGTCGGTGATCTGCTTCGTGGTGTCGAGGAACGCGGATTGATCGAAACGAGCCGCTATATTATCTCGGGCTACCTGGGCTCGCGCGCCAATGGTGATGTGGTTGCCGCTTTCGTTGAGCGGGCGCGCAGGATCAACCCGGATATCGTTTATATCTGCGATCCGGTGATGGGCGATTCCAATCTCGGTGTCTTTGTCGCTGACCAGGTGGTCGAGTGTCTGCTTGGTCGCCTTGTTCCGATGGCGGATGTCTTGACCCCCAATCAGTTTGAGGTCGGCCTAATTGCGGGCAGCGGGATATCGTCATGGCGTGCGCTTGAGGCGGACGTTTTGAAAATACAGGCGCAACGCCAGGCGCGGTTGGTCGTTACCGGCTGCACTCTTGCCGACACGCCGGATGGTTTGCTGGAAAACATCGTTTTCGAGAACAAGACGAGCACAAGACTGACATTTCCACGCCTGCCTATCGCGCCGGTTGGCACAGGCGATCTCTTTACCGGTCTTTTGACGGCCAATCTGGCTCATGGTGGCACGCTGGTCGATGCGGCGCGCGGCGCGGGTGCCGTTGTGCTTGATGTGCTTGAGCGGACGATCGCCAGTGGTCAACAGGAAATGCGGCTCGCCAGTGTCATTGACGCGCTGTTGCCAGGCCGACGGGAGGCTCTCCACTGACCCTTTTCAGAGTGCTGATCTGACTGGATCAAATCGGCACTCTAGTCCTTTATTTTTACGCATTATCCGACGCAAAGCAGCGTCGCACTTTTTGGAAATGCTTTATCGAAACTTCTTTATGCGCTGGATAGATTTGGCAACCATTCCGTGTTCAAATCCCGTACCGACGGCAACGGACCAATGAAAATTTGCGCGACACGACTGCCCGCAATAGCCCAAGGAAAGAACAATATTCTGCATCCCAGAATGAGATGCGTTTCACTTAGGGCCTTCTGAACTATTCGGCTGCGACCAATGGAATCTGCGGCTCGGATGCAGCATCAACCGGCTTGAGCGACATATAGCCGTTCTGAATGTCGAGCACATGCGAATAGACGTTTTGGCCGTCTTCCAGCGTTGGCAGTTTTTCCTCATGCATGATGGAGAGGACAATTGCATCCGGGCAATGTGTTTTGAGCGCTGTGTGGAAACGTAGCTTCGACACAGGATCAAGCGCACCGGTTGCTTCATCAAGGAAGATCACTGATGGCTTATGCAGCAGAAGCCGGGCAAGCATGATCTTCTGTTTTTGCCCGCCAGAGAGCACCATGTCCCATGCCGATCCATCTGCATTGTCATCATTCATCCGCAGGATAAATTCGCCAAGTCCTGCTTCGTGTAATATGGCTGCAACCGTGAGATCATTGAACTGGCTTTCGTCTTCGGGAAGACAAACAAGTTGCTTGAGCGACACGCTTGGAAACTTTGCTTCCTGTGGTGTGTAGATGGCTTTTGCCTTCTGAGGATAGATGATGTCGCCGGTTCCATATGGCCAAAGACCATTGAGCGCCTTGATAAACGAGGTTTTGCCCGAGCCGGATTCGCCACGCATATAAACCCAGTCACCGGAGCGGATATTAATAACACCGGAGCGCAGAAACGGCGCTTCCGTGTCGGGTCCGAGCATGAGCGCAAGATTGCGGACCGAAAGACCAAAATGTGGGTGCTGCGCGGAAAATGTGAAACGGTTTATACCTGAACGGGCATAGAATTCGGCAGGCTCCTGCACGGCTTCAATGGCTTGTGCGAGACCAGTGACACGACCGGCATTTGCGCGCAGATTGGCAATTGCCGGCATGACCTGAATGAACCATGAGCAATCATTGATCATGGCGGCCACCAGTTCGGCACCGGTCACATAATTGCGGAAGCTGACCGCCCCGCTCATATAGGGGATCAGGCCCGGAATATAAGCGATGATGCGATTGGACAGAAAGCCATAAGCCTGTGAAAAGGCGAGATAGGCAGCATCAAAGCGGTTGAGTTGGTTCCAGGTTCCATCAACGTCTTGATAAAGACGCTTGTTGACCGTGCTTTGTACGGCTTCACCTTCGGAAGCCGAAATCTGGAAGCTGCGGCGTAGAAGCGTGGTCCATTCACCACGATAGGAGCCTTCCGCTTTTTGCATGCGCAGGTTGAGCTTTTCCAGTTTGCGGCCGATCTTGATCGCAATCAGTGTGCCAATCGGCACGTAGACTATGATAGCGGCAAAAGCCACGACCGCACCACCATAAGAGCCAAGAAACTCCAGTCCGTTTACTTCTGTCGAGATTTCCAGAAGTTTCTGGCCAACGAAGAACGCTGAGAGCAGGACACCAACAATGCCCATAACAAGACCAATGGCGCCGCCGGTCATGCCCTTGATGGATTCCTGCAAACGCTGATCGACATTATCGGGCAGGCTTGGACCTTTTCCCTGTTGCAGATGGTAATGCGTGTGATTGCGATCAAGCAGTGCATCGGAGAAGCTGTCATTGAGCCATTTGCGCCATTTCCGGTGCAAGGTGGTGGACAGAAGATGCCGGAAGCCGACCAGCAGCACATCCTTGCCAAGCATCAGTATGACCAGCATACCGGCATTGATGGCAATGGCCATCAGCGGGTCCTGCACCGGTGCACTTTTGACATTGACGATGGAATTCATCAGAAGGCCGGATGCTTCCGCAACCCAGACCGTCGTCTTGCTGATGAATGCTGTGAAGATGAAGATCGCGATCGTAAGGGCCCATGCCTCTTTCCAGCGGTCTGAAACCCAATAGGCGCGCATCACACCCCAGAAAGTGGTCATTTGCGACACGGCAGTGCGGTTCCCTGCGCTCAGGGACTGCTGGTTTATCTGCCGTATCTTTTTCAATTCGTGCCCGCTCCACAATAACGCTTTGTAACAAATTGCAACAAACTGTGGTTAACGAAATGTTAATAGTCAACGTAAAACGCGATCACATTTCTGCGCGAAAAATGAAACATTTATCAATGCGTTGAATTTTATGATCTAATTCGAGTTCAACAGTTGTGACGGTTGTGCGTTCGCCATGCCCTTGTGTTCGAAAAAACACGGTTAATGATCGCTTAAATCGGGCAGTAATGAAATCTGGCAACGGATTCGCTTTGGGCATAGGTCTTGCCGTAGTGAAGCGAAGGTCGGCAAAAATTGCGCTTTAGAGCGTATTTCGATCTGATTGAAACAGACCGGCGCGCTAAACCGCCCACTCAACATCCGTTGTGAAGGCAATCGTCAGCCAGCGGTCAGGGCCTTCGCCGCCGAGCGCATCGCCGATTTCATCGCGCAATGCATCCCATTCTTCGAGTTTCTTTGCAGGTTGTGCCTTTGGTACAATAAAATAGAGTTCGATTTGTTTACCGCGTCCGACCTTGGCGACATAGGCGCGGTAAGATTTGAAGCCATAGCGGTCCACAACCTGCTTTGCCACGTCATCGACGTGCTTTTTAAAGTCGACAGGCGTAACCAGAAGCATGTCCGATAATGCCTGTTTGATCGTTGCGGCAGGCATTGGAATGATAATGACGCAAACAAGCGCAAGCACGGCAGGATCGATGTAAGGCGTGATCCAGTCGAATTGGGTTTCCTGAATGAAATAGCCAATGGTGAAGGCGATCAGAAGTGCCGCCGTTATGCCGCCAGACATGATCCAAGATTTTGCATCAAGGGCGATAAAATCTGATTTGAGCTTGCGGTTGGCGCGCATTTCAAGAAATGCCATGCCAAGACATGCAATGAGGGCGAGCACGGCATAGAAGATAGCATAGCTGAATTCCAGATCGCGGCCACCATCCATCAGGCTACCGATCGCGTTGATCAGCGCGTAGATGGCCACACCCGTGAGCATGATGCCATTGAGCCCCAGAACCATCGGCTCAAGATGCCAGAAACCCATGGTGAAACGGTCGCGCAATTTTCCGCGCGGCGGCTCTGGCAGCGCAGAAAGCGCAATCAGGCGTGAAACGACAAGTGCAAGACCACTCATCGCAGCATCGGCCAGCATATAGACGCCATCAAACACAATCGAAAATGACCCAGATAAAAGGCCGAAGACAACACCAAACCCTGCAATAAAAATAGTAACTGATATGGATATTTGAAGAACAGACTGTTCACTACGCAATTTTTACTCCGAACTATCACGCAATGCGCGACAATAGACGCAGCGGTGAAAAATGCGGTTGCCGGATTGCGGCGGAAATCTATATGAAACTGCCTAAAGAGGCAAATTTAGCTATATTGTGTGTATAAAAAGCAGAAGCCCCCCAATAAGTATTCGGGAGGCTTCGTGGTCAGATCACTGCGATTTCTGGTCTTTGACGAAAGTGCTGTCAGTTTCGCCTTTGAAGAAATCACGACCATAGACGAGCAGACAAAGGATGACGCCGGTAGCAAATGCCCAGGCTGCCCCGCGTGTAGCCAGAACGGCGCCAACGATGCCGGCAATGCCAAGATCGCGCTGCGAACGTGCTTCCAGAATGCCAACACGCACCGATACATATCCCTGAATAAGCAGAGTCAGCGCCAATGCTACACCCAGGATCGGCTGAACAAGCGTCACAATCGGCATCAGGAGCAAACCTGTATTGGTTCCCCAGCGGAAAGAACCTGCGCCACCAAAAAGCGAGTGCATGGCTTTTTTCCCTTGCGAGAAACGCTCTACAATCACCACATGCATTGCCGACCAAAGTGGCCCGCACATGCAGACATCTGGCCCGAGCACACTCATTGCGGCATTGCGTCCACCGAAGATCAGGTGCGCGCGGTCAGGACTATAGTCGATCTTTTCGTCAGGGCGCGCTTCGTCAGCTTCCTTCAATATAGCTCGGCTCTGCAATACATCGCCAAAGAGCACGATATAGGCTGCCAGCATCGTGGGAACAGCGGTGAGGAACATGGACAGCGGAGGCATGCCAAGACCAAATATTGTATATTCTCGCCAGAGAGTGCCAAAATCCGGGCTTGTGAAGGACCATTCGATTGTTGGCCATGGTGCTTCGCCAAAAAGCGGCGCGATGATGACTGCAAGCAAAATGATCGGAAAGATACCGAGCTTGCCGATGGTTGCCAAAAGAGGATTGCTGTTTTTGATACGCGCAAATTGGCGCGAAAAAATCACATAGAAACCCATGCCAACAGCGATGCTGATCGTAAACGGGAATGTATCAAAGCGACCGCCGACTTTGAAAACAGTAATAACTGCAGCAAAACCAGCTCCCACGATGACACCTGCTTTGATGGCAGATGGTATCAGCTGAACGACACGATGCGCCAACCCTGTCGCCCCGATGAAGATCGAAAACAACCCGAGCATCATTTGGAACGCGACAAGGGCATGCACGCGTTCCGGTCCTTCTGGGAAAGTGGCGCAATAAGCCATGAGAAGGGGAATAGCGGGGGTGATCCAGCCTGGCACAACCGGATCGCCTAGCAGATGGTGCGCGAGATAGAAAAGACCGTTCAGGATGACGACGGCGAGCGCCACTTCAAAGGGCATGCCAAGAAGTTCTGTCATCAATGGAATTGCTGAAAGATCCACCGCGCACATCAATAGACCTTGGAAATAGTCAGGCCATTCGAATTTATAATGAACGAAGGGCAAGCGGATTTTAAACGGTCCGGCAGGCCAATATGGCTGCTCCTGACCGTCGATGCGTTCAGTGCTCAAGGTTTTAACTCCGAAAGGATGAAGCAGGCCGTAGAAGAGCGCTTATTGGGAGCACTCTTCCGCGACTGGATTTAAATGATATTTGCTAACTCAGAAGGCTTCGCGATAAAGCGCAAGCGCGTCAGCTTCCGTCACGTCAACAGGGTTGTTACCCAGAAGACGCGTCTGAAGCATTGCATCGCCTGCAAGCATTTCGAGGCTTTCTTCTGTGACGCCGACATCGCGCAGGCGACGTGGAGCACCGGAACGGTTCATCAGGTCTTCCATATATGCAACGAAAGCTGCTGAACGTTCTTCGGTTGTACCCTCTGATTTGCCGATCAGAAGGTCAGCGAGTTCTGCATAAAGCTCGGCAGCACCCGCCATGTTAAAGCGCAGCACTGGCCCTAGCATCAGGGCATTGGAGAGGCCATGCGGTACATGATAATGACCGCCAAGTGGATAAGCCAGTGCATGAACCGCACCAACCGGGGAGTTCGAGAAAGCTTGCCCTGCGAAATTTGCACCAAGCAGCATGGCTTCACGGGCGTGACGATCTTTGCCGTTTTCACAGGCTGCAACAAGATTGGCCGACAAAAGTTTCAACGCTTCGCGTGCAAAAGCGTCGGAAAGCGGATTCTTCTTGATGCGGCTGGTATAGGCTTCGATTGCGTGAACCATGGCGTCGATGCCGGTGGCTGCTGTGTGAAGCGCTGGCAGACCGCAGGTCAGCTCTGCATCCAGAATGACGAAATCCGCGTAAAGCTGGCGGGAAACGACACCCATCTTGGTGGTTTCGCCGGTGGTCAGAATCGTGATGTTTGTCACTTCCGATCCGGTGCCAGCGGTGGTCGGAATCTGGATCAGCGGCAGACGCGTGCCCTGCACTTTGCCAATACCATAAAGTTCAGACAGTTCCTGCTCAGAAACGATAAGCACGGCAGCAAGCTTGGCAATATCCATTGAAGAGCCGCCGCCCAGCCCCAATACGATATCGCAGCCTGCCGCCTTGGCCTGATTGACACATTCAAACAAAACCGATTCCGGCGGATCAGCAACAACAGCATCGAAAATACTGGTGACGAAGCCCGCCTTTTCAAGTGAAGCCAGTGCTTCGTTGAGTACGCCAGCCTTGTGCAGACCCTTGTCGGTTACGATGAGGATTTTGCGTTCGGAAAACCGTTCGCCCAGAATTTCGCCAAGACGCTTCGCGGCACTCCACTCAACGAGCATTGAGCCAACGGTATCGAACGAAAATGGCTTGATCCCTACAGTCATACTTTCCACCCTTATCCAAATTTCCCCAGCGCCGAGGTCTCTCATTCCTCGCCGGTGCCGAGACGCTGGGTTTTAAATGGTCTGGCTTTCACATATAGCAAAGCCAGACCAGCAGTTTCCCGATGCCGCCGGTGCATCGGTCGTCTGAAGAGATGCTTGGGAGGATCCCTTCTTAATTGTTCAGCATGCTGAACAATGTTCAGAATTTGATGGATCGATACAGGATATGAAGCCCGGCTGTCAAATTATCCCTTCGAGGAAGAGCGAGGATCATAAGCCATTCAATGGCGCGCTCTGTTGAGCAGTCGCGCAAACCATTGATCCCGTGTTGAGATTTTTTGCATGATTTGTAAGGCGAAACATAATTTCTGAGAGCTGCTGTGGCTGGGCTCGGATTATGTGCCGGGTGCTGGACGGCTTCGCTATATATTGTGTGTGAGCGTCTCTGTCAGATTGTCGAATGCCGCGAATCTATCTATCGGATTACCTGTTCACTGGTTTGGCCCGTCTGAGGTCGGGCACCATAAAATATCCCTGTTATTCACAGCCGCAGCGCAACAAAATTAGATTTAATTTTTTTGAAGCATCTATCCATTGACGAAGTTTTAACTTCAGGTACTACATATTGTGTTCAAGGTTCTTACGATTCGTGAGAATTGAAAGCGAAGATGGGAATACGGTGCGCTGCATTCATCGTGGATGTTGTTAAGCCGTAGCTGCCCCCGCAACTGTAAGCGGCAAGCTCAAATCCAGATGTCACTGGCACAGGCCGGGAAGACGGATGAGGGCGGTGAGCCGTGAGCCAGGAGACCTGCCTTGAACGTAACGTCCACGGGCGGGGTGTCCGGTTGGCGCGCGATAAACTATGGCACTGTGCTGCCACGTTTTTTGGTGCCCCGTATATCCCTCTCAATAGCTTCGGGGTGAAAAGCATGTCGAGTGATTTGAAACAGAATAGTTCCGGTCCGCCCTTTACGGGCTAGTGTGCATGGCTTGCCAGTGGGGTGAGCCGCATTTCTTCAGTTTCCGAGTTTTTCCGCGCGCATTTTACCATGTGCGAGCGTCTTTGTGCGTCGTTACTCCAGTAGCCGCAACCCATACCAATCTATCCCCAGTGAGGAAAAAATGAACGTTACCGTCTATAGCAAGCCCGCCTGCGTCCAGTGCACAGCAACCACCCGCGCGCTCGATCGTCAGGGCATTGAATATGATGTTATCGACATTTCCGCGGATAGCGATGCGTATGATCTCGTTCAGGGACTGGGCTACCGTCAGGTACCGGTTGTTGTTGCCGGTGAATCCCATTGGGCTGGTTTTCGTCCGGATATGATCAGCGCGCTGGCATAATCCCTTCCGCTGCCGGGGTTTGTTATGGGCCAGATCGTCTATTTTTCCAGCCGTTCGGAAAACACGCATCGCTTTGTGATGCGTCTGGGGATGCGCTCAAAGCGCATTCCGCTGGAAAGCTATGAAGACAATGGGGGCCTGTTGCGCGTCAACGAGCCTTTTGTGCTCGTAACACCAACCTATGGCGGCGGAGGCGCGAAAGGTGCTGTTCCCAAGCCGGTCATCCGCTTTCTTAATGATGCGGATAACCGATCCTTCATTCGCGGCGTCATTGCCGCTGGAAACAGCAATTTCGGGGAGGCCTTTGGCCTCGCAGGCAACATCATTTCTGCCAAATGTCAGGTTCCCTACCTCTATCGTTTTGAGCTTCTGGGAACCGACGAAGACATTGGCAATGTTAAAGACGGGATGGAACGATTTTGGACACGGCAGACACAACCCTGACCCGTGAGCACGAGACAGTCGCTGCTTCGCAAAAGCAGGAGTCATCTGCGGCGACGGTTGCTGCATCAGGCAGCAAGCCGCAGAAACCTGCTGAGACCTCGCTCGATTATCACGCGCTCAATGCAATGCTGAACCTCTATGATGATGAGGGGAAGATTCAGCTGCATCGCGACCGCCAGGCGGCACAGCAATATTTCCTGCAGCACGTCAACCAGAACACGGTGTTCTTCCATAATCTGCGTGAAAAGCTCGATTATCTGGTCGCTGAAGGCTATTATGAGCGGGAAGTGCTGGACCAGTATTCCTTTAATTTCGTGCGCGATCTTTTCGATCATGCCTATGACAAGAAGTTCCGCTTCCCGACCTTCCTTGGCGCATTCAAATATTACACCAGCTATACGTTGAAGACCTTCGACGGTAAGCGCTATCTCGAGCGCTACGAAGATCGCGTCTGCATGGTGGCATTGACGCTTGCGCGTGGCAACGAACAGCACGCGCGCGAAATGGTCGATGAAATTATTGCGGGCCGTTATCAGCCAGCAACGCCGACCTTCCTCAATGCAGGCAAAAAGCAGCGCGGCGAGCTGGTCTCGTGCTTCTTGCTACGCGTTGAAGACAACATGGAATCGATTGGTCGCTCCATCAATTCGGCGCTTCAGCTTTCAAAGCGTGGCGGCGGTGTGGCTCTGAGCCTGACCAATATTCGTGAATCCGGCGCACCGATCAAACAGATTCAGAACCAGTCTTCCGGCATTATTCCGGTGATGAAGCTTCTGGAAGATTCATTCTCCTACGCTAACCAGCTTGGTGCGCGTCAAGGTGCGGGTGCGGTTTATCTGCACGCTCATCACCCTGATATTATGCGCTTCCTCGATACCAAGCGTGAAAATGCGGACGAAAAAATCCGCATCAAGACATTGTCGCTTGGTGTTGTGATTCCCGACATCACGTTCGAACTCGCTAAAAACGACGAAGATATGTACCTCTTCTCGCCTTATGACGTTGAACGCGTCTATGGCGTGCCAATGACCGAGATTTCGATCACCGAAAAATATCGGGAAATGGTTGATGACGGCCGTATCCGCAAGAAGAAGATCAATGCGCGTGATTTCTTTCAGGTTCTGGCGGAAATCCAGTTTGAGTCCGGCTATCCATACATCATGTTTGAAGACACGGTGAACCGCGCCAATCCAATCGATGGCCGCATCACCATGAGCAATCTCTGCTCGGAAATTCTTCAGGTGAGTGAAGCCAGCATCTTCAATGAAGATTTGTCTTATGAGCATTTGGGCAAGGATATTTCCTGCAACCTCGGCTCGCTCAATATTGCAGCAGCCATGGACAGCCCGGATTTTGGCAAGACCATCGAAACCTCAATCCGTGCTCTGACGGCTGTTTCAGACATGAGCCATATCGGCTCGGTGCCATCCGTTGCACGCGGCAATGATGAGAGTCACGCCATCGGCCTTGGCCAGATGAACCTACACGGCTATCTCGCCCGCGAGCGTATTTTCTATGGATCGGAAGAAGGCGTCGATTTCACCAATATCTATTTTTACACGGTGGCCTATCACGCTGTTCGCGCGTCCAATCTGATCGCCATTGAACAGAAAAGCTCGTTCAAGGGCTTTGAAAAGTCGAAATATGCGACGGGCGAATATTTCGACAAATATACCGATCAGGTCTGGGAGCCTGCGACGGATAAGGTCCGCGAGATTTTCGAGGCTGCCGGTATTGCGATCCCGACACAGGAAGACTGGCAGGAACTGAAAAAATCCGTCATGGAAGGCGGCCTTTATAATCAGAACCTGCAGGCCGTGCCGCCGACTGGTTCGATTTCCTACATCAACCATTCGACCTCTTCGATCCATCCGATTGTTTCCAAGATCGAAATCCGTAAAGAGGGCAAGATTGGCCGTGTTTATTACCCGGCTGCCTTCATGACGAATGATAATCTTGAATATTATCAGGATGCTTACGAGATTGGCCCGGAAAAGATCATCGACACCTATGCGGCGGCAACGCAGCATGTCGATCAGGGTCTGTCGCTGACGCTGTTCTTCCGTGATACCGCGACGACACGCGACATCAACAAGGCGCAAATCTACGCGTGGAAGAAGGGCATCAAGACGATCTACTACATCCGCCTGCGCCAGATGGCGCTCGAAGGTACGCAGGTTGAAGGCTGCGTCTCTTGCGCTCTCTGATCAGGATCGAGACAAATGAATATGCAGTTTAAAAACAACAATGCGAAAAAGCCGGCGGTCGTGCGGGCCATCAACTGGAACCGGATCGAAGACGACAAAGACCTCGAAGTCTGGAACCGTCTGACCGGTAATTTCTGGCTGCCGGAAAAGGTGCCGCTCTCTAACGATATCCAGTCGTGGGAAACGCTGAAAGCGGAAGAAAAGCAGCTCACCATCCGCGTGTTCACAGGTCTGACGCTTCTGGATACGATCCAGAATGCCGTTGGTGCTGTGACACTTATGGAGGATGCCTCAACGCCGCATGAAGAAGCTGTTTTGTCGAACATTTCCTTCATGGAAGCGGTTCATGCACGGTCTTACTCGTCGATCTTTTCGACACTGTGCTTAACGCCCGATGTGGACGATGCCTATCGCTGGTCGGAAGAAAACGAATTCCTGCAAAGGAAGTCGCAGTTGATCCTCGAAAATTATAATGCTGAAGATCCGCTCAAGAAGAAGATTGCCAGCGTGTTTCTGGAAAGCTTCCTGTTCTATTCGGGCTTCTATCTGCCGATGTACTGGTCGAGCCGCGCCAAGCTCACCAACACGGCTGACCTCATCCGCCTGATCATCCGCGATGAAGCCGTTCATGGTTATTATATCGGCTATAAGTATCAGCGCGCGCTTGAGAAGCTTGATGAAACCAAAAAGCAGGAGATCAAGGATTTTGCCTTCGATCTGTTGTTGGAGCTTTATGACAATGAAGTGCGTTATACCGAAGCGCTTTATGATGGCGTGGGTCTGACCGAAGACGTGAAGAAGTTTCTGCATTACAATGCAAACAAGGCTCTGATGAACCTTGGCTATGAAGCCCTGTTTCCGGCGGAAGCCTGCAAGGTCAATCCGGCGATCCTTTCGGCGCTTTCTCCGAATGCCGACGAGAACCATGACTTCTTCTCAGGCTCAGGCTCTTCTTATGTGATTGGCAAGGCAGTCGCGACTGAAGACGAAGACTGGGATTTTTAAGCGAAGCTGACACGCAATAAAATCCGGCGAAACTGGTTTCGCCGGATTTTTTTTGGAATCGATTTCCGCAATATGATGTCTTTCTTGTCAAGGTGAGCATTGGTGCTAACCATTATGTCGCTTCTGGTGAGTGTTTTGTGCAATTTCGCTTATATCTGTTGCCACAAGTTTGGAGTAGCTCTAAAGCATGTCGCGGAAAAGTGGGAACCGGTTTTCCGAGAACGACATGCGTAAAACAAGAAGATAGAGCGAGCGTATTGGGTACGATTAGGCGTGATCAGTCTCTCGCGGGCTCCACGGATATTGGCAGCGTTAGCTGGGTTGTTCCAACTGTGCAGATGCGCGGTGCAACATGCGCAATCGGCACGCCGCTTCATTCATGGCAGATGGTTGCGCAGGGTAAACTGCCTGCGGCGCAAAATTATGAGAAGTACGGCCGCAGAGCTGTTCCGCAACCCGGAGCAGATTGCAAAAGTCAAACAAGATCATAAACGATGCTCAATGGAGCCGTCTTTGTGAGTCCAATCCCGGAGAATGTTCAACCAGCCTTGCCCACCTCCGATCAACAAAGCACCTGCCTGAAAGAATGACCCGGAAAACAGATGACGTTTATTTCCTTATCTCCTAAGCGGCTTGAGGCATCATGAAGGCTTTTCTCGATATTCTGAGCTTTGGACCGGATGGCTGGGGCCATGTTCTGATGATGGCGGTGCTGGTCACTGTAGCGCTGTCTGTTCTGGGTTATCTGCTGGGCGCTGTCATCGGCGTATTCGCAGCCTGGGCGAAAATCTCCGGTGGGCGTACACTGCGCTCGATTGCCGATGCTTACACCACCATTATTCGCGGTATTCCTGATCTGCTGGTGATCTATCTGTTTTATTTTGGCGGCAGCGCCGCTGTAACGGCGATCGGCCGTTTCTTTGGTGCGCAGGGTTTTGTCGGCTTTCCGGCATTCCTCGCCGGTGTGCTGGCCATCGGTATCTCATGCGGTGCGCATCACACGGAAGTCTTTCGCGGCGCATTCCGTGCGGTCTCCAAGGGCGAGCTTGAAGCAGCCTCAGCGTGCGGCATGGGACAGGCGCTCAAATTCCGCCGCATCATTGCGCCGCTCGCGCTTCGCCATGCACTTCCGGGCCTTGGCAATGTGTGGCAGGTGGCGTTGAAAGAGTCGGCTCTGATCTCGGTTGTGGGTGTTGTTGATATTCTTCGTCAGGCACAGATCGGCGCTGGATCGACGGGATTGCCCTTCAATTTCTACCTCATTGCCGGTGCGCTTTATCTGCTGATTTCGTCGGTTTCCGGCACCATCCTGCAGAAAGCTGAACGTCACTTCTCGCGCGGCGTGCGGAGAGCATCATGAACTTTCAATTCTATTCAGAAGCCTTCATGCAGATGATTGGCGGCGTTCCGCTGACCCTTCAACTTGCTGCCAGTTCGATTGTCTTTGGCGCTGTGCTGGCTTTGCTTTTTGCCTTGATGCGTCTTTCGGGCATAACTGTTCTCGACTGGATTGCCCGCCTTTACGTGTTTGTATTTCGCGGTACGCCGCTTCTGGTGCAAATCTTCATTATCTATTACGGCCTCAGCCAGTTTCCGGCGGTGCGTTATTCTTTCCTCTGGCCGATCCTGCGCGAGCCTTACTGGTGTGCGATCATTGCACTGACCTTGAACAATGCAGCCTATGCCAGCGAAATTATTCGCGGCGGTCTTCTATCCGTGCCCAGTGGCCAGATCGAAGCTGCGAAAGCTTGTGGCATGTCGCGCTTCACCTGTTTCCGCCGCATCGTCATGCCGCTGGCAATTCGTCAGGCTTTGCCCGGCTATGGCAATGAAATGATCTCCATGGTGAAGGCAACATCGCTGGCCTCGATCATTACTCTGATGGAAGTGACCGGCATCGCTGCCAAGCTGATCGCTGAATCTTATCGCGCGATTGAAGTGTTTGTTATTGCGGGTGCTATCTACCTCGCTATCAACTTCGTTCTGACACGTTTGCTTATGTTTGCTGAATATAAGCTTACACCTTATCTGCGCCAGCCCGTCGTCAGGATTACCACCGAAGGAAAAACATCGTGAGTAAAATCATATCTCCCAATGCCCCTTTGGCGTTGAAAGTTGAAAATCTGCGCAAAAGCTTCGGTACCAATGAGGTGCTCAAGGGTATATCTCTGGAAGCGCGCGAAGGTGAAGTCATTTCGATCCTCGGCTCTTCAGGATCAGGTAAATCGACTTTCCTGCGTTGCATCAATCTGTTGGAAATTCCAACTTCCGGTACGGTGACTGTTTCCGGTGAGACCATTCGCATGGCCAAGAACTCAAAGGGCGAAGCCTATCCGGCCGACAAGAAGCAGGTCTCGCGCATCCGTTCTGAGCTTGGCATGGTTTTCCAGAGCTTCAATCTCTGGTCCCACAAGACCATTCTCGAAAATATCATTGAAGCGCCGATCTATGTGCAGGGCCGTTCGCGCGCTGAATGTGTGGAAGAAGCGGAAGCGCTTCTGGCCAAGGTTGGTATCGCCGACAAGCGCGATTTTTATCCAGCGCATCTTTCCGGCGGTCAGCAGCAGCGTGCGGCCATTGCGCGTGCGCTTGCGATGAAGCCGAAAGTGATGCTGTTTGACGAGCCAACTTCGGCGCTTGATCCAGAACTGGTCGGCGAAGTGTTGCGCGTTATGCGAGGGCTTGCTGAAGAAGGCCGCACGATGCTGGTTGTCACGCACGAAATGGGCTTTGCGCGTGATGTATCCAATCGCGTTGTGTTTTTCCACCAGGGACTGGTCGAAGAAGATGGCGCGCCTGAAGAAGTGTTCGGAAACTCGAAATCCGAGCGTTTCCGCAAGTTTATCAGCCACGAAAATGCAGCCTGATCATTTCAAACAATGCTGATTTGTGCCAAAAGGCATATTAGCAATTAAACTGCGTAAGGTAAGTCCAATGAAGACCACGGGATTGTTCAAAGCCCTGTTCGTTTCTGCACTCGTTCTCACCACCGCTTCTGCGCATGCAGAGGAAAAGAAGTGGGACAAGATCACGATCGCTACGGAAGGCGCTTTCCGTCCGTATAACTTCACCAAGCCAGATGGCACACTGGATGGCTACGAAGTTGATCTCTACAAGGATCTCTGTGCGCGCATGAAGGTTGAATGCACGCTGGTCGCGCAGCCTTTCGACGGCATTATTCCAGCGCTCAATGCTGGCAAGTTCGATGCGATCATGGCTGGCCTGACTGCTACGCCAAAGCGCGAAGAAACCATCGATTTCACCGTTTCCTACGGTCTGACGCCACAGACTTTCGCAACGCTGAAGGACAGCCCGTTTGCCAAGCTGCCGCATACTGGTGAAACGCTTTATCTTACCAAGGACGAAGCTGCTTCCCAGAAAGTGATTGATGAAGTTGCGGCTGAAATCAAGGGTCGCACAGTAGGCGTTCAGACTGCTTCGCTGGGTCTTTCACTGTTGGACAAATATTTTAAAGATTCGACAGATATCCGTGAATACAAGACGACCGACCAGCATGACCTCGACCTCAAGTCGGGCCGCGTCGATCTGATTGTTGCTTCATTGGCTTACCTTTCGGATGCAGCCAAGAAGCCGGGCAATGAAGACATCGTTATGACCGGTCCTTACTTCAAGGGTGGAATCTTAGGTCGCGGCGTTGCCGTTGGTATTCGCAAGAACGAGCCTGAACTCAAGCAGAAGTTCAACGAAGCCATCGAAGCTGCCAAGGCTGACGGCACGATTAAGAAGCTTTCCGAAAAGTGGTTCGGCTTCGACGTTACACCATAATCTGCTTAGATAAGCCCTAATGAGACGCCGCCCACCGGGCGGCGTTTTTTATGGCGGATAAAGCATGTTGCAGAAAAGTGGGAACCGCCTTTGTGGGCAAATCGGTTCACCGGACTGATTTTTATTCCCGCTACGATCCGAGAACGTCATGCGTAAAAACACGAAAATAGAGCGGGCATATTAGGTGCGATTAAGCGCGACACGCTCTAGCTTTTTTGTACGGCAAGCTTTTGAATTGATTTTATGCAGTATCCAACGCACAACCATTTCATACGGTTCTTTATGCCGTCAGTTATTGAGTGAAGAAAGAAGTTGCTGCGTTGACTGATGATATTGCCCATACCGAACTGATTGCAGTTTTAACTGCTGTCACAGGTGAGCAGCCACGCGTGATGACAGTTCATCAGGGCAGGGCTTTGCCATCCGGCCCGTTTGAATCAGAACACCGATCATTACAATCTGGCCTGCGGGCGTGGGTTCAGAAAGAAACCGCTCATCCGGTTGGCTATCTGGAGCAGCTTTATACATTTGCGGATCGTGACAGACATAAGCTTGGTGAGCGAACGATTTCAATTAGTTATCTCGGCCTTGTTCGTGAATATGACGGTGGTGATGGCTATGCCGGTTGGCATGGTTGGTATGATTATTTGCCGTGGGAAGATCACCGTCAGGGTGTGCCCGAGATCGTCAGGCATCTTAGCAATGATCTTCGTGTTTGGGCAGAACAGACTTCATCGCCTGCGCTGACTGCACAGCGTTTGCGGCGTATTGCCTTTTCCTTCGGCCTGAATGATGAGCGTTGGAATGAAGACCTTGTGCTTCAGCGCTATGAACTTCTCTATGAAGCTGGTCTTGTGCATGAGGCCAGCACGGTTGGCTCTGAAAACGGTCAGCATATGTTTGCTGACCATCGTCGTATTCTTGCGACGGCCATTGCAAGGTTGCGTGCCAAGATCAAATACCGCCCCGTTGTCTTTGAATTGATGCCGGACACGTTTACGCTTTTTCAGCTTCAGCGAACGGTTGAGGCGCTGGCAGGCTTGCGTCTTCATAAACAGAATTTCAGGAGACTGATTGAACAACAGGATCTTGTTGAAGAAACTGGAGAGAGTGACAGTGAAACAGGCGGACGGCCTGCAAAATTGTTCCGCTTCCGCTACTCAATTGTTGAGGAACGCGCACTGACTGAGCGGCACCTTGCAGGAAGTAAATTGCCGTTATCGCGGGAATAATTTAGTAGCTTATCCGACACTGAAAAGCAAAAATCCCGGACAAAGCCGGGGTTTTGTTGCTTACGGAAAACTGGAGCGGGCGAAGGGCTCCATATAAGATTGAACTATTTAAATTATTTCTCCATCAATATGTGGTTTTGTATCGTGGATTGTATGTTGTTTCGATACTTATAAGGACAGACATGTCGCCGTTGCTATAGATACGAATGGCAGCCGGTTAGAGATACGTTTTGTGCCAGTGGCCACCAAAAGGTTATCTGGCACTGGAAAAACGTACTGCTCTGCTCCCTAATAACTTGAAAAAACTTAGGTTTCAGACCGCTCTCGCCTTTCATCAGATTCTTAATTGCCAAGGATCGCCGGCAGACGCAGGCCTTGCTGCTTTGCCCAGTCGAGCGCTTCTTCGTAGCCTGCATCGGCATGACGCATAACGCCGGTTGCAGGATCGTTCCACAGAACGCGACCGATGCGCTCATCTGCTTCTTCCGAGCCGTCACAGCAGATGACCATGCCCGAATGCTGCGAGAAGCCCATGCCGACGCCGCCACCGTGATGGAGCGATACCCATGTTGCACCTGATGCGGTATTAAGAAGTGCGTTGAGCAATGGCCAATCGGAAACGGCATCCGAGCCATCCTTCATGGATTCGGTTTCGCGGTTTGGCGAAGCAACCGAGCCTGAATCGAGATGATCGCGACCAATGACGATCGGTGCTTTCAACTCGCCATTGCGGACCATTTCGTTGAAAGCAAGACCGAGGCGATGGCGATCTCCAAGACCGACCCAGCAAATACGGGCTGGCAGTCCCTGAAACTCGATGCGTTCTTTTGCCATGTCGAGCCAGTTGTGCAGGTGCTTGTTGTCCGGCAGCAGTTCCTTCACCTTGGCATCGGTCTTGGCAATATCTTCCGGGTCGCCGGAAAGCGCTGCCCAGCGGAAAGGACCAATGCCGCGGCAGAACAGTGGGCGGATATAGGCAGGCACGAAACCTGGGAAGTCAAAGGCGTTTTCCAGACCTTCTTCGAGTGCCATCTGACGGATATTGTTGCCGTAATCTACTGTCGGAATGCCCTGATTGTGGAAATCGAGCATGGCCTGAACCTGCACTTTCATCGAAGCACGGGCGGCTTTTGCAACAGCTGCCGGATCGCTCTCCTGCTTGGCGCGCCATTCAGCGACGGTCCAGCCGATTGGCAGATAACCATGCACGGGATCATGCGCCGAGGTTTGATCGGTCACGATGTCAGGGCGCACGCCGCGCTTGACGAGTTCAGGATAAATTTCAGCCGCGTTGCCGATCAGTGCGATGGACTTGGCTTCACCGGCCTTGGTCCATTCGTCGATCTTGGCCAGAGCTTCATCGAGGCTGTGGGTCTTTTCATCGACATAACGGGTGCGCAAACGGAAATCGGCGCGGGTTTCATCGCATTCGACTGCAAGGCAG
This sequence comes from Ochrobactrum sp. S1502_03, assembly GCF_044435015.1. Classification (NCBI taxonomy): domain Bacteria; kingdom Pseudomonadati; phylum Pseudomonadota; class Alphaproteobacteria; order Hyphomicrobiales; family Brucellaceae; genus Ochrobactrum; species Ochrobactrum sp. S1502_03. The sequence goes on from NZ_JAYEXN010000010.1 coordinate 68,388, forward strand.
CATGCGCCAGCCATGACAGCTGCGAGTGGCTGTGCGCCACCCATGCCGCCCAGGCCACCGGTCAGAATCCACTTGCCCTTGAGGTTGCCGTCATAATGCTGGCGACCAGCTTCAACAAAGGTTTCATAGGTGCCCTGAACAATGCCCTGTGCGCCGATGTAAATCCATGAACCGGCGGTCATCTGGCCATACATGGCGAGACCTTTTTTATCCAGTTCGTTGAAGTGATCCCAGGTAGCCCAGTGTGGTACGAGGTTGGAATTGGCAATCAGTACGCGCGGTGCATCCTTATGGGTGCGGAACACGCCGACTGGCTTGCCCGACTGCACCAGCAGGGTTTCATCGTCATTGAGGGTTTTCAGTGTTGCAACGATGCGGTCAAAATCGTCCCATGTGCGGGCTGCGCGACCAATGCCGCCATAGACGACCAACTCATGCGGACGCTCGGCAACATCTGGGTCGAGATTGTTCATCAACATGCGCAGGGGGGCTTCGGTAAGCCAGCTTTTGGCATTGAGTTCAGTGCCGCGCGGGCTGCGTACTTCGCGCTCATTATGACGTGGGTTGGACATGGTTTTCCCTTTTTAGAGAGTGGAAGCCGTCTGTTCGAGACGCTGCAAAAGTGTTTTGAGATGTACGCGAAGCTTTGCTGCTTTCGCCTCGTCATAGGCAAAAGGTACAGCCTCGGTGGTTAAATGAGTTGATTGCGCCAGTTCCATCTGGATGGCGTGGACGCCAGTTTCGGGGCGCCCGTAATGGCGTGTCGTCCAGCCGCCTTTGAAGCGACCATTGAGAATGGACGTATAGCCGGTGGCGTTCTGGGTCACTTCCACGGCTGCGGTTTCTATCTTTGGATCGCAGGTCTTGCCCATGTCTGTACCGATATTGAAATCCGGCAGCTTGCCTTCAAACAGGAACGGGATATGCGAGCGGATCGAGTGGCAATCGTAAAGGATCGCTACGCCGTGAATGGCCTTTACGCGTTCGATTTCGGCTGAAAGCGCATCGTGGTAGGGCTTGTGAAAGCGCGCAATACGATCAGTAATATCGGCTTCATTTGGTTCTTCGCCGTCTTTCCAGATGGCAACGCCGTCGAAATCTGTTTCCGGGATCAGTGTCGTTGTGTTTTGGCCCGGATAGAGGCTCACGCCTGCCGGATCGCGATTGGCATCGATGCAATAGCGATGGAAGGTGGCGCGAACGGTCGTGACATTGTCCAGAAGCCCGTCATAGAGCTGATGGATATGCCAGTCGGTGTCGGCAAGAATACGGCCATTGTCATTGAGCCGCGCCCAGATGTCTTCTGGTACATCGGTTCCGGTGTGCGGCAGGCCGAGAATGACAGGCGATGTGCCTTGGTGGACTTCAAATGCACTCATATTAGTTCCCCAGTTCAGGCAGGATATTGGCGCTGATGCTGGCATTGAGCGAGCCATCGGCGATGATGGCGCTTGCAGCTTCGAGATCGTTTGCCATGTAGCGGTCAATTTCCAGCGTCGGCACTTTTGCACGCAGAACTGCGATGGCAGCTTTTAATTCAGGACTGGTTTCAAGCGGGCCGCGCAGCTCGACGCCGAGCGCGCCGGTCAATGCTTCAATGCCGATGATTGCATTGAGGTTTTCTGTCATTTGCAACAGGCGGCGTGCACCATGGCAGGCCATGGAAACATGGTCTTCCTGATTGGCGGAGGTTGGCGTTGAATCAACCGATGCAGGATGCGCCATTTGTTTGTTTTCGCTCATCAGCGCTGCCGAAGTGACTTCCGCAATCATAAGACCCGAATTGAGGCCCGGCTTTTTCGCAAGGAAGGCTGGCAGGCCAAAGGACAGTGCCGGATCAACCAGAAGCGCAATGCGGCGCTGGGCAATTGCACCAATTTCACAGACAGCAAGCGCGATCTGATCAGCTGCGAAAGCAACTGGTTCTGCGTGGAAGTTGCCGCCTGACACAACACTGTCATCGGAAAGGACGAGTGGGTTATCGGTGACGGCATTGGCTTCGATTTCAAGTGTGCGTGCAGCTTGGCGCAGAATATCGAGGGCTGCACCATCCACCTGTGGCTGACAGCGGATGCAATAAGGGTCCTGCACGCGCTGGTCGCCTTCAAGGTGGCTCTCACGAATGACCGAACCAGACAAAAGATTGCGCAATGCTGCGGCCGTATCGATCTGGCCCTGATGGCCGCGCAAAGTGTGAATGTCTGGATGGAAGGGTGCCGTTGAACCCATCGCCGCATCAGTTGAAAGCGCGCCGGTGACAAGGGCTGCCTGCAATGCGCGATGCGCACGGAACAGACCGGCCAATGCCAATGCGGTCGAGGTCTGTGTGCCGTTGATGAGGGCGAGACCTTCCTTGGCAGCCAGAACGACGGGCTTGAGGCCGGCTTTCTTGAGGGCGTCAGCTGATGGAAGACGTTCGCCCTGATAGAAGGCTTCACCTTCGCCGATCATGGCCGCTGCCATGTGCGCAAGCGGTGCAAGATCGCCGGACGCTCCGACCGAGCCCTTGGCCGGGATCATCGGGATCACGCCTTTTTCAAGCATGGCTTCGATGAGGCTGATGAGCTCTAGCCGTACGCCCGATGCACCACGACCAAGCGAAATGAGCTTGAGCGCCATGATGAGGCGCACGATGTCTTCGCTCAGAGGTTCCCCAACGCCGCAGCAATGCGACAAGATCAGATTGCGCTGAAGTGTTGCGACATCTTCTGGTGCGATACGAATCGAGGCGAGCTTACCAAAGCCGGTGTTGATGCCATAAACTGGTGTTTCACCAGCGGCAATTTCGGCAATGCGGGCTGCTGCTTTTTCAACACCTGCATGAAAAGATGGATCGATACGGACAGCGAGCTTTTCGCGATAAATCTGTGCCAGCGTGCTCAGTGCAACACTGCCGGGATGCAAAACGAGGGGCATGGAAAACTCCATCGACGATTTAAATTAGATTTTGCCTTTGGAAACCCGCTTCCAGAGCGGGTTGAAGCCAATGCGGTAAACAAGCTCTGCCGGACGCTCGACGCTCCAAATAGCGAGATCTGCATCTTTGCCGACTTCCAGTGTACCAGTATGACCCAGAACGCCGAGGGCGCGGGCTGCTTCGCGGGTAACGCCCGCAATGCATTCATCGACTGTCATACGAAACAGTGTTGCGCCCATATTCATCGTGAGCAGCAGCGAGGTCAGCGGTGAAGTGCCAGGATTGTTGTCGGTGGCCAGTGCCATCTTTGTGCCAGCCTCACGGAAAAGCTCGACAGGCGGCTTTTGCGTTTCGCGGATGAAATAGTAAGCGCCAGGAAGCAGAACCGCGACGGTTCCGGCCTTTGCCATGGCTGCCGCACCTTCTGCATCGGTATATTCGAGATGATCGGCGGAAAGCGCATCATAGGAAGCGGCAAGCGCTGCACCATGCAGATTGGAAAGCTGATCAGCGTGAAGTTTCACCGGCAGATTATGTGCTTTAGCAGTATCGAAAACGCGGGCGATTTCATCCGGCAGGAAGGCGATGCCTTCGCAGAAACCATCCACGGCATCGGCCAGATTTTCGCTGGCTATCGCGGGCAGTATTTCGTTGACGAGCTTGTCGATATAGGCTGCTTTATTGCCATTCATTTCCGGCGGCAGAGCATGTGCGCCAAGGAATGTGGTGCGAATAGCCACATCGCGTTCATGCCCAAGACGGCGCGCCGCACGCAATGACTTTGCTTCGCTGTCTGTATCGAGACCATAACCGGATTTGACTTCAACCGTCGTCACACCCTCTGCAATCAATGCATCAAGGCGCGGCAGAGTTTCACGCACCAGATCGTCTTCGCTGGCCGCGCGCAGGTTTTTAACCGATGAAACAATGCCGCCGCTAGCACGGGCAACTTCCTCATAGGTGGCGCCATTGAGGCGCAGTTCGAATTCATGTGCGCGATTTCCGGCATGGACCAGATGCGTGTGACAGTCGATCAGTCCCGGCGTGATCAGGCGGTTTTCGCAGTCAATCTTCTCAAAAGATTCATAGTCAGCAGGGAGAGAATCTTCTGCACCGACATAGGCAATTTTGCCATGCTGGACGGCAATTGCTGCGGCTTCGATCAAGCCAAGGCCTTGCGCCTGCTCGTTGAGCGTTGCAATGCGTGCGTTGGTTAAAACGAAATTCGAATTCTGTGTCATGAGCGTTTTCTCGCTTCCCCTGTTTTTCGATAATGTATATACATATTGGCGAAGCCGCCAAGATAAAAAATGCATCCAATTGCGATCTGTTGAAAAACGGGTGTGCAAAATGGGTGGAAAGAGGAGCGAAAAAGAATGCCAGCCATGGTCGAGAAAACGCACTTTATTCATGCTAAACAAGCACTTTTGCAGACGGGCTGGGCAGAGGATGTGCGGCTTGGTTTAGCGCACGGAAAAATCGCTTCTGTGGAGACTGGGGTTGATGCGCAGCCGGGTGACGAACGCCATAAGGTGATCGTCGCGGGCATGCCGAACCTGCATAGCCATGCGTTTCAATACGGCATGGCTGGTCTTGCAGAACGGCGCGGACCATCGGCTGACAGTTTCTGGAGTTGGCGCGAGATCATGTATAAGTTCGCGCTGACCATGACGCCGGAACAGGCGGAAGCGGTGGCATTGCGGCTTTATGTCGATATGTTGGAAGCCGGATTTACGCGCGTTGGCGAATTTCATTATCTGCATCATGATCGCGACGGCACGCCATATGGCAATATCTCGGAAATGGCGGATCGCATTGTTGCGGCAGCGAAAAGCGCTGGCATCGGCCTGACCTTGTTGCCTGTTCTTTATGCGCATTCGACTTTTGGAGGTGCCCAACCCAATGAAGGCCAGCGCCGCTTTATCAATGATCAGCAGAGTTTCGCACGTTTGATTGAAGGTTGTCAGAAAGCCCTTTCTGGCTTTGATTGTGCAGTGCTTGGCGTGGCGCCGCACAGTCTTCGTGCCGTCACCCCTGATGAGCTGACATTCGCAGCATCGCTTTTGCCCGAGGCGCCGGTGCATATTCACATTGCCGAGCAGGTCAAAGAGGTTGAGGACTGTATTGCGTGGTCGGGCCAAAGGCCTGTCGAGTGGCTGCTTGACCATCAGGAATTGTCGTCACGCTGGTGTCTCATTCACGCAACGCATATGAGTGATGCGGAAACCACTCGCATGGCTCAGGCTGGCGCGATTGCGGGTCTTTGCCCAGTCACGGAAGCCAATCTCGGTGATGGCACGTTCAATGCCACCGTGTTCGACGCCAATGGTGGCCGGTTCGGTGTTGGGTCTGATTCCAATGTGCTGATCGGTATTGGCGATGAGTTGCGGCAATATGAATATTCGCAGCGTTTGTTGCATCGTGCGCGTAATGTGCTCGCGAAAAACGAAGGCTCGACCGGCCGTGCGGTGTTTGATGGCGCGCTGACAGGCGGCAATATCGCTATAGGTCGCGAAGGCGATGGTTTGAGACAGGGTGTTTCGGCAGATTTTGTGTCGCTTGATGTTGAGCGTCTGCCCCATGCAAAAGGCGATGCAGTGCTTGATGGCTGGATTTTTGCCGGTCGTGCGCGTGCCTCTGATGTGTGGGTGCGCGGCGTGAAACAGGTGGAGGGCGGACATCACCGCTTGCGCGATGCGGCAGAGCGTGCTTTCCAGAAAGTGATTGGCGAATTGCTGGATTAATCAAAGGGAACAAAGTGCAGGACAATTTATCCAGACCAAGTGAAGCGACCATATCGCTGCATCAGCGTATTCTGGATGATATTGAAACGCGCATTATTTCCGGCGAATGGCAGCCCGGTCATCGCATCCCGTTTGAGCACGAACTGACCGCGTATTATAATTGCTCACGCATGACCGTGAACAAGGCGCTGACGCAGCTGGCAAAGGCCGGTCTGATTGAGCGGAAGCGCCGTTCGGGCAGCTTTGTTTCCTTCCCGCAATCGCAAGCCGCGATTCTTGAAATTCATGATATTCGCGATGAGGTTGCAGCCCTTGGGCAACCTTATCGTTTTGAACTGCTGAAACGAAGTGAGCGGCTGAGCGGCCCTGCCGATGCCCGCCATATCGACATACCGCGCCATACGCCATTGATAGAACTCGTCTGCCGTCATTATGCAGGGAAGCGGGTCTTTGCGCTGGAAGAACGCATCATCAGTCTTGATGCCGTGCCGAGTGCAGCCGATACCAATTTTGCAGAGCAATCACCCGGTCCGTGGCTTGTGGCTTGTGTGCCCTGGAGCAGCGCTCAGCACTCTATTCGGGCGGTTGTCGCGACGGATGACAATGCTGTGACGCTTGGCGTGCCTATTGGTTCGCCTTGTCTTGTCGTTGAACGTCAGACATGGAATGCCGATCAGCCAGTGACGCATGTGCGCTTCACTTATCCGGGCGATAGTCATGCACTGGTGGCAAAATTTACCCCTTCGCAAAGTTGAATTTAACGACATTATGTAATTCTATTTGCATAAGGTCTATTTTTCGGCGAATTCTATTTAAAAGTGTAGCTTGCAATAGGCTTACGCCATAAATCAGTCTAAGTTTTCGCTCGCCCCCTCGAAGGGGCATTTGTGGTGGCGATCAACGGGCGATTTGACGCTGCATATTCTTGACACTGTTTCAGAAAATCAAGCCTCGCAATTAGAGCGCATTCCGAAAAGTGTGAAGTGGTTTTCGGACAAAGAGGCGTGTTAAAATAAAGGCTTAGAGTGCTGATCTGATCCAATCAGGTCAAAACGCGCACTAAGCGAGCTCTACAAATACGTGCACGGACGTAAAATGGCCTTCAGGCAACGCCGCCCTCCAAGTGAGGGCTGAATAAGGTCATCGCAAACCGCGGCTTTTTTGGGAATCTGCTTGCTTATTGTTATCAATCAACAGATGTTAAATCTATGCCAATCACAGCCGTTAGTGCTCTATTGCATACTGGAGGAGAACGTAAAGTGTCAAAGCTACTGAATGAGGTAGGGGGAATTCTGAATAAACTTGCTGAATCTTCACCGCGAGATATTCAGTTTGTTGCGGAGCGGCTTCACGACCATGCTGTTGAAGAACGGATGTCTGCGAGCGATTTGAGAGCTCTGCTGAGTGAGCTTGGATATAGCACTATATCCGGGTTTTGTGATGCTGCCGGAATACCAGCGCATGTAGTCAGACGCTGGGAGCGTTTCGGTGTTTCTTCAGAAATGCGCGCAGTGTTGCTGATGATGCAGACGCAGCGGCAGCGGTTTGAACAGGCCACCCACGAATTTGAGGCAATTACCCATGTCGGTCTGGTTGATTTCTTGCGTAGCCGTAAGGTTTAGCATTCCCGCATCAATCAAATGAGCGGGGTCATCATGCGCATGGCCGTTAGTCTTCGAGGAGGGCGGTGGCCGTTTGGCTGTCTGTGATAAGCACACTGGCCGAAACGATTTTAAGCGCAGCCTTCATGGCTGCGACCTTTGAGCTCCCCCCCGCAGCGAGAACGACCCGTTCGATTGCGGCAACCGTACCCAAATCAATCGACATCACCCGTTGATTGATCTCGTGATCGACGAGATGACCATTTTTGTCGACGAAGTAACACAGGATATTAGCGACAGCACCACAGGCGCGCAGCGGCTTTATCAGTTCGGATGCGACGATGCCATGTCGAAAGATTGTCGCGTCTTCCGAGACTTCACCGACGGTTAGAAGCGCGATATCCGCTTTCGCCGCCCGGCGCTGAAGACTTTGAAGTTCTGTCTGTCGCCACAAGAGGTCGCGAAGACCGTGTTCGTCCAAGATTACAGGGGCGGTGATCTGGTAACTGTCGACCTCATACACTTCCGCAACCCTCGCCGCGACGACAGATGGGTTGATCCAGCGCGAATGCGGTAGACTGCCTACCAGGGCCACGACTGAAGCCTCCTTGAGTTTGCGATGTTCAAGGAACTGAACGCTGGCATAGAGCGTTGCGCCGCCGCCGATGGCAAGCGTCATCCCGCTCTGCATTTCCTGGTCGAGATAAGAAGCAACAGCGTTGCCAAGTGCCTTTTCCAGGTTCTCGCCATTCTCCGGCGAGGGGACGACAATGGCCGATGCCAGCCCCCATTTTTCTTCAAGGCGGCGCTCAAGCTCAATTTGCTGTGCTGTCGCTGCATTGATGCGGGTGATAACAATCCCTTCTGCGGAAGCTACGGCAAGCGTGCGCATTACCTTGACGCGACTGATGCCCAGCAACTCGGCAATCTGCTCCTGCGTCATGCTCTCAACATAGTATAGCCAGACTATTTTTACCTTGAGATCGGATGATCTCAGCGGCCAGTTTTTTCCTGCCATCTCTTCTTTCGCTCCCCGGGCTTTTTTAACGCAGATTGATCTATAGCAAAAAGTCGCCACTCGTCGTCAACTGTTCAAAAGTATTTGACAAAGAACAAATGAACAATAATATGCTTGGCAAGGACACGAATAATGTTCCGCTAAAGGGAGGAAATAATGAAGAATTTAAGCAGGAGGATAAGCATCCTCACGGTTGGCTTTGCTGGTCTTATGTTTACCGGAACTGCACTCGCCGGATCGCTGACGCTTTATACGTCACAGCCTGATGCTGACGCGGCGCGGACGGTTGAGGAATTCCGAAAGCTCAACCCTGATGTCGATGTTCAGGTCTATCGTTCGGGAACAAGCGATATCATGAGCAAGCTCGCCGCTGAATTTTCGGCCGGTGCACCACAAGCAGACGTGCTTCTGATTGCCGATGCTGTCAGTATGGAAAGCTTGAAGGCCGACAACCGGCTGATGCAGTTTTCTGAGGCAAGCGTCGATGGCTTCGAGCCGGGCTCTGTTGATCCTGAAAAATACTATTTTGGTAGCAAGCTTATTACCACTGGGATTGCTTATAATTCTGCGGCCGAACAAAAGCCGCAACATTGGGCGGATCTGGAAAAGCCGGAATATAAGGGCATGGTTGTCATGCCGAGCCCTCTTTATTCCGGCGCTGCTGCTTTCCTCTTAAGTGGTTTTGTTGCCAGTGATAGTCTCGGCTGGAAGTTTTTTGACAGTCTTAAGGCAAACGAGGTCGTGAGCGTCCGAGGCAATGGTGCTGTGCTCAAGTCCATCGCGAGTGGTGAGAAACCCTATGGGGTTCTCGTTGATTTCATGGCGCTCAACGCAAAGGCCAAAGGTTCTCCAATAGAATTTGTATTTCCCCAAGAGGGGGTTCCGGCAGTAACCGAACCAGTTGCCATCATGTCAACGACCGCAAATGCTCAGGACGCCAAAAAATTCATTCGGTTTATCTTGTCTGATGCGGGGCAGGAGCTGGCGCTGAAACAGGGGTATCTGCCTGCGAAAACATCTGTTGGGAAGCCCGCATGGTTGCCGGATGGTTTAAATGTAAAAATCATGCCGATCGATACGCAGAAGGTTCTCAAGAACACTGACGCGGACAAGTCGCGTTTCTCAGAAATGTTTGGCGGCTAGGACCGAGAGACACATGCAGAAAAACGCTGAAACCAGCGGTCAGGGCCGGGACACGGTTCTGATCGCAGGGACGATCATTGTCGTTTCGTTGCTTTCGCTTCTCCCGATGGGACGCCTCCTTCTTGAGGTTTTCTTCCCCGCACAGGGCACAGCAATCGAAGCGATGGAGCGAGTCTTTTCCTCCTCAGCCACATGGACCGCAACCTGGCACTCGCTTTATGTTGGTGTTTTCGGAACGCTTTTCGCGGTTATTCTGGGAACAGCTGTCGCTTTGCTGGTCAGCCTGACCGATATTCGCGGACGCCCCGTTTTCATCTTCTTATATGTCACTCCGCTTCTCATCGCGCCGCAGGTGACTGCTCTCGCCTGGCTTCAACTGTTCGGCCCGGCCAGCCCCTTCCTCAAAATGATCGGAATTGCGCCACCACTGGGATCTCGCAATCCGCTTTATTCGTCTACCGGCATTATTATGCTCCTTGGCGTCCAATATGGACCACTGGTTTTTCTCATTGTACGGGCAGGACTGCGTAAGCTGCCGCGTGAACTCATCGAGGCAGCACTGAGCAGCGGCGCAAAAAAGCTGACCGTTCTGCGGACCATCATCATTCCTCTGATGGTGCCGTCAATTATCGGCGCCACTGCGCTTACATTTGTGTCTTGTGTCGGCAATTTTGGCATCCCTGCCTTTCTTGGTATTCCGGCAAACTATCTTGTGCTGCCGACATTGATTTATCAGCGGCTGAGCGGTGGCGGCCCGGCTGTGCTTAGCGATGTTGCAACCTTGTCAACATTGATCGGCCTCATCGCCATCGCTGGGATTGTTGCACAAGAATATGTTTCCCGCTGGCGTGATTACCGCATCGCCTCAACCTCGCTGCCAGCCAGCCCATTTGAACTTGGAAGCTGGCGGATCTGGATTGAAGCTGTAATGCTGCTGATTGTGGTGGCTGTGCTTGGTCTGCCGATCCTCGGTCTCGCTCTGACATCGCTTGTCAGTGCTTATGGCACACCGTTGAGATGGGAAACGGTAACGCTGTCAAACTACAGCTTTATATTGTTTGAACATGCGGCCACCAAACGCGCTTTTATGAACAGCCTAGGGCTTTCTCTTGCGGCGTCTTTCTTTGCGGTGCTGATTGCGGTCCCGCTTGCCTATATTACCACTTGGCGTAAACGGTGGTGGACAAGACTGTTTAATCTGACCGCTGAACTGCCTTATGCTCTGCCAGGTGTTGTAATGGCAATAGCCTCGCTGCTGCTGTTTTTGAAGCCGCTACCGCTGTTTGGCTTTCAGATCTACAATACAATCTGGATCATTCTTTACGCTTATCTGGCGCGCTTTTTCGTCCTTGCTTTACGGCCGACTGTAAGCGGGCTCCACCAGATCGACCGGTCGCTCGAAGAAGCAGCCCAGGTGGCTGGTGCAAGCCTGTTCATGCGCTTACGAACGATCATCTTTCCCCTTGTCGCACCCGCAACACTTGCAGGCGGCGTTCTTATCTTTCTGACGGCGTTCAGTGAACTGACGGTTTCCGCTCTTTTGTGGGCATCAGGCTCTGAAACGATTGGGGTCGTCATCTTTTCCTTCGAACAAGGAGGAGATTCAACATATGCCGCTGCCACATCGATTGTAACGATACTGGTAACAATCTTTCTTATGCTGTCGACGAATTTGTTCGCACGGCGTCTGCCTGATGGAGTGCTACCATGGCGGGATTGAATATTAAAAATCTCACAAAAAACTTTGGAAACTTCGATGCGCTTTCCAATGTGACGCTCGATATCAAAAATGGTGAATTTGTAGCCGTCCTCGGACCGTCTGGCTGCGGAAAAACCACTTTGCTGCGCGCGATTGCTGGTTTTGAGAAGATCACCAGCGGGTCAATTCATGTGGGCGAAAAGGTGATGTCTGCAAGCGACAGGCATGTCGCTCCAGAAAACCGTCGTGTGGGCATCGTCTTTCAGAACTATGCGCTGTGGCCGCATATGACGGTCGCCGAAAATGTCGGTTACAGTCTGCGCGTTGCACGGGTTGCAAAGCCTGAACTTGATCGCCGCGTAAAAGAAGCGCTGGAATTGGTCGATCTCACTGGTCTTGGTGATCGGCGGCCTGCTAATCTTTCGGGTGGTCAGCGGCAGCGTGTGGCGCTTGCGCGATGCTTGGTTGCTGCGCCGTCGCTGGTGCTGTTTGATGAACCCCTGGCAAATCTGGATGTGCACCTTCGTGCCTCGATGGAAGACGAATTTGCATCGTTCCACAAGCGTACAGGAACGACAATTGTCTACATCACCCATGATCAGGCAGAAGCCATGGCACTTGCCGATCGGATAGCTGTTATGGACAAGGGAAAGCTCATACAGTTTGCCAGTCCGCGTGAGCTTTATGAGCGCCCTCAAAGCGAAATGGTCGCCTCATTCATTGCTAATGGAATGGTGCTTCCTGCCAGAGTCGTCAGTGCCGAAAAAGACGGGCAGTGCGAGGTTGAAGTATTCGGACAAAGGGTTGTTCTGCGCTGTGCCTCGGGGCAGATGGTACAAGCTGATGCGAAAATCTGCATACGGTCTGAGAATATAGAGTTATGCAGTGATAACGGTATAGAACTTAAGGTGCGGCGGCGCATCTACCGCGGTGGCGGCGCTCGTATCGAAGCGCATCCGGCGGATCATCCTTTAATAGAATTGACATTTGATCTTCCTGATGGGGCAGGGGGGCAGGAAGGCGAGACCATTTATATTGCCATTAATTCGGGCTGGGTCATTCCTCAAGGAGCGTCGAGATAATGCTGATAGATCTCTACGGTGGTTTTGGAGAAAAGGGGCGAACCAGTGTCGGTATCAGCAGTGACACCCGCCTTCTTTTTGATGCGGGTATTAAGGTGGGGGCGAAGGGGCGCGGCTATTACCCTACCATCGCTGAACAAGATGTTGCGGCGCTGGACGCTGTCTTCATCTCTCACGCCCATGAAGACCATATCGGAGCCTTGTACTGGCTGTGCGCCTGCGGTTTTAAGGGTACGTTTTACATGACCGGTGAAACACTGCTGGATGCAGAAGGCATGCTTAGCCAGTATGCTGATCCATCTCATCAGCAGATGCATCCGCTGGCCACAGCTTCCATCAAAGTGTTCAATCCGGGGGAGAGCATCCGAATTGGAGGGAGCGAGATTTCCTCCGGGCGGTCTGGACATGTGGCGGGTGGTGTCTGGTTTTCTGTTACCACGGCGTCAAAGCGCGTTGTCTATTGTGCAGATGTTGTTCCGAACAGCGAAGTTTTTGTGATGGACCCGCTGCCTCAATGCGATCTGGTTATTCTGGATGCGTCTTATGGTGGCGATCCTGTTTCCGCTAAAGATCGCATTCGACAGATTGGAGACTTTATCAGCGAGCACAGCGGTAAACTGGTGCTGCCGGTGCCGTTATCGGGGAAACCTCTGGAACTGATGGCGATTTTGCCCGGGCCTTTCGCCATTCACCGTGAGATGCGTTCGTCGCTGATCGCGCAAATTGAGGTGCCTGACGCGCTTTCGACTCAAACAGTGCAAATATTACGGTCAAAGCTTGATAAGGCATCGGACTGGCATGAAGGGGTGGCTTTGCCGGATTGTCCGTTAATGACATTTGACGGCATGGGCAGTGCAGGGCCATCTATAGAGGCGTTAAGACAGGCCGCTGTAGAACAGGTACCGGTTCTGCTGACGGGTCATGTCCCGGATTATACGCCCGCACAGATTTTGCTCGAAAAGAGGCTCGCAACGTGGGTCAGGCTTCCCACCCACCCGACCCGGCCTGAGAATCAGGAACTCTGGCAGAAGGCTGGAAAACCCATGGCGCTCGGTCATTCCTGTACATCCGAGAAGCTTGAAGAATTAAAGCCCTATCTACCGACGCTCGATACGACAGCAATGTCCGGCTCGCAGCTTTCGATCTGAATGGAGATGAAATGAGAATTCTTGTCGCAAACGATGACGGTATCGATGCACCCGGGCTTAATCACCTCATCAAGGTCGCAGAGCACCTCAGCGATGATGTGTGGGTTGTGGCGCCCGATGGCAAGCGAACGGCAGCGAGTGCATCCATTACCATCGGGCGGCCGCTCACAATGGTTGAGCGCGCGGAACGTCGATACGCCTGTTCAGGCACGCCAGCGGACTGTGTGGTCACTGCAATGACCTGGCTTTTTGACGGGCAGAAGAAACCGGATCTCGTACTTTCCGGTATCAATGACGGTCGCAATGTCGCTGAAGATCTTGCTTATTCCGGCACACTGGGAATCGCGCGGGAGGCGACGTTTTGGGGCATTCCCGCGATCGGATTTTCGCGCGTTAAACAGGCTTTGGAGGCACCGCATGATATTGATTGGCTTGCGGGTTTCGTTCGCCGGATATTGGAGCAGCGTGAAGCGATTTTTCTGGAAGGGCATTGGCTAAGTGTCAATATCCCCGGAGTTCTGCCCGCTCCTGTGGTGCAGCCACGCATTGGTCGCGACAAAATCGGGACGCGTGCAGAAATCTTATCACAAGACGGGCAGAGGACTGAAATTATCATCCCGCGCGGCCGCGCGCATACGGCGCATGATGGCGATGACAATGATCTGATTGACCGTGGAAATGTTTGCGTCAGCCGTTTGAACTGGTTTGGCGAGACGGTGCTAACGGCTGATTGTTTTGCTGGCATTCAACAAGTGTGAGAGGCGCGAATCTGAGCGAGTTTTGAGCGAGCAGTCTGCGTGTAAAATGACAAAGACTGTCGGAGCGGGTCGATGGAATCCACAATAATCATTGTTAATCTGTGCGGTGCAGTTGCACTTTTGCTGTTCGGTCTTGCGCAGGTTAAGGATGGTGTGCAGCGTGCTTTCGGAGCCAGTCTGCGAACAGGACTGGCGAGCGGGACCAGTACTGGGTTGCGCTCTTTTGTGGCAGGTTTTGTTGCAACGATTGGGCTTCAAAGTTCCACGGCGACTGCGCTGATGGTTGCGTCGTTTGTTGAACGAAAATTTATTCAGCAACGCATGGCACAGATTGTTTTGCTGGGCGCAAATGTCGGCACGGCTGTCACGGCGTGGATCGTCGCCACTGGCATAGAATGGTTGTCGCCTCTGCTCATCCTGGTTGGCATGATCTTGCTCAAGAAGGGAGCAGGCAGTTTGCGTGGCGTTGGATCTGTACTCACGGGTGTAGGACTGATGCTGCTTTCACTGCATCTTCTCAGTATGGCGACGGAGCCGGTTCGTCAATCACTGGCCGTGGCGGGATTCGTTGCTATGTTAGATAACGCCTGGCCGGTCGCACTTCTTTTTTCCGCCGCGATTGCGTTTATTTCATCGTCTAGTCTAGCAGCCGTCGTGCTGATCCTTTCGCTTGCAACAACCGGCGTTTTGCCTTCCGCTCTGATCATTGTACTTGTTCTGGGAGCTAACTTAGGTGGTGCCATTCCTCCCGTCATTGCCTCACTGGGAGGGGAAGCTTCCGCAAAACGGGTAACACTCGGAAATCTGTTCGTTCGGGCGACCGGTTGTTTGCTGGTTCTTCCCTTTGCCCAGTATGGGGCGGATCTTGCCGCAGCCTTATCTCTTTCAGCAGCTAAACTGCCCGTGGATGCGCATTTGGCGTTCAATGTCGCCCTTGCTGTCTTCGCATGGCCGTTATCGCGCGTGCTGTCTGTGCTGATGGTCAGACTTGTTCCTGAGCTGCCACAAGGTGAAACCGGCGCGTGTTTTCTTGATGTTCAGGAACTGTCCACTCCGGTGATGGCGCTGGCGAGTGCCACTCGGGAAGTCCTTAGCATTGGTGATCTGATTGAACGCATGCTGATGCGTCTGTCATCCGCATTTCAGAACAGCGATCCTGTGGCTGCGGAGGCGATTTCAGAGCTCGAACAGCGTGTTGATTTTCTGTATCAGGAAGTAAAGGTCTATCTTTCGCAACTTGGGCGTCAGAAACTGAGTGAAGAAAACGGGCGCAGGTCTATTGAGATCATCGACTACGCGGTCAATCTTGAACATATCGGTGACATTATCGAAAAAAGTCTGGTGCCAACTTTGGCGAAGAAGGCTGCACTGGGCTTGAGCTTCTCAGAGGATGGATTTGGTGAACTTTTATGTTTATTCGATCTGACGGTTGATAATCTGCGCACGGCTCAAACCATTTTTGCAACCAGAGATTTTGATCTCGCGAAGCGTTTGATGGAGATTAAGATTGAGGTGCGTCGAATGGAAAAATTTTCTTCCGAACAGCATTTGGCAAGACTTCGTGACGGAAAGGTCGAAAGTCTTCGGACAAGTTCTATCCATCTGGACTTGTTGCGCGATTTAAAACGCATCAACGCCCATGTTGTTTCTGTCGCGCATCCGATACTGGAGGAAGCCGGGCTATTGAGTGATAGCCGGGTGGCTTCTGCATAGGCTCAGCCCTGTGCATTTTGGCGTCTGAAGGATGTGGACCATCCGCTGGGCTACTTTGTAAGAAAAGTTCCAGAATCCCCGCATTTCCTTCGCCTTTTTTCCTCGTATCCAAACGGATGGTCTCATACCATTTTCATCAAATTAATGGGCCTTGAGCCTAAAGCGCCTGATGCATCATTCGGATCGCAGAAGCTAGTATCGCTTGTTGGATTACCAGAAAATGTTGCGCACGAACGGCTGCCTAAATGGAAAAATGCGTCTTCAATTTTTCTGAAAACAATCGATGAGAGCGCGTTGCGATCAGATTGGATCAGATCAGCGCTCGAATATCATTCAGTATGTTTGTAGACGGACGCTTATAGAAAAGCCGCCGGGTTTCATCCGGCGGCTTTTAATTTTTCAGTCTGGCAAAGGCTTAGAATTTATAAGCTACGCCAATGCGAATATCATTGGTTTTGACCGAATTACGCATGGCAGTATCGCCAAAATCGAAATTATCTTTCCCAAAGTCGGTATAACGATATTCGAGACGTAAAATGACATTGTTGGTAGCCGCGTAATCAACACCTGCACCGATTGTCCAACCGGTTTTTGTCTTGCTGTTGCTGAAGTCGCGTGCTGAATCAGCATAGCTGGTCTTAATATTACCAAATGCAAGACCACCCGCGATATATGGCATGAAGCGATCAATAGCATAACCGGCGCGAGCACGTAGCGCACCCGACCATTCAAGCTGTGACTTGGTTGTATAAGACAGCGTATTCTTGAACGCATAATCGTTCGACTTCTTCAAGTCATTGTAGTCGAAATTGCCTTCTAGGCCCAAAATGACATTGTTTCCCATATCAAAATTGTAGCCAGCATAAACACCGCCGAGAAACCCATTAGAATTGAGATTTTCCGACGAGTCGGCAAAATCCCATGCAGATACTTTTGATTTGGCCCAGCCCCAGCCGATTTCACCGCCCACATAAGCGCCACCCCATGAAAAGACCGAAGCCATTGGCACAGGTTCCTGGGAAGTGATCGCGTCAGCGGCATGTGCAGCAGATGCTGTCATGATTGCAAAAAGAGATGCGCCGGCGAATTTTTTAAAAGACATAATAACTCCATCAATAAATAAGAATCAATAAAAGTATTTATATGTTTCACGAGTGGTTTTGTATGTACCATTATTACAACAGTGAAAGAAATTAACAAATTATAAAGTTTATATAATTTAAGTTTATTATAATATTGTTTTTCACGGATATGCGCTTTTGATATAAGCTTCGTTTAATTGAGAAGATAGGATTCTAAGCTCATCATAGCATGATCAAAGGAAGCGATGATGAGACGGAAGTTGGTGCTGCAGACATTGGCGGCTGAAAAGACGATCAGGGAAATATGCCGCGCGCGCAAACACCCTCGGCTGAACCCGAGAAGCTTGGCTTGTCATGTGACCGGCAGCTTGCGCGCGTGGTCGGTCATTTCTTTCTGCCCAGCAATTCCGTCTTGCTGAGCGCTCCGGCTAAAAAACGTTTTCTAGCGTCAGTGCACCGACCTTGGCATAACGCGTTTTAACGTCGGCGGTTGGAGCCGGAGAATCAGCCTTGGTCTCATCGGCGAAAACGCCAGTCGTCCCCTCAGGGCGATGGTCCTTCCATTGTTTGATATGGCTCGCGTGCAGGTCAAACGGCTTGGATAATTCCAACAAGTGTCTGCTCGCCTCTGATCGCAGCGAACGTAACTTTTGCCTTAAAAGCTGCCTATGGTTAGGGTGGGGGCGCCTTGTCATGCTATCGCATGTTGCCGGCATCCAAGCCGAACTCCGGCGGAAATCCTACTTATCCCAGCTGTGCAGATTTGCCGAGCCAGCTTTCTTTGCCGCCCTCCCACTTAACTTGCATATCCATATGAAGCCGGTAAGGGAGAGCAGCTGTTTTGACCGCAATTTAGTTGGTTAGTCTTTTATTGCGGGAGATCACCAGCTTTAGGCAACTGAGCCCATTCGGCTAGGAATGTGTCGCGGCTTTTTGCAGCATCAGCCTCATCAAGTTCAAATACTTTGACGTCAGCGAGTTCTGGCAGTTCAACGAACTCGGATACTTTGATATCGTTGCGGCTTGGGCGACGGAATGCAACCTTCAAGAGCTCAGTTTGTGCCTCCTTGGAAAGAAGGGCGTCGAGCGCTTTCTTCGCGTCATCTCCACTTGGTGCATTCTTGAACAATCCGGCAAATTCCGGCGTCATGAACGTGCCTTCGGATGGATATACAAGGGACAATTCTTCCTGTCCGCCGTCGATGTAAGGATAGGCTGTTGCCTCAAACGTCAAGCCGATCGTGTATTCACCCATTGCCGTACCTTTTGGTACATTGGAAGCAGCCCCCGATGTTACGATATTGGCTACAACAGCCTTAAACGTGTCTTCATCAAGCAGTTTTGAAAGTCCCCAGGCAATCGTATAGCCGGTTGAACTGTTGACTGGATCAGGCATGATAATCTTGCCTTTCCATTCAGGCTTGGCCAGATCAGCCCATTTTTTAGGCGCTTCATTGTCTTGCAGTTGATCGGAGTTGACCAGCATTGTCACCAGATGAACATTGGCTGGAATAAACAGATCGCCACTGTAATGCAGATTTTGCGGAATGGCCTCCAGTGCAGATGCCTTATAGGGTTCAAATAGCTTTTCAAAAGCGCCGAGGGTATTGGCGGATGAAGACCAGAAAATATCGCTCTGAGGTGCAGATGCTTCTGCTTCCGCGCGTCGCAAAAGAACACCAGAACCTCCAGTGATCACACCGAGATTTTGTCCGGTCTTTTCTTTGACAACAGACTGTACAGCCTCATAGGCTTGAACCGGGTTGGACGTGTAAAGCACCGGATCCTTGGCCAATGCCGGTAGCGTGAGGCCGAGCGACAAAGAGCCAGCTAATAGATAAGACGATAGTTTCATGTTTTCCTCGCATTTGATGAAGTGATTGAGCAGTTGACCTGCTTCGTTGATTTATTTGGAAGCAAAGACATCGATCCGGAACAGTTTCGTGGCAACGATGATGGGCACAAGAATGACAGTCACCAACACCAGGCCATAAGCTGACGCGTAAGCCATGAGACCAGAATCCAGCAGCCGGAAGACTTGAATTGGCAGTGTTTCTCGCCCGCCGGAATAGACCAGAATGGATGCTGATAATTCGGCCACTGTTGTTGTCCACGTCAGGATTGCAGCGGATGCTATGGCTGGAAGCATCATAGGAAGCACGACCTTGAAGAAAGACCGCACGGGTGGAACACCCAGACTGATTGAAGCTTCTTCAATCGAATTCGGTATGTTCTGTAAAATGGCTTGAGAGTTCCGCATGCCAAACGGCATTCGGCGCACCACATAGGCCAGAACAATGATCATCGCTGTACCCGACAGCGGTAACCAGCCACCGTGGAAGGTTGCCAAGAGGCTGACGCCCAAAACCGTACCCGATAAGGCGAGTGGTATAGCTGATATGTAATCGATGACCGGGGTGACCAAATTTGGCTTTTTAACCACCAGATAGCTGACGATGGCACTGAAGATGATCGATATGAATGTAGCTGTTGCTGCATAGGTGAGAGAGTTGACCAGCGGCTGCGGCGCAGTGACAAAAACGCGCGCGATGTTGGAAAATGTCCAGTTACCCCATTGCATCACCGGCCCACGCGATGCTGTAAATGCGCCAACGACGATCACACAAAGCGGCAACAGTGATACGATAACGATAAATCCTGCGCTGATAGCGACGAGAAGTCCTTTTAATCCCTGCAACGGCACTGGCTTTGCGCCGCGTCCCTGAACGATTTCAAAACGCCCGCGCGACACAATGAAACGGTTGCAGAAAAGCACGAGCATAACGATTAACACTGAGACGCTGGCAAGCGTCGACTGCATGGTAATGTCACTTGCACCTTCTGCCACTGCTGCCTGATAAGTGACGACTGAAAGCAAGGGTAGTCGGTGGCTCAAAATCATAGAGATAGCAAAGTTACCCACCACCATCGTGAAAACAAGCAGGGCCGAAGCAAGCACTGTCGGAAGAATTACCGGCAGCATGACGCGCAAACGGGACTTTGCAGGGCTTGTCCCCAAGGATTGAGCGGCCTCCTCAAGTTGCACATCAAACTTACCAATCGCTGCCACAACGCCGATGTAGATGTAGGTGTAATAGATGAAGCTCATGGAGACGATGAGGCCGAACCAGCCATAGAAGCTTGGTAAGATGATGCCGTAGCCCTTAAGAAACCGCGTCACTAAACCATTGTTACCCAACATCATGAGCCAGGTTTGGGCTGCAATGACTTCTGGCAGCACCAAGGTGATCAATGGCAAAAGCGCGATGAGCCACTTTCCGGGAAAAGTATAGCGAGCCGTCACATATGCCAATGGAACGCCAATAAGGGTGCAGAATACAGTGACGACCGAGGCCAGTATAAGGGTATTTTGTATCGCGGCTATATAGCGTGGATTGTCCAGAAGACGCATCCAGCCATTCTGGCCTTCGCCCACGAAACTGGCGCTCAGAATGGTGAGCAGCGGATAAAGTATAAAGATACATAACAGCGCGAGAGCCAGCAGGCTCAACCAGAACCAAGGTGTGTGGAGCGTCTTCTTCATGATGCAATCACCAATGCCTGATCGGGATTGATTGTCACATGAACCTGATCGCCTGGTCCGAACGCATCATGGTTTTGGCCATGTAATTCGGCCAAGAGTTGCAGGCCGTCATGCATATCGAGGCGATAGCTTGTCTTGGTGCCCAAGTATTGACGACTATACACCTTTCCCGGAAGCGTTTGTTTGCCTTCGGAGCTGATAGCGGAGATATGAAGATTTTCAGGGCGAATAATCAAAATTCCTCCCTGTTCCGATTTTTCAATGCGATTATCGGTCGCGCTGATTATCTGTGTGCCTATGCAAACACTGGCGTAATTAGTCTGGGTTGACTGCACTTTGACTGGAATACAGTTGGCGGAGCCGACAAAGTCAGCCACATAACTGGTACGCGGCGTTGTGTAGATTTGTTTGGGTGTACCAATTTGCTCAAGCGCTCCACGATTCATGACACCAATTTGGTCTGACATAGCCAGAGCTTCTTCCTGGTCATGGGTAACAAATACCGTGGTGATGTTGTCCTCGCGCTGCAATTCGCAGATTGTCTCGCGGATCTGGATGCGCAGCTTTGCATCCAGATTAGACAGCGGTTCATCCATCAACAGAACGGCTGGCTTGATCACCAGCGCGCGGGCGAGGGCCACACGCTGGCGCTGGCCACCGGATAGTGCCGCCGGGTGACGTTGGGCAAGGTGGCTCAGGCCAACACGTTCAAGGGCCTGACCAATTTTGGCTTTGGCGCTTTCACCTTTTTCGCCACGAGCGGTTAAGCCATAAGCAACATTCTGCTGCACTGTTTTGTCAGGGAAAAGCGCATAATCCTGAAAAACCATCCCGATATTGCGCTTATACGGTGGCAGGTGCGTGACGTCCTTGTCACCGAAACGAATTGAGCCGTTGGATGCGCCCACAAATCCGGCGATGGTGCGCAACAATGTTGTTTTGCCGCAGCCGGATGGTCCCAAAAGCGTAAAAAAGCACCCCTCAGGAATGTTGAGTGACAATTGAGAGATGACGTTTTCTTCTCCGTAAGTCACATCTAGGCTTTCGATTTTAATGCCCATTTATGCGTTCCCATTTTTATTTTCATTTCGTTATAGCAGGCGGCAATGCGAATGTTTTACGCGGCAGGGATAGCCTCTTTCAGGCTGGAGTTAACCACTTCCAGCGCCTGCGCATGGCAACGCTCATCACCAGCCGCAAGAATGGTGCCGTTGCTGGCTAAAGTCAGCGGTTGACCCTGCCAGTCTGTAATTTTTCCACCCGCGCCTTCGATAATCGGACGATAAGGCGCAAAATCGTAAATCTGTTGCCCTGCATCGATGGCAAGATCCGTACGCCCTTCAGCAAGTCTGCCATAATTGAGGCAAGCGCCACCGTAAACACGATTGGCGGTTTTGCGGCGCAGGGCATTCAGGGCAGGCAACTGGCCCGCTGACATATAATCCTGATTTGAATTGGTCATAAGCGCAGTTGCGAGGCTCTCACAGGGGCGGCATCTTACTGCCTGATCATTGAGGCGTGTGTTTTGCCCAGTCGCACCGATCCAGCGTGTGCCGAGCACAGGATTATCGATCACGCCGACCTGTGGCACGCCATCAATCGCAAGCGCGATCAGTGTTCCCCACACCGGAATACCGACGATGAAGGGGGCGGTGCCGTCGATTGGATCAAGAATCCATACATGCGATGCTTGTGTATCGACGCTGCCTTCTTCTTCACCGATGATGCCATGATGCGGATATTGTTTGCGAATTTCTACGCGCAGACGATGTTCTATGGCGCGATCGTACTTCGTCACTAAACTGCGATCCGGCTTCACCTCGATATCTGAAGCTGAATTTTCGCTGCCGGACAGTTCATTGGCTAGTGTTTCACGCGCTATGTCCGCCAAAGCGGCAGCGAAGCCAACAAAATTGCCCAATTCTGACGACGACATAATAAATTTCCCCAACGCCTCTTATATAAAGCTAGCAACAAATAAAAAATGTGGCAATAGTTGGCATATGTGTTTTTTTGTGTTTTTTGATGTGTCAAGCAAAACGAACGGATTGGATCATGTGGCAGGACGAGCGGCATAAGAAAATTCTGGATTATCTCACGGCTTTCGGTCGCGTCTCAATTGACCAGATCACAGAGGAAATGAGCGTTTCGCGCGAAACCATCCGTCGCGACCTTATGGAGCTTGAACTGGCAGGTAAACTAAAGCGTGTCCGCGGTGGTGCCGTTTCACTGGCCAAGGAAGATACTGATTATTATGTGCGCATCAAACAAAGACTGTTCGAAAAACAAGCCATTGCGCTGGAGGCGCTTAATCTGCTTTCCAATGACATGACTGTATTCATTGATGCGGGTACCACAACAACTGTGATGGCAGAGGTATTGGCCAATCATCATAATCTGACTGGTCTCAATATTCTTACCAATTCGATTGATGTGGCGCGTTTACTATCGGGTAAAGAAAGCGACACCTATCACCGTTATAAGGTGCATCTGCTTTCTGGTGATGTGCGCCAAGATCCTCTCGAAACCTGGGGCGCATCAACCATCAATGATATTTATCGCTATCGTGCGGATGTGGCGTTGTTAGCCCCTTGGGGCATTGATCCAGAGCTTGGCGCGATGAACCATTTTATCCATGGTGCGGAAATAGCAAGAGCCATGGTACGCAACTCAGCAAAGACTATTATCCTTGCTGATCATTCCAAAATCAGCGCGCCAGCCCGTTCCGTCTTTTGTACAATTGACGAAATTTCACATTTGATCGTCGACAGAAAGGCGCGGGAGATGCCTGAATTTTCTGCTTTGGAAAAAGCGATGACGAGTGTCATTGTAAGCAAATAATCGTTATGAGTTGCCTATTAACGATGAAATGGCGCTATCATAATGCCATTTCCAGAATACTGGTTGCAGATAAATGTTCACGCTTAGGCAGTTACGTTATTTTATCGCATGTGCTGAGCAGGGCTCTGTTACGCGTGCTGCGCAATCGCTATTAATTTCCCAATCGTCAATTACAGAGGCAATCAAAGAGCTTGAAGCAGATCTCAACGTCACACTTTTCGAGCGGCATCCACGCGGCTTGATCGTTACCCATAGTGGCCATCAGTTTATGCGTCATGCGACCAAGATATTGGCTGATGTCTCCGATGCGCGGCGTTCGTTTTCAAGTAAACAAGTCGCAGAAAAGAGAACATTGCATCTCGGCGTCACGTCACTGGTTGCGGGCTACGTTCTGTCTGATCTGTTGGCACGCTATCGCAGGGCAAGTCCAATCCGCAGTCATGGGCTTTACGCGCGTACTCGCACAAGAAGTTGGAATCTACGGGATTGCGGCAAACTGCATCTGTTCAGGCATTATTCTCACCGATATGGGCCGTGTTAATCTCGGCGATATTCCGTTCATTGTTTATGCACTCCATGACAAGCGCGGGAAATCGACGGGGATGAAGATGGTGCATATCAAGTTGCATAATGCGCCGGATGGGCATTTCTTCATGCATCCACGTGCGCGGCCAACGCACCATATCGTTCCAGATATGGATGTAGCAAAAAGCCAGAAATAGTATCGTAAAGCTTTTGGGCTCATTCCAATACTATGACGGTCCGTGAAAAAGCATCCCGAAAACTGGAAACTGTTTTCGGGATGCGAATTAATCAAGTTTTTCATTGCCGGATTTTTTTCCGATAATTCATTGATAGTTATAGCTCTGGCGGTTATTCCTTTCATGAAGGTTTCTGCGAAGCAGAACATTAAAAATCAGCGTCTAAGGGGAGTAAAAAGTGTCTTTTATCTCAACAGTCGTTCCATTTCTTTCGGACGTGTCAACCTATCAGATCCCCCACGATGTATGGTTTGCATGTACGGCTCTTTTGTTCCGCGATGCTGGTGGTGGTGCCTATGCAGGACGTACGATGGAACTGTCGATGGAGCTGCCATACGTGGTCGCCAGTATCCCGAAAGGCCACCAGTTCTCATCAGTGGTTGATGGTCACGATCCTTTGGAGTTTCAGAGCAAATACGGGATTTTTGCGATTGCTGTTCCAAATGGAAGCATCGCTGATCTCAAAATTGTCGAGGGTCTGAATGAAGCCGGTCTGACTTTCAGCGTGCTTGCTTTCGCAGGTGCATCAGGGCCTGCCGATAATGCGGCCAAGACAAAAGCAATGCTTGCGGCAATTGATCTTGGCGCATGGACACTGGCGCAGTTCGCGACAGCCGCTGAAGTAAAAGCAGCATTGACTGAAAACACAGTGATTTTGACGTCACTCGTACCGTTACACGGTGCAAAAACGCCTTTCCATTTTGTGGTGCATGATCGCACTGGCAAATCGATCGTCATTGAGTTTTCGAGTGATCGGCAGAATGTGTATGACAACCCTGTCGGGGTGATGACCAACGGGCCCGAGTTCACATGGCATTTGACCAATCTTAACAATTATACGTTCCTGAATAATCTTGATCAGTCGACAGGCAAGTTTGGGGACTTGCAGGTTTCGCAGCCGGATTCAGGGATTGCAACGGCTGGATTGCCGGCTTCCAATACATCCGTGGGACGTTTTGTGCGCGCTGCTTATTATTCAACCTTTGCAGAAAAAACTGCGCCAGAAAAAGCAATCCGTGCGCTTGGCCATATCATGAATAACTTTGATCGTCCGCGCGGCATCACTATTGATCCTCCGCAGTCGGGTGGACTGGATATTGAAGGTTTCTCAGCGACAGGTGGTCAGGAATACAAAACCGAATATACGTCATGGACGGTGCTTGGCGATCTGACCAACAATGACTTCTATGTGCGCACATATGATGCAATCAATTTTATCAAGTTTGATCTGAATCGCCTTTTTGCGCAGGGGGACCTTAAGGTTGCGCCACTGGATAAAATCTCATCAATAGACACGCTTGATGCAACGGATATGCTGCTCAAGTAGCAGTATCAATCAGATTACCGATTAATCATCGGCATTAATCGGTAGCGCAAACAATAGAGCGCCGTTCCGGCTCAATCCGCTTGGCGCTCTTGGAGCATTTTCTGCTTTGATTGAATCATTGGAAATGCTCTATCTTTTTGTTTTCACGCATTATCCCGCGCAAACCGCTTCGCGCTTTTGCTGGAAATGCTCTCAATCCGCTCTACGACGATAAAAACGAAGTGTTGTAATTCATGGCATATCAACCGGCGCAATGGTTACGCAATCTGGCTCAGATTTCGCCCGCGCCTTATTGGCCGTGGCGACATTCGCTGCGATTGACTTTGCTAACCACTGTGCCGATGAGCATCGGCTTTTTGACTGGGCATGTTGTGCCGGCAATGCTCGTTTGTCTGGGTGGCCTGCTTACGGGCATAAGTGAAAAGAACGATCCTTATCTTGCCCGGTTTCGCCGCATGCTTATCACGACCCCTATGGGGATGAGCGGTTATCTCATGGGTTCGCTGATTGGCGGTCACGGTATTGCGACAATTGCAGGTGTTGTGGTGGTTGCGTTGCTGTCGGGCTTGATCAGTGGCTATGGCGCAGCGGTTTCGGCTGGTGCTCTTCAAATGCTCGTTATGACCATTGTGGCGGCACATGTTCATTCGACAGCGTCAGTCTGGCTGATGCCATCGCTTTTTGCCAGCGGCGCAGCCTTTGCCGCCACTTTGCTTGCAGTCGAAGCACTTGTGAGTCCCAAGAGACCGGAGCGTGAGATCGTATCAGGCCTGCTTGACGCACTGGCTAATCTTGCACGGACCCTCATCCAGGCAAGGCCAGGTGACACCAGTGTTGAAACGGCTATTCGCGATGTCCATAATGCGCAGTCAAAAGCATATGCAGCCCTGATGCATAATCAGCTTCAGGCGGATGGGCGTTCGGTTGCCAGAGACTGGAGCGCGAATATTCTTTCCATAACGGATCGGATAGCCGCTCTTTTAAGTGCATCCTCCGACAACACCACTCTATTGAAATACGTTGCGGATCGATTGGAATTTCTGGCGAAAGCGATCATGTATAAGGCCGCGCCGAACCCGATGCAGATTGATAGTCAGAACAATAATCCGCTGATGTATAATGTCTCGCAGTTATCCGACATTATATGGTCACCTAAGCAATCTGCCCAATCACTTTCTCTGCTGCATTTATTTTCGCTTGATCGCTCTAAGCCGGGTTTCAGTTTTTCCCGATTGAAGGCTCGATTGCTGCTGGGGCCTGAAGTTGTGGGTGCTGCGATCCGGCTTGCAATCTGCATGTTGATCGCGATGGTGGCTGAGTTTACAGCGCCCGGTTATCGTTCTTATTGGATACCGCTTTCCGTGGCCGTTATTCTAAAGCCGGATTTTGGATCGGTTTTTGTGCGGGCGGTGCAGCGAAGTGCAGGGACATTTATTGGCGTATTGATTGCGACGGCGATCTTTATGATCTTGCCGAAGGATTTTTATCTGGTTTTTGTGATCGCAATTCTGAGCGCTGTTATGCCGTGGGCGGCGCTTAAAGGGTATGCTTTGCAATGCACTTTCCTGACACCGCTGATACTTATCCTGATGGATTTGATCGTGGCGGGCCCGACTGTCAATTATGGGGTCCAGCGTCTTACCGATACAGTACTTGGCGCGGGCATAGTTCTGGTTTTTGGTTATCTCATTTGGCCAAAATCGATAGATAAATCAATTAAGTCCAACTTCTCCAAAGCTCTTGTGATGATTGCAGATTATCTGCGCAGTACCGCTTTGAATTCAACGGATACAGCTGATGCCGCGCCTCAATTTTTTGATCAAAGCGCGATAAAACGGCATGCCGCTTACAGCGCATTGTCCAATTTGCGCGTTCAACTTCAGCGTTCAACCTCAGAGCCTCCGCCTGCGAGTACGGAAGCGCTGGCATGGTTGCCGGCAATTGCCACTGCCGACAGAATATGCGAGTGCGTTACCAATTACGCTCTTGTCAGTGACAGTGGCGATAGAACATCAGATTCTGAAATCGCCAGTGAGTTAGCAGATATGCTGGAGGGGATTGCCAATCCAAAGGATGGCGAGGTCAGTCAATGGGATGAGCTTGATAAGCTTCATCAACGTATACATGACGGCGGTGTAGATAAATCTTTGGTAGACCTGTATGAAAATTTACTAAAAATAAAAGGCATATAGGGACGCCAGAAGAGTTTGATCAATCTGTAAGGCTAAAATGCTGGTCTTTATTTTTTGAATTGTTGCTTCCTTCAACGATTTTGACTAAAGACCAGAATTTTAATCACAATTTTATTTGATCAAGAGATGATCAACCTGTTTTTACGCACTACCCAACGCAAAACCCATCCCCGTACCAACAGCCTGTTCCGGCTTACATTCCCTTTCATAATTGGCGTTCACGTTCGGTTGCTTACAGTGCAATCCAGAAGTGCCCTTATGATGAGAGGATTACCGGGATGTTGGCTTGCTCAAGTATACTGGATAAATTCGGGGACGGTCTCTCATTTGTGATGACCGTTGTAATGTCGTAAACTGAACCGAGTTTCACCATGGCGCGTTTGCCAAATTTCGAGCTGTCTACTGCGAGCAGTTTGTGCGCAGCCTGTCGGAGAGCTGCCGAAACGACAGCTACTTCTGTGTGATCGTCGTCGCAAAGGTCGCCGTCATCATCGACGCCACTGACGGAAATGATTGCATAGTCAAACTTGAAGCGCCGGATGAAATCCGGCGTATCTTCCTGAAACATTCCACCATCGATAGGCCTTACGAAACCGCCGGGAACAGCGAGCGTGAAATCCGTTTTCTCACTAATAATGGCGGCTGATCGCAGGCTGTAAGTGACGATGTGTAGCTGTGTTTTGCCGATAAGCGCATTGGCAATGGCTTCGCATGTGGTGCCGGTGTCAAGAAAAATAGTGGCGTTGTCAGGAATGAGCGCCACAACAGCTTCGGCAATGCGCGCCTTCTCATCTGTTCTGTCATGTCTGCGCTGACGATAGGTTATCGGATCAAGCGGAGCGAGTTGCGATACGCCACCATGCAGCCTTCTGACTTTGCCCTGACGCTCCAGATCAGCAATGTCACGCCGCGCCGTCTGTGTGGTGACGCGGAATCGCCCGGCGATCTCTTCAAGAGAAACATAATGGCTGTTCTCAATCCATTGCAGCAGCATCTGCTGCCGTATTTCCTTCTTCGTGCCACCGGATCCAGAAAGTTCGCTCATGCTCGCCGTCGCATCCTTTTGCGGTTGGTTGCTCAGATCCATCTGTCATTCTCGGGTTGAAATAGGCAAGGAAATTGTAGGGTTAGACAGCAAGCATCTAACTGAATTGGTAGCAAATAAAAATGTAATATTAATGACATTTATTGTTCGAAAATATCAAAATCCCAATATCGAAATCCAGATGGCGAGAGAAATGTGATAAAAGTGACATTGAACTCTGTCATTTCAGCATCAGGTGACGTTGAATGATCAATTCAGCTGTCACAGTGATGGATGGGAAGAATTTTCCTAGAAAAGGACTGAGGGATGGCACAGGGAACAACAAAGAGTAGCCGAAAATTTCTGGGTTTGACTGGACGGCTCTTATGTGGTGTCGCAATTGCAGGCATTGCCGCTGCTCCAGCACATGCCGCGGAAAACTATGACATTCGCGTCATGACGCTCAACATCTGGAATAAATTCAAGCAAAATCCGGAGTTGATAGCGGATTTCATGGCTGCCGCTAATTTCGATGTTCTTGGAATGCAGGAAGTCAATAACAGCACCTACGTCACCCGCATACCAGATTTTCTCGAAACTGCCGGTCGCGGTAAGTATGGGAATGTGCAGGTCAGTGATGTAGGTATTATATCCCGTTTGCCGGGGTCCTTCGGTACAATTAATCTGGGAGGGACAACGCAAGGCCGCTACGTTAGCTATACCCAGCTTGATGCTCAAGGTTCCCGCCCGCAGACGATGATCGGTACGGTTCATCTCGATTACGCTGACAGCTCGAACAGTCGCGTTAGCGAAGCGAAAGCGCTCAATGACTGGGCGAAAGGTTCCACGCAGCCAATTATCGTGCTGGGTGATTTTAACGCGGGTGACGTTTCTGAGCGTGGCCTTCATCACGTTGATGCGCAGATCCGGCTGATGCAGCAGTCAGACGGCAATACTTTTTATCGTGACCTGTCGCGGCAGTACGTTCTCAATGCCAACCAGTCGACGATGCGTGCAGTGATTCAGGACGCGTATCCCGGACAAAACATCGACAATCTGTCATGGAAGGAGTGGGGCGATGCTCTTTCTAGCGCCTATAAAGCAGGCAAGGATGTTGGTCTCTTAGAGGAAACCTACCCGGTTGATAACAACACGCCTGTTACGATGAATGTGCTCAAAAAGCAGTATATGCTGCTTCAGACCGATGCGATCCGCGAAGGTTTCAAGCCTCACGAACTTAATGATGGCAGCACCACATGGCCGTCGGCAGGCGAAGACGCGACCAATGTTTGGGCAAGCTGGGACCGCGCCAAAATCGATCATTTCCTTGCTTCGCGACCGTTCGGCAAGTGGTACGCAATCGTCGATGATCCCAATGATCCTTATACAGGTGTGGTCAAGGATATCTTTGTTACCAGGCCGGATGGCACCAAGACACCAATTTCCGATCACGAGCCGGTCGCACATGATTTTCGCTGGGTTGGCCCACAGCTTCAAACCTATACAGAAAACGGCGCCAGCAAAACGCGTCTTGTCTGGGGGGCGGGAGCTTATGGTTTCGAAGACAAGAACAAAGAATTCATTCTTACCCGAAACAATCAGCGCACAGATCTTTATCTCGGTCAGATTTCGGATGACGACGGCAAACCAATCATCGATGGTTTGACACTTGAAGAAAAGAAGACGCTGCTTAACTGCAACAGTACGGATGCACGTTTCCAGGAGGCAATCAAGGACTATTGCATTGATGATCACTCGTTCATCGGGGAAACAGCCGTAACCGACGGAGGGACGATCCTTGTCAATGAAGATGCAGCCTTGGGAAATGCTGATGCTCGTCTGCGCCTGATCAACGGTGGCTTGCGTATCACTGGTAGCGACATGAAAACACTTGATCGCACAGTGTCCCTTGAAGGGCTTGGCTGGATTGATATTGCTGACGCGAATAATCGCGTTACGCTGTTGCAGCAAGCCACGGGCGAAGGCGCTTTGCTCAAGCGCGGAGCCGGTACGCTGGTTCTCGGTGAGGCCAACAGCTATACGGGCGGTACTTTGGTTGAAGCTGGCATGCTTCAGGCTGGCGCTGCAGGCTCGTTTGTCAACAATACTGCCTTTGTTGTGAATGGCGGAAAGCTTGATCTCAACAATTTTGATGTGACCATGTCATCACTCACGGGCGAGGGCGGTGCTTTGAGCCTTGGCTCAGCAGCAGTGGCCATAAACCAGTCAGTCAATACGCGCTTCGACGGCGATATCGATGGTACAGGCAGTCTTAGCAAATCAGGCGCAGGTGTTTTGGTTCTGAACGGCGTCAATACTTATTCGGGTGGAACCACTGTGAAAGAGGGTGGGCTCATCATTGGCGATGCATCCCATTCCAATGCGTTCCTTGGCGGCATGGTCAGCGTGGAAAAAGGGGCTTATCTTGGCGGTGAAGGCATTGTCGGCGGACTTTATGCCGGAGCTGGCAGCGTCATTGCCCCTGGCAATTCCATTGGTACACTGAAGGTTGCTGGCGATCTGACATTTGATGCAGCAGCCACTTATGTCGCTGAAATCGACGCTTCCGGTAAAAGCGATCGTATCGATGTCAGTGGAACTGCAACGCTTGGCGGCGCAAAGGTCTATGTCGAAAAAGCAGCAGGCACCTATATGCCGGGTAAACGCTATATCATTTTGAGTGCTGAAGGCGGCATCATGGGCTCGTTTAGCGATTTCACTCAGAACATGCCATTTGTGGACCTTGGTTTGGCTTACGATGCTAACAAAGTTTACCTCGACATTGCTCGTAACGCTGTCGATTTCACTGCCCCAGCAAAGACAAGCAATCAGAAGTCTGTAGCGGTAACGGTCGAGGCTCTTGGCGCAGGTAATGCTGTTTACGATACGGTGGTCATGCAACAGAGCGCAGACGATGCACGGCGCGCATTCAATGCGCTTTCAGGAGAAATCCACGCATCAACCAGAACTGCACTTATTAACGACAGCTCCATCATTCGCAATGCTGCTATGGATCGTATCGGCGCGGCCTTTGGCAGAGATGAAAATACGTCTGCTATTGCAACGGATGCGGATTCTGCGCAGCGCGCCGCAATTTGGGGGCAAGCGCTCGGTCAATGGAGTGAAACCGGAGCCGATGGAAATGCTGGCAAGTTGAAGCAATCGACCGGCGGCTTTGTCGCTGGTTATGATGCAGAAGTCTTTGAAAACTGGAGACTAGGCGCACTTGCGAGCTATAGTCGTACCAGTTTTGATGTGAATGATCGCAGCTCGTCGGGCCACAGCGACAATTATCATCTTGGTATTTATGGTGGTACGCAATGGGACCAAACCATGCTCAAGGCAGGTCTCGCCCATAGCTGGTACAAGATCGAAACCGACCGCTTCGTTGCATTCCCTGGGTTCTCTGAAAGCCTTGATGCTGATTACAATGCAAATGCATTCCAAGCATTTGGTGAATTATCTCACCGTTTCGATCTGGACGGAACAGCGATAGAGCCATTTGCGAATGTTGCGGTGGTTCGTCTGCAGACCGACCGGTTCAATGAGCATGGCGGCAATGCAGCCCTCCATATTGGAAAAGAAACGACGACGGCCGCGTTCACCACGCTTGGTCTTCGCGCTTCTGCTCCAGTCGTGTTCCACAGCATGAATGCCAAGCTAAACGCTACGGTTGGTTGGCAGCATGCCTATGGCGATACCGTCCCAACGGTGGCAGCCGCCTTTGATGCCGGAACAGTATTTGAAGTGGGAGGTGATCCAATTGCCAAGGATGCTGCAATCATCAAGACAGGGTTTGATATCGATCTCGGCAAACAGACGACGCTGGGGCTCGAATATTCCGGGCAATATGGTTCGAACTTTACTCAGAACTCTGGCAAAGCCAGGCTCAGCGTAAAGTTCTAATCCCCACCCAGAAGAATCTATCGCCAGCAAAAACCTGATTTCGCTGGCGATAGAAACACAAACTGCTTCGCATTTTCGCTGGAAATACGTTAGCCGTTTATTTCCGCCAGTGCCTGCGTTTCGTCGGTGTCGATAGGACATGGCCGGCGATACGACGGTCCATGCCGAAAGCGATTGCGTCTATTCTCAGCTCATCAGATTCTGAAGGAGTGGTGGAATGCGTGGCGCGGATATTTTGGTGCAAATGCTGGTTGGCTACGGAGTTGAGACAATCTTCGGGGTGCCCGGTGATACCAACGTTCCATTCTATGAAGCATTGCAACAACGCGAAGGCGAAATCCGTCATATCATGGCACGCGATGAACGTTCTGCCGGCTACATGGCTGATGCCTATGGACGCTTCTCCAATAAGCCGGGGGTCTTCGAATGTCCGTCGGGCGCAGGTGCCATGTACTCGCTGCCGCCCGTTGCTGAGTCAAACGGCT
The DNA here is from genome assembly GCF_044435015.1 of Ochrobactrum sp. S1502_03. NCBI lineage: Bacteria > Pseudomonadati > Pseudomonadota > Alphaproteobacteria > Hyphomicrobiales > Brucellaceae > Ochrobactrum > Ochrobactrum sp. S1502_03. The sequence continues at coordinate 101,373 of NZ_JAYEXN010000010.1, forward strand.
CGTCTATCCCGGTTATCCTGCTGACGATCGACATCCCGCTGCCGGGCGAAGGGCGTGGTGTTCTGACCGAACTTGACTGCGCCAAACTCTTTGAACCGGTGACAAAGCTCTCGGTGCAAGTAAAATCAGCCGAGAAACTGCCAGAAATCATCCGTCGTGCGTTCCGTGTCGCCTGTTCCGGAAAACCGGGCGCGGTGCATCTCCAAATACCTGAGGATATGCTGCTTGCGGATGTCGATCCGACCCGAATATCCTTGCATGTGGAAGAAGAGTGCAAAACCTTCCCGGCTTTCCCGACGCTGCCGCCAAAAAAGAAGCTCTACGAACTAGTGGAACTGATTGCCAGGGCTGAGCGTCCTTTGATTGTTGCAGGCGGCGGTGTCAACCGTGCCCATGCGGGCGGGTTGATTACCAAGTTTGCCGAACGTTATGGTATTCCCATGTGCACGACGATGACCGGTCAGGGGGCTATTGATGACGATCACCGTCTCGCCATCGGCGTGATTGGGGATAACGGTTATCATCCGCATGCCAACTGGGCTCTGGAACATTCCGACTTCACGCTTTTTGTCGGTTCGCGCATCGGTTCTGTGGTGACAATCGGTTGGACTTTCCCGAAGATCACACTCAATAGACGCCTCGCGCAGATTGATATTTCGCCAGAAATTATGGCTAACAACTATGAAAACCTGCTCTCCATTCAAGGTGATGCGTTGCTGGTTATGGATGAGTTACTGCAAATTGAGCTGACTATTGAGCCTGAAAAACACGATCGCTGGATTGAGGAGCTGAATGCGCATCGCCGCGAGTTCTGGGAACATGCCGAAGAAGCTCTTAGCGATGAACGTGTTCCCTTGCGCCCTGAGCGCGCCGTGCGTTCCTTCAACGAAGCGCTGCGCCAGTCTGGAAAACCGGCACTGATCTATTCGGATGCAGGCACGCCCACACCCTATATGACCCGTTTTCTCAAGATCAACGACAGCGAAACACGTTTTGCCATTCCCCGCGCTTTCGGCGGACTGGGCTCAGCTCTCCCTGCAACGGTGGGTGCATGGCGCGCCGATCCCAACAAACGCCCCATCGGGCTGTTTGGCGATGGTTCTTTTGGGATGACGGTAGGCGAGCTTGAAACGCTGGTGCGTTTACAGGTACCAGCGATCCTTATCCTATTTAACAATGGCACTTTTGGCTGGATCAAAGGTCTGCATCGTCTCAAAGGGCACAATCAATGTTTCGGCGTGGATTTTCTGGCACCGAAGGGGCAGGCAATTGCAGAGGCCTATAGCCTGAAGGCCTGGACTGCCAAGACGGCAGATCAACTCGATAATGCGATGGCGGAAGCGTTTGCTTGGAATGACGGCCCCTGTTTTATAGATGTCCATGTTGAATCGATCGCCGAGCGTGTGCCGCCGGTCTATTCATGGCTTCTAAAACGCGGCGAAGACCCGCTCAATTTTAAGCCTGTTGAGCGTTCTTACGCCTGAATTTGCGACGCCGCAGCCAGAGAGTGTCTGTGGCGTTTCGCTTCTGCTATGAAACCGTCGCGAAACAGGTGAACATTTTTGGAACCCTGACGGGCCTGTGCCACACAGAGGAAATAGCTTTCTCCCGATGTTTGCACACGATCAAGCGCAAGCTTGAGTTTTCCTGATCGCAACTCATCCTGCACGAAAATTCTGGGCGCTATGGCAAGGCCCATACCGGCGACAGCACATTCGATAATGATGTCATGCGTTGGCAGACGCGGTCCAAAAATACGCTTATTGTAATGGATGCCGGCACCGCGCAGCCAGTGTAGCCAAAGGCTTGGCCGGTTTGAGTTTTGAATGAGCGGAAAGTCGAGCAGTTCGACATCTCCTGCCAGTCCGTTTTCAGGAACAATATCCGGAGAACCGACGACCACAAGTTCTTCAGGGAAGAGCAGGTGGCTGCGGACATTCACCCAGTTTCCGATACCACGCAGGAGAGCGAGATCAAGGTCGGATTTGCTCCAATCTAGGTCATGGGTGCAGGGAAACACTTCAAACCATATTTGCGGATGCGTTTTGGCGATGGCGCTGATAATGCCCGGCGCCCATTTCCGCATCAGTGTTGGCGGTAGCCCGATCTTGAGCAAGCTTTGCGTTTTGTATCCACGCACCGCGTCCATTGAGACTTCTTCAAGCTTTGCCAGGATGCGTGACACTTCTTCGTAATAGCTCTGCCCTTCTTCCGTCAGAACCAGACGTGGGCCCGCGCGCTCAAAAAGCTTAAGCCCTAGAAACAATTCAAGATTTTGAATCTGGCGGCTAACGCCGCTTTGCGTCATGCCGAGATTTTCGGATGCACGTGTGAAACTTAGATAACGCACGGAAGCATCAAAAGCGTGTAGCGCAGAAAGAGATGGAAGAAAGCGGCGCATCGGATTTCCTCGGAATTTCGTCATGAGTTTAAGTCATGCTTAATCCAATTTTCAATGCTTTTATTTGATGAAAAAGAGCCGCATTCTCTCTAAAAAATAAACATAAGGGAACACGATGGACTACGGTGATAGTATCGACCGAAATCTGGTCAGTATCCTGGAAGAAAACGCGCGTTTGCCTGCAAGCGAGCTAGCCCGGCGCGTGGGTCTTGCTCGGTCGAGCGTTCAGGAGCGGATTGGCCGTCTTGAGCGACGCGGCGTTATCCTTGGCTATCGGGCGATTGTTCGTCGCGCGCGAGATGACAATAGCATTTCGGCTTATATGTTTATCAATGCATCGCAGCGAGTTTTGCAAAGGCTCTTTAAAACCCTGCGAGCTTATCCAGAAATTTTGACGGCTGACGCGGTCAGTGGACCTGCAAATATTTTCTGCCATGTACATGTTGGCTTTCTTGAAGATCTTGAAGCGCTCATAGAAGAACTTGCGCAAATCGAGGGCGTTGAGAACATCAGTTATTCAGTCGTGCTTTCAAATAAAATTAATAGGGAAGGCAGCTTTGCAGTCATACGTGCATAATCAAGCCGATTCCATAAGAGCCTGAATCATAATGAATTTAACGATATCAGGCTCTTGCGATGCGCCGCGTGAGGAAGCGTATGTTTGCGATGTAGACCCACGCTTCGGAAGAAGC
>NZ_JAYEXN010000011.1:0-99922 GCF_044435015.1 Ochrobactrum sp. S1502_03
TGGGTGCTGGCATCAATGGTTCGATGATGGACCATTCGGCATCCGTTAAATCACTTGCGTAACGTGAATTCCGACGTTCATACTGCCGGCGAGCGGTTTCAGTCCAGGTCATCGTGATCTCCATCGTATGTCAGAAATCCGATTGAATCATAACCCACTGAAATCGCTCAACCCTTTTTGGAACAGGCTCTCAGGCTGCGCTATTGAATCCTGAATTCAATGATGCATTGTCACCCAAACTTGAAACACTGATTGCGCCGTCAGTGACCGGTGAAAGAGAGCCTGTCGCCTCTCAGATAGCCAGAGGCATGAATGATTATTCATGGCGCTACCTGCCAGAAAACCCAACCGCCTATGTCTCGGGACGCGCCAAACCTCGTTTGATTCTATGGGTTTATTTGATCCAGATCCTGATAAAGCGACGCGGAATTGTTGGAGCGGTAAATTTTATCACGCGCCACAGGTGGTTGTTCCGAAAATGGCTTCCTATTCTGGATATAAACGCGTTTTCCGACGACATAATGGTGGCGTCTCGACTTTCGCCATTCCGCTTTGAATGTCTTGAATTTGCAATCGCAGTGCGATGCTATGCACTGGTGCGGTCTATAGCAAATACCCGATTGTATCTTGGCATACAGCGTTTCCCGTTCGTCGCACATGCCTGGGTTGAGCATAACGAAAAACCAATCGGCGACGATCAAAACCTTCGCAATCGCGCCGCTGTCATTTTCCAGATTTAGAGAGACCTTTGTGCGCCCAACACGGTCTCGGCGCTCTCAAGTACGACGCGGAAAGGCGGGTTCCCGCTACGTTTCAAGAACGACATGCGTGAGAACAAGAAGATAGAGCGAGCCTATTGGGCACGATTAAGCGCGGCACGCTCTAAGATGCGCCGAAAGCCGTCTTCAGCAAAACGATTTGATCCGATACGGGATTGCCATGGGGTGCGCTTTGCAATGAAACAACTTCACCGTAAACATTGCGGTCCATGCGGCGCACACGCGCCTGAAGGCGCATTGAGCGTTCGATGAGTTCAATGAAGGCGAACGGCAATTCGTTCCAGCCCGGCGCAATATCACCGGCAGACGGCGTATCAAGACGCACCTTTGCCTTTTCGGCTTCGACCTGTTTGCGGGACATTTCGCCATTGCGCGCGGCACGCTGCAACAAGAGCCACGAAGCCACCTGCATGAGCCGTGTGGTCAGGCGCATCGATTCGGCTGCATAAAGGGTTGCAGCAACGCGCGAAAGACTGCGCGCTTCTTCACGGCCCTCCCCGTCGAGATAGCTCGCGGCTTCCTCAACCATATCCATGCCTTCACTGTAAATCGGCTTAAAGGAATCCGAGAAAACCATGCGCTCGGCGAGGCTGATCATATTACCCGGCATCTGTCCCTGTTCGCTAATCACTGCTCTGCCACCTTACATGAACGCGTTCACGTCCATTTTGTTGCTCGCATACCGCCAAGGTATGCAAATGAATTATTTGAACTGCTGTTCGACCATGGGGAGAGCGAAGACGGAACAGGCAGTTTTCATGAGTCCACGATAAACTGCACCTTCATGCACCGTCGCGCAAGAATATGTTTAACGAAAGGTTAAAAATTTGGGGAGGATTTTCAGGAATGGTAAATGGCTGCGGCTGCAAACTGGCAAAAAGGCATAAAAAAAGAGCCGCAAAGGCGGCTCTCAGGAGTTTAACAGGGAGGCGTCAAACAGAGTGGCTAAACCACTCGGTAAGAATCCAGCCGAACTGGATATGAACTATTTAACGGTATTAAGATTAATGAATGGTTAACATCGTGTGTTTCAGGCCCGACAGACATAAAAGCCGCCCGGAGGCGGCTTTTAAAATCCGTATTTTTAAGCCTGCTGCAATGCGGGCTTGGGGCTTGAAACAACCGGAGCCTTTGCACCCTCGGCAGAAACTGGCTTAAGTGCAGGCTTCTTGCCCCAGCCAATGGTCGGCAGCCATTCAAGATAATAAGCCAAAGCGAACTGCATCACGACACCGGTTGCAATCAGCAACGTGTCATATGGAAAGCCGCCCGGATTAACGAGCTTCATTACCTGTGCAACCATCGCCAAAAGAGTCCCGGCAATAAACACAGGCAGCGAATGCTTGCCCAGAATGGCCAGCGGGTTTTGTGGTGACGTACGCGCAATGCTGTTAAGCGTCGGCACAACCGCGATCAGATAGGCCATCGCCAGCACATGCAAAAGACGGGGCGCCGAAAGGAACGTCTTGTCGAAACCGGTCAGCACCGCAGGCATGCCCATTGAGGCATCAATACCCCAAAGCGGAAGACGAACCCATGCAAGCGACAGCACCAGATAGCCAACAGCAGCTGCAATCAATGCAGGATGTGCCGGAATTTTATCGCCGCGACGCACATACATGACGCCGGCAATACCGATGGCAAACAGAAACTGCCACGATAGTGGATTGAGGAACCAGACACCCGGCGTTGGATAATTCACTGGCGCGACATGATAAAGACCCGACAGCAACCACACCATGCCCGACACACCAAGCATCAGCGACAGGCTGATACGCGCAAGCAGCAGCAGCAGCGGCGTCAGCAGAAGCACGACCGCATACATCGACAAAATGTTGTTATAGCCAAGCTGATGGCCGAGTGTGACAAGGCCAAGAAGCGCCTCGACCGGCTGTTTGACCAGCGGTCCGATATTGATCTGTGTGAGAAGCTCACGATGCTTGAGGAAAATGGCAGCGGAAGCAAAAATACCCACCGTCGCAAGCGTGGTCATAATATGCGCTGTATAAAGAACACAGGCACGGCGCCACATTTTCAGTGTCAGAACCAGACGGTTGCCCGGTGCAAACTTGGAACCATAGGCCAATGCAACGGCCATACCTGAAATCAGAACAAAAGCTTCGGCAGAATCAGAAAAGCCAAGATTCTTATGCGTGAAGTGCTCATAAATCGTACCGGGCACATGATTGATGAAAATGGTAAGCAGAGCCAAAGCACGAAACACATCAATGCGTGTATCGCGGACTTTTGGCACTATTTTCGCCGTTTCATTCGTCATTTCGTCTGCCTGCTGTTTGTTTTCTGTCTGCAATAGCGCAACACTCATTGCCGCCTATATAGCTGTTAATTCGGGCAGAACCCGGTTGGTTCCAATCAACTTTCGTTCCAGTGGATAACATTATGCCAGCACCCGGACAGCGCATGTCGGACAAGGCTGAGTCCGCCTAAAGGGGCTGTTCAACGAACGCCTCTTACTTTATGCCCGAATTCCATCAACATTTTTCGCTAGGTTTGGTTTATGAACGCGCCAACTGCAAAACAAAACAATGAACGCTGCCGCCTTTTGCTGGTTGCACCACCCATGGCCAATGGGGATGCACTGGCGAAACTCCTGACCGCAGCGCTTTCAGGCGGCGATGTGGCAAGTGTGATCCTTGATGGCAGCGATCTTGATGAAGCAACATTTCAGGCATCCGCTGCAAAAGCGGTTCCTGTGATTCAGGCCAAAGCTGCCGCAGCCATCATTCTCAATGATACGCGCATCGCAGGCCGTGTGGGTGCGGACGGCATTCATATTGAAGGCAAGGCGGCGGAACTTGCCGAAGCCATTGAGAAGCACACACCTAAATTCATTATTGGCACTGGCAATCTGCGTGATCGCCATAGCGCCATGGAAATTGGTGAGTTGCAGCCCGATTATGTTTTCTTTGGCAAAATTGGTGCGGATAACAAGCCCGATGCCCATCCCCGCAATCTGTCATTGGCTGAATGGTGGTCGGAGATGGTCGAAATCCCAAGCATCGCCCAGGCAGGCAACACGGTTGAAAGTGTCATCCCCGCATCTAAAACCGGCGCTGATTTTGTTGCCCTTGGCCGTGCTGTCTTTGAGGCGGAAGACCCGGCAGAGGTCGTAGCACATGCCAATCGGCTTCTGGATGAACACGCTCCACGTTTCGATAAATAACGTTCAAGGTTTGCACGCCCCATGAAGAGCAGAATTCTTCTCGCCACGGCTTTGATCTTTGCTGCTTCCACTCCAGCCGTCATGGCTGCAAGCGCTGCAGACAAACCCGCAGGCGCGCAAGCAAAACACGACAGCAAAAGCGACAAACCGGCTGAGAAGCCCAAAATGTTGCCGCAACCGTCAACAACAGCACATTTGCCAGCCATCGATCCACGCCGGTTTGGGGACAAGCCGGTTGATGAAGCATTTGGTGCCTATCAGCGCGGCCTCTATCTGACGGCTTTCAATCTTGCCCTGCCACAAGCTGAGGAAGGCGATCCAGCATCCCAAACCCTGGTTGCCGAAATCTATGCCCGTGGTCTTGGCGTGCCAGCCGATCAGACAAAGGCGGCTGAATGGTATGCGAAAGCCGCCGAAAAAGGCGTCAACGAAGCACAGTTTCGCTATGCAGCCCTGCTTTTACAGGGCAGATATATTCACAAAGATACGGCCAAGGCCACCAAGCTGATGCATGAGGCAGCTGAAGGCGGCAATGCAATGGCACAGTTTAATTACGGCCAGCTTGTCATCATGAAGACGCCCGGACCAAAGGGATTGGATGAAGCTTTCCCGTGGTTTGAAAAAGCTGCAACAGCAAAATTGCCGGATGCTGAGTATGCGCTCAGTCAGATCTACGCCAACGGCACTGACAAAATCGCTCATGACGATAAGAAGGCTCGCGACTATCTGTTGCTTTCGGCGCGCAAAGGCTATGACACAGCGCAATATGATCTTGCGCGCTGGCTTATTGAAGGGCGTGGCGGCGATCGCAATTACGAACAAGGCTTTGGCTGGATGCAGATTGCCGCCCAGCGTGGCACAGTGATGGCGCAGGCATGGCTTGCCCGGCTCTATCGCGATGGTATCGGCACAGATGGCGATCTGGTCAAGGCTGCGGCATGGTACATCGTCGCGCAACGGGCCGGTTATCGCTCACCCGACCTCAACGATATGATGGATGGACTCGCCGACGAACAGCTTAAAGAGGCTGTTCAAACAGCAAACAGTCTGCGCGTGCGGTAAATTCCGGGTAGTTTTTTGGGTGTCTGATCCGCTCATTGACGCCGCAGACTTGCACAAAGCGCCAATTTATGGTCTTGGAGAGCCCGATTATCGTGGTTCGAGTTAAAGATGGACGCAATCCCCGAAAAGATGCGGGAGATTGCCTTTCTGTCGTGATGCGCCGGGCCGCAACAGTTTTCACATTTATTCCCGGATTAAACTCATGAAGATCAATGGTAACGAAATCCGCCCCGGCAACGTCATTGAGCATGATGGCGGCCTGTGGGTTGCGGTCAAGACCAATGCGGTCAAGCCAGGCAAAGGCGGCGCATACAATCAGGTCGAACTGAAAAACCTCATCACCGGCACCAAGCTCAACGAACGTTTCCGTGCAGCAGAAACCGTTGAACGGGTTCGTTTGGAACAGAAGGACTTCTCGTTCCTCTACGAACAGGGCGAAGCGCTGATTTTCATGGATACCGAATCCTACGAGCAGCTCGAACTCCTCAAGGATTTCGTCGGCGACCGCGCAGCCTTCCTTCAGGACGGCATGATGGTTACGGTTGAACTTTACGAAGAAAAGCCAATCGGCATTCGTCTTCCGGAACAGGTAACTTTGGCAATCGTCGAAGCTGACCCGGTCGTCAAAGGCCAGACCGCTGCTTCTTCCTATAAGCCAGCAGTGCTTGAAAACGGTATCCGCATCCTCGTTCCGCCATTCATTGAATCGGGCGAACGCGTGATCGTTGACACCAGCGAACTGACCTATATCAGCCGCGCATAACGTCTTTTTTCAAAATTGAGCGGCGCCGGCACATGCCCGGCGCCGCAGTCCCCCCTTCTCAAGGGGATGTGACAGTTCTTTCTCAGCTTGCTCAGTTTTGAGTGTCAGTGGTCTGATCGCGTCAGATCGACACTCACAGGTTTATTAACGCGCATATGTATCGAAAACCGGCTCACAGGTTTCGTTATGCGCTCTCAAAGGATGATCAGATGGCCCGTTCAGCCCTCCTCAATGTTATGGTTCAAACCGCCATGAAAGCCGGTCGCGGCCTTGCGCGCGATTTCGGTGAAGTGCAAAATCTTCAGGTTTCACTGAAGGGCCCCGGCGACTATGTCAGTCAGGCGGACCGCAAAGCGGAAAAAATCATCTACACCGAACTGAGCCGCGCCCGCCCGGATTTTGGCTTCCTGATGGAAGAATCGGGCGAAGTTCCTTCCAAGGACGGACAGCATCGCTGGCTGGTCGATCCATTGGATGGAACCACCAACTTCCTGCATGGTATTCCGGTTTTTGCAGTCTCTATCGCTCTCGAGCGTCAGGGACAGATTGTTGCTGGCGTCATTTACAACCCAGCGATGGATGAGCTTTATACCGCTGAACGCGGCGGTGGCGCGTTCCTCAATGATCGCCGTCTGCGCGTTGCAGCGCGCACAAAGCTGGTCGATTGCGTGATCGGCACCGGCATCCCGCATCTGGGTCGCCCCGGCCACGGCCATTATCTGGTCGAACTGCGCAACGTCATGGGTGAAACCGCCGGTATCCGCCGTATGGGTGCGGTTGCTCTCGATCTCGCTTATGTCGCCGCAGGCCGTCTCGACGGCTTCTGGGAAGACGGTATGCACCCGTGGGATCTCGGCGCTGGCATGCTGATGATCCGTGAAGCTGGTGGCTTTGTATCCGATAAAAAGGGAGGTCAGGACATTTTCGGCACCAAGACCATCGTTGCAGGCAATGAAAGCATTCAGAAAGCCCTGCTCAAGACGATCAACAAACCAATCTGATCAGACGTTTCTTTCAACAAAGCGCCCCGGCATGATTGCCGGGGTGCTTTGTTTTGCGCATATTTTTTTCACGCCGGACGATTCCGCTTCACCAAATTATGCAGTAGGCTCCCCCACGACAGATTATCCCTGCGGATATCCACGGAGCGAAACGCATGAGCGATTTGAGACTTTCTCGGGAACGACTGGACGACACGCGGGATTATGATCCCTACCGCCTGAGCAGTCCGAGAATTGTCATTCTGTCCATGGTGATCTTTCTGATCATCGTCGCCTTTCTGGCGGCTGTGCTGATACGACAGATACATACATTCTTCATCACCAATCCCGTCCTTAACGGCCTGATTTTCGGCGTTCTGCTCGTTGGCATCCTGCTCGCCTTCGGACAGGTTCTGCGATTGCTGCCTGAAATTCGCTGGGTCAATTCCTTCCGCGACGGGGATCGCGACGGCGCCACGCGCCCACCGGTTCTCCTTGCACCGATGCGCGCATTGATTGGCCGCAGACAATCAATGGCACTCACCACCAACTCCACCCGCTCCATTCTCGAATCGATTGCCACGCGCCTTGATGAAAGCCGCGATATTTCGCGTTATCTCATCGGCCTTCTGGTCTTTCTGGGCCTGCTCGGTACATTCTGGGGGCTGCTTGGGACGGTCGGCTCGATCGGCCAGACTATCCAATCCCTTGATCCAAGCTCAGGCAGCACCACAGATGTTCTTGATTCGCTCAAAGCCGGATTACAGGCACCACTTTCGGGCATGGGAACGGCCTTCTCATCCTCGCTGTTCGGTCTTTCGGGATCACTGATTCTCGGCTTCCTTGATCTTCAGGCTGGCCGCGCCCAGAATCGTTTTTACACCGAGCTTGAAAACTGGCTGTCATCCGTGACCGATCTTGGCTCTGATCTTGGCATCGATGAGCATCTCGGCGGTATTCGCAATCTTGCCGAACGCGTGCAGAATTTGCAGGGTGGCGAGGCTTCCAGCCAGCGCACATCAGCAGCCCTTGCCAATCTTGCCGAAGGTATTCAGGGTCTGGTCAAGAGCATGCGCAGCGAACAGCAGATGATGCGCGACTGGGTTGAAAAACAGGCAGAAGAGCAAAAGGCCATCCGCGAAACGCTTGACCGTCTTAACAAGACGATAAATGCCAAAACCCCAAGCGAACGTTCGGAGTAAGCACCATGGCTCTTGCCCGTAACCGTCGCCCGCAGCGCCATATTGATTACTGGCCCGGTTTTGTTGATGCGCTCACAACATTGCTGCTGGCCATCATGTTCCTGCTGACGGTCTTCGTGCTCGGGCAATTTCTGCTCAGCCGCGATGTTGATAGCAAAGACAGCGCTTTGGCGCGCCTGAACAGCCAGATACAGGAACTCACGCAACTCCTATCGCTTGAAAAAAGCAATTCGCAGGACCTGCAAGACACGATTGCCAATCTGCAAGCCTCGCTCTCGGGGGCGGAAAGCGAACGCTCTCGCCTGCAAGCCCTGCTCAATGAAGGCAGTGGTGCAGGAGCTGCCGCAGAAAAGCGCGCAGGTGAATTAAGCCAGAGTCTCGACGCGGAAAAACAGGTCAGTGCACAGGCACTTTCTCAGGTGGAATTGCTCAACCAGCAGATTTCAGCACTCCGCCGCCAGATCGCAGCGCTTGAAGATGCGTTGAATGCTTCCGAATCGCGTGATCGTGAATCGACAGCCAAGATCGCCGATCTCGGTCGCCGTCTTAATGTGGCGCTTGCGCAGCGCGTACAGGAACTTAACCGCTACCGCTCCGACTTCTTTGGCCGCCTGCGTGCGATCCTGTCCGACAAGGAAAACATCCGCATTGTCGGCGACCGTTTCGTGTTCCAGTCAGAGGTGCTTTTCCCAACAGGCTCGGCTGATCTCAACCCTGCCGGTCTAGAAGAGATGAAAAAGCTTGCGGCCGCCGTCATCACACTCAATCAGGAAATCCCGGATGACATCAACTGGGTTCTGCGCGTGGACGGTCATACCGATAATGTACCCCTGACAGGCACTGGCCGCTTCCGCGACAATTGGGAACTGTCTTCCGCGCGCGCAACGGCAGTGGTCAAATATCTGATCGCCAATGGCGTGCCAGCCAACCGCCTGGTTGCAGCAGGTTTTGGCGAATATCAGCCACTCGACAATTCCGATACCGCCGATGCCCGTGCGAGAAACCGCCGCATCGAGCTTAAGCTTACTGAGAGATAATGAGTTAAAGGGGCTTGAAGCCCCCTTATTCATTTACCGAAGACGCCTGCGCCTGCTTCAAATTGCAGCTTGGCGAGGCGGGCATAAATGCCACCCTTCTCAACCAGCGTCTGATGCGTGCCTTCTTCGACGATCTGGCCCTTGTCAAGCACCAGAATACGGTCAGCTTTGAGAACTGTTGCCAGACGATGCGCCACGACAAGCGTCGTGCGGTTGTCCATGAGACTGTCGAGCGCCTTCTGCACCAGCATTTCGCTTTCTGCATCCAGCGCCGAAGTGGCTTCATCCAGCAACAGAATAGGCGCGGCACGCAGAATCGCACGCGCAATCGCAATGCGCTGACGCTGGCCGCCTGAAAGTGTCACGCCGCGTTCACCGACTTGCGTATCATAACCCTTGTCCAGCGCCATAATGAAGTCATGCGCAAGCGCCGCTTTGGCTGCGGCTTCAATGTCCGCATCGCTCGCACCGGGCTTACCAAAACCAATATTTTCGCGAATGCTGGTGGCAAAGATCGCCACATCCTGTGGCACCACCGCAATGCGTTCGCGCACCTTCGCAGGATCAGCTTGAGGCAAAGCAACACCATCCATCATCACCGAGCCGCTCTGCGGATCGTAATAACGCATCACCAGCGAGAAGATCGTGCTTTTACCAGCCCCGGATGGGCCGACAATCGCAACTGTCTCTCCCGGCTTTACAGCGAAGCTTAAGCCATGAAGCGAAGGCGCATGAGGCCGTGTCGGATAGGAAAAAGACACATTGTCAAAGCTGATTTCGCCACGCGGCGGTTCAGGCAAAGCAACGGGATTTGCAGGAGCAGAAATGCCGGGATTTTCATCAAGAATTTCTGCAAGACGTTCTGTGGCACCTGCGGCCTGCGCAAGCTCGCCCCCCACTTCTGAAAGCGCACCAAAGGCGCTGGCCGCAAACACCGCATAAAGGACGAACTGCCCCAGCGTGCCCGCGCTCATTGTGCCAGACAGCACATCACGCGAACCGAACCAGAGCACAGCAACCACACTGGAGAAAATCAGAAAAATCGCAAAACCTGTGAGAATGGCCCGCGCCTTGATCGAAGAGCGCGCTGCCTGATAGGCCTTCTCGACCGCATTTGCAAAATGCCGAACCACCATATTTTCGTTGGTAAAAGCTTGCAGTGTGCGCATGGCACCGATCTGTTCGCTGGCATAGGCATTGGCATGCGCCAGCATATCCTGCGTCATGCGTGAACGGCGGCGCACCGAACGACCAAAGGCAATCAGTGGAATCACGATCAGCGGAATCGCGGCGATCACAAGTGCGGACAGCTTGGGGCTGGTGACAACCATCATAATCAGCGCACCGACACCCAGAATCACATTGCGCAGCGCCACAGACGCCGTAGCCCCCACAACAGATTTGATCTGTGTGGTATCGACAGAGAGGCGCGAGACGATCTCGCCGGATTGCGAGCGATCAAAGAATTCCGGCGAAAGGCTGGTTACATGAGAGAAGACGGCATTGCGCAAATCCGCAACCACGCGCTCGCCCAGCGATATGACGAAGAAATAGCGCAGACCCGATGCCAGCGCCAGAACCAGCGCCAGCGCGACCAGCATACCGAAGTAATTATTGACGAAGACGGCATTGGCGCCGGTGAAGCCATGATCAATCATGCGACGCACGGCAACGGGAACGGCAAGCGTTGTGGCAGCTGCAAGGACCAGCGAAAAAAGCGCGCCGACCACAAGAGTCTTGTAGCGTGCAAGAAAGGGAATCATCCGCTTTAACGGCTTCAGCGAACGACGTTTACGTTCTCCCCGCGCGTCTAAATCTGGATTCATGCGAATTTGACTGTCTCTGCTGGCCATTCTTGAGATTGCGCCCTTGTTATTGCCGTGCGCCTGATGTATAGGCTCGCCAACCCTTTTGGAAGCCGTTGCTGTTGGTAACGGGTCTTCATATCTGTCATTGGGCGAAAGTGCCGCAGTTTTAAAATTAGAGCTGGGCTTTTGCTCCCAGACTTTCAGGATTGAGAAGATGAAAGCTGATATCCATCCCGACTACCACACCATCAAGGTCGTGATGACCGATGGCACCGAATACATGACCCGTTCTACATGGGGCAAGGAAGGCGATACGATGAACCTCGATATCGATCCATCCACGCATCCAGCATGGACCGGTGGCTCGCAGACCCTGCTTGATCGCGGTGGCCGCGTAACCAAGTTCAAGAATCGTTTCGGCAATCTCGGTATCTAATACCGCCGAATATGAACTGACGAAAAACCTCGCTTAGGCGAGGTTTTTTGTTGTCTGCATTTCAAAGAATGACGCCCGATAAAAAACTCCCGGACAAGCCGGGAGTTTTCATATTCGGAACTGATACCAGAACTTAGGCGCTCAGCTTTTCCATCACTTCGTCGCTGACTTCAAAGTTGCTGTAGACGTTCTGAACGTCATCATCATCTTCGAGCACATTGAGAAGCTTGAGCACCGAGCGTGCCTTTTCCTCATCCAGTTCAGTATTGGTCTGCGGCTTCCAAATCGTTTTGATCGATTCGGCTTCGCCAAGTGCTGCTTCCAGCGCCTTTGACACTTCACCAATGTCTTCAAAAGCGCAGAGGATCACGTGCTCTTCTTCGCCGGACTGAACATCATCGGCACCCGCCTCGATCGCGGCTTCCATAATCGTGTCAGCATCACCAGCTGACGACTTATAGATAATTTCTCCAACGCGATCGAACATGAACGCGGCAGAGCCGGTTTCGCCCAGTGCACCACCCGACTTGGTGAAAGCTGCACGCACATTGGATGCGGTGCGGTTGCGGTTGTCGGTCAGCGCTTCAACGATAACCATGACGCCGCCCGGACCACGGCCCTCGTAGCGCACTTCATCATAGTTTTCGCCGTCATTGCCGGCAGCCTTCTTGATGGCACGCTCGATGTTATCTTTCGGCATCGACTGCGCCTTGGCGTTCTGGATTGCCAGACGCAGGCGCGGGTTCATCAACGGGTCAGGCAGACCCTGCTTGGCCGCAACGGTAATTTCGCGTCCGAGCTTGGAAAACATTTTCGACCGCACGGCATCCTGACGCCCTTTGCGGTGCATGATATTCTTAAACTGTGAATGGCCAGCCATGGCACCCCTGTTCTGTTCATATGATGCGCACGGAGAAAGCGTCACATAAGAATGGGTCTGGCCGTAGGCATATCGGCCACCGCGCTTTCCGTGCTGAATGGCCGCGTTATAAGGAATTGAGCCGCATTCGTCCAGCAAAAGCGCCAAATTACAAAATCCTATGTTGATCGCTCACTTATCGGTCGACGCGCATAATCAAAAAATATTATCTATAAAACCATGAATCAGCACACCAGCGACACGCCCGGCGAAACAATCGCCGCCCGTATCAGCCGCATTCTTGCGGACCGGATTATTGCGGGCGAAATCGAACCCGGCACCAAATTGCGGCAAGACCATATCGCCGAGGAGTTCGAAACAAGCCACGTGCCGGTGCGCGAGGCTTTCAGGCGGCTTGAGGCGCAGGGGCTTGCGGTTTCAGAACCACGCCGGGGCGTGCGCGTTGCATCTTTCAGTATCAGCGAAATCCGCGAAGTTGCAGAAATGCGCGCAGCCCTTGAAGTGCTCGCACTCCACCATGCTGCACCCCACATTACACGCGCCACACTGGATGCGGCCGAACAGGCCACCGTTGAAGGCGACAAATCGCGCGATGTAAAAAGCTGGGAGGCAGCCAATCGACGCTTTCACCGCCTGATTCTTGAACCCTGCAACATGCCGCGGCTGCTCGCCGCCATCGACGATCTTCATGCCGCCAGCGCACGATTTCTGTTCGCCACATGGCGTTCGGAATGGGAAACCCGCACAGATCATGATCACCGTGCGATACTCGACGCGCTGCGTCAAAACGATGTCGATACTGCCGCAGGCATCCTAGCGCGTCATGTTCAATGGATCGGTCATCGCCCGGTAAAAACGGCCTCGGGCAAGACGCGTGATTCCTTTGCAATTGTAGGCTAATCCCCCACAACCAGTTTTCAGTTTTCTGCTTTTCATCCCAAAGTTCGACCAAACTTGGGATTGTTTGGTGTGCGCAAACAGCATTTTATCTATTCAATGAATTTCTTACTTGCCAAGCACGCCACTTATCTGGAATTTAAATAGATCGAATCTCTATTTTATCTATAATTTGAGGACGCCATGACAAGCATCACCCAAACCCGCCCTTCCTTCAGCCCGCTTAACCTTGAATCCCGTTCACCGGCCCTGCGTCTTGCAGCCGTTGTTTTCGGCACGTTTGTACTCGCCATCTCATCGCAGATCGAAGTTCCAATGGTGCCGGTTCCCGTCACACTACAGACACTGGTCGTGCCGTTGATCGGCGCACTCTATGGCTGGCGTCTTGGCCTTGCCACGGTTCTTGCATGGCTCGGCGAAGCCATGATCGGCCTGCCGGTTCTGGCTGGTGGTGCTGGCGGCATCGCACATTTCGCAGGCCCGACAGCTGGCTATCTGGTCTCGTTCCCGATTATGGCAGCCCTGACCGGATATCTTGCGGAACGTGGCTGGAACGGCAAAAACGTCATGCTGGCATTTGTATCATTCGGCACTGCCAACCTGCTTGGCCTTGCACTCGGTGCCATGTGGCTTTCGAGCGTGATAGGCATTGAAAAAGCCGTTGCCTTTGGTGTCACGCCGTTCCTCGTTGGCGCGCTGATCAAGTCGGCACTCGGCGCTGCAATTCTCAAAGCAGTAGCACGATAAACGATCAATGACAGTACGCCTGCGCGGTCATCATCTTCTTTGTATGCTGACCTATATCGGCAAGGGCTACAGCCCGGCTTTCGTGGAAAATTACGATGCGATTGCCGGGCGTTTGTCGAACGGGGAAGACATTGAGATCATCGATGGCCCCGACGACATCTGCCAGCCACTGCTCTGCGAGAGTGATTGCCACTGTTTTCAAGCAAGCGTGGCTGTTCGGGACAGGCTGGCTATAAAAGATATAGCGGAGCTGTTTGGCCGAACGATCTTAGCTGGCGCACAACTCTCACCTGATTCCCTACAGCTTGGCCAGATGCGAGCGGCTTTCGCCGATGGCAGCATTCGCAAAGCCTGTACATCTTGCGAATGGTCAGAGCTTTGCACCCGCATCGCCGTCACCGACGATTATGCGGGCGTTCGGATAAAATTATAAAGACCTACCGCCAGAAGGCAGGGATCGTTTCTTCGAGCCTTGCGCCAATGCGCAAAGGGGCAGCCTTTTCCGCAAGGCCGGTGCGATCAGAAATCTCGATGCCGACCCCGCAAACAGTGGCAGGGCCGCTGGCAGCTTCAAAACGACCCTTGGGCACCTTCGACAAGAAGCGGTTGAGCGGCTCTTCCTTATCCATGCCAAGAGACGAATCATAATCGCCACACATACCGGCATCCGACATATAGGCCGTGCCGTTGCGCAGAATCTGGCAATCGGCAGTCGGCACATGGGTATGCGTTCCCACAACCGCGCTGGCCCGACCATCGACAAAATGGCCAAAGCACTGCTTTTCGCTGGTGGCTTCTGCATGGAAATCAAAAAACACAGCATCCGCCTGCTCGCCAAGCGGGCAAGCTTCGAGGATTTTTTCGGCAGCGATAAACGGATCATCCAGATCCGGGTGCATGAACACGCGACCCATCACATTGGATACCAGCACGCGGGCACCATTTTTGGCGATATAAAGCCCCTCGCCCTTACCAGCCGTTCCTTTCGGAAAATTCGCAGGGCGAAGGAAACGGTCTTCACGCTTGGAGAAATCCAGCGCCTCACGCTGATCCCACACGTGATTGCCGGTCGTCACCACATCCGCGCCCGCGCGGATCGTGTCGTGAAAAATCTCTTCGGTAATACCAAAGCCGCCAGCGGCGTTCTCACCGTTGACGATCACGAAATCCAGCTTCAGATCAGAAATCAAGCCCGGCAGCTTTTCATAAACCGCCGTGCGCCCTGACCGGCCCACCATGTCACCAAGAAAAAGTAATCTCATAAATTCGTCTTTATCAGCCCTGATCGAAGGAGCGCAAGCCAGTCTCTGTCAGTATCTGGTGAAGAGCAATATCATGCGGCTCATTGGGCACATGTGGCACTTGCTGACAATCAAAAGCCATGCCGATCAACAGCGGCTCCAGGCCACGCTCCGCAAAACGCGCCAGCGCGCGGTCATAGTGACCGGCACCATAGCCGAGCCTATGGCCGCGTCTGTCAAAACCGGCAAGCGGCATAAGCATAATGGCAGGATCAACCAGCGGCGCATTTTCATCGGGTCCCATCGTCCCAAAGCCGGTTTGAACCAGCTCTGCATCCGGCAAAAATTCACGAAAAGCGATTGTTTCCTTATCCAGAACCACCGGCAGACACAGGCGAGCCCCCTTATCACGCATGAAAGATAAAAGCGGACGCGGATCGATCTCGGAGCGGATCGGCCAATAGCCGGCAATGATGATGCCCTTGCGTGCGGGAATTGCAGTTTCTGCTTTTTTTGCTGCCGTTAGAGAAGCCTCAAAGCGAAACCGCGGATCAAGCGCATCGCGACGCGAAAGCACCGCTCGCCTCAATTGTTGTTTATCGCCGTATCGCGGCTGTCCGTGATCACTCATCCAATGCCTCCACCAATTGCTGATAGTGGAACCGGAATGCGCTTATCCGTCAAGCCGCTGTTGCTAATCTCTCCGAGCGATCGCGAATGACTTTCAGAACAACCCCATGGAAATCATTCAGAAAGACCTGGCCCCACAGGTCGCAGTAGAAATTAATCGGCGTTGCAATCCGGTAGCGTGTGGTGAGTGTGAGCCGTGTATGACCATTGGGCAGCGCTTCAAGGCGATAATCACCATTGGTAAGCTTGAGATAAGAACTATCCACATTGATATGGGCTTCAACAGCCGCCGGTATCGACTCCAGACCAAAATTGAAATCCCAAGCCAGAAGGCGGTTTTCTTCCCAACGCGTCACAATCTCCTGAAATCGGACGCCACGAGTCCATTCAAGCTGGCGTATAGCACCAACACCCTCCCCCTCCAAACGCGCATCAACAGGCTGCGGAACACCAACAATGCCGTGACTGAATGTCCATGACAGTTCATCCGGGCGGACATGGCGGATTTCAGCTGTCTGCGCCCACACGACATCAGGCGAAGCTGCAATATCGATAATTGTCGTGACCGCTCCCTCATGCGGCTCATAGTGTAGCAATGGTTCAAATGGGTAGAACATCAACGGCAATGCAATCACCAGCATTGTGGAGCGTGGCGTGCGAAAGCGGCGGATGAGCGAAAGCGTCAACCATGATCCAATTGCGGAAAAAACAGCGAAAAATGGGGCCGCCATAATCACGCAAATGCCACCTTCCCGGAAGAAGACCATGCTGATGACGACAAGGCCGCCAATAATCATCCAGCTCATTTTTACATGGCGCCAAAGGGTCTTTTGCGCCCGTGGATCGCTGATACTGGATGCAAGGCTGGCAATCCCCATCGGCAACAGCATGAGTCCGGCGATAAAAGGCATCATGTCAGAAACAGGCGTCAGCCAGATCAGGACATAAAGCAACAGCCCATACACCGCAGCAATCGGAACAGCGATGCTGATACGTTCAGAAAAAGGGGGCAGATCGGGCGAAGAAGAAGTCATCAGAAAACGCACATAACTTTGAAGGATAAGGCGTTTTAAAACATATTTGTCTTCAATAACAAAGCGCTTGGCCCCGAACGGCACAAAAGCGAAAGAAAGTGGCGACCACGACGACCGATGGTAGTGTTTGATCCCGGGAACCTACAACGTAGGTGGGCGCCATATGCGAAAGCCCACGGGCCTTCACAGGGACAGCTCCCTTAGAGATCAATAAGGCCCCGGGGATGCTGTTACACCTGTCGGGAAGCGCAGTACGCCAATGCCATATATAGGCTTAGTCAGGCGGGAGCGCCAGTGGCGTAAGCGCCAGATACAGAAATCTTTTTTAAATCACACCGACCCTGGGCGCGGCGCAATTCGTGATGCCACCTGCTCAAGCCGTGTGGCAACATCTGCGAGCACACCAGTGATGGCAGCATCGTTCTGATCAGCATTGGTCAGAGCCTCGTCGCGCGACCGTCTTAACGCCTCGACCTCGCTTTCAAGGCCCTTGATGCGCTTTTGCGTTTCTGCAAGCTCATCCATGACCATAATGCCAGCCATGACCGTCAAGCGAAGATCGCCAATTTCACCGAACGATGATTTGAGATGCGTGACATATTGGTCAAAACGATCAGCCAGCCCGGAAAGATGCTCTTCCTGACCTTCATCGCAGGCCATGCGATACGCTTTGCCATCGATGGTAACGGTTACAGTCGCCATGCTTGTATCCTTTATCGATCCAGAACGGCGCGAATGGTTTCCATAGCTGTCACAAGACGGCGCGAAACTTCGCGGTTCGCAGCTTCAAGCCGTTCAGCGCGCGCCTCAGACTGATCGAGTTCCTGTGCAAGACGGCTACGGTCAGCGTTCATACGCTGCACCTCTTCCTCAGCTTCGGCGAAATCGCCTTCCTTGTCCAGCCGCAGGTCCACCGCTTGTTCAAGCGTGTTGAGTGCCTTTTCCAGCCTTTCAAGAACCTGCCTGAGGGTCGTATCGGGTGCCATCCATTTCCTTTCCAATGCCAGATCACAGACATCGAATCGCGCCTGCCGGACGGGCATCTTTGGAAAGACTGTAATAATCGACCGCCCGATAAGCAACAAATGAGGGGGCCGAGAGGCCATTCATGCACCGTTATCCGCGCAAAAAAGGCTTTTCAGTGATGAACACCCCATAAATTAGCTGGTATAGCACGATGATCGCAGACTGTTTATTGTCGAAAAGCTATCGTTTTGTTGACTCCACAAATGCAGCTGCTATGTGTCCCAAAGCCTTCTGCAGCGCGAGCATCTCAAGCATTTAATCGGTTTAAAGAGATTAAATCGTTTAGTATAAGGAGTTCGTGCTTCAGTTCCGAGGCATCGCCGCAACCCCGTTAAAACCACTATGGAAAGACGGCCGAGACCATGACGAATTCCGATAAACAAAACCAGTTGGCCAACGCAATCCGCTTCCTGTCGATTGATGCGGTTGAAAAAGCCAATTCCGGCCATCCCGGACTCCCGATGGGTGCAGCCGACATCGCGACGACGCTTTATACGCGTTTCCTGTCACACGACCCGCAGAACCCGCATTGGCCAGATCGCGACCGTTTCGTGCTCTCAGCCGGTCACGGCTCGATGCTTCTTTATTCGCTGCTCTATCTTTCGGGCTACGAAGACATCACCATCGATGAAATCAAGAATTTCCGCCAGCTCGGCGCGCGCACCGCAGGCCACCCTGAATATGGCCATGCCGCTGGTATCGAAACCACGACCGGTCCGCTCGGTCAGGGCATCGCCAATGCTGTTGGCATGGCGCTCTCCGAACGCATTCTCAATGCACAGTTTGGCGACAGCCTTGTTGACCACTACACCTATGTGATTGCTGGCGACGGCTGCCTCATGGAAGGCATCAGCCAGGAAGCCATTGCCCTTGCTGGCCATCTGCAGCTCAACAAGCTCATCGTCTTCTGGGATGACAACAACATCTCCATCGACGGCCCGATCTCGCTTTCTGACAACACTGACCAGCCTGCACGCTTCGCCGCTTCCGGCTGGAACACGCTCGCTGTTGACGGCCACGATCAGGACGCGATTGCCAAAGCCATCGAAATGGCCAAGGTTTCGGAAAAGCCAACCTTCATCGCCTGCAAGACCACCATTGGTTTTGGCTCGCCAAACAAGGCTGGCACCAACAAGGTCCACGGCTCGCCACTCGGCGCAGAAGAAATCGCTGCGACCCGCAAGGCACTCGGCTGGACAGCAGAGCCATTCGTCGTACCTGCAGAAGTTCTCGACGCATGGCGCGTTGCCGGTCTGAACGCTGCCAAGAAGCGTCAGGAATGGGAAAAGCGTCTGGCAAATGTCGATGCTGAAACCCGCGCAGAATTCGAACGTCGTATGCGCGGCGACCTGCCGGCAAACTTCGATGACGCGATCAACGAATACAAAAAGAAGCTTTCCGCTGAAAAGCCGAAGGTTGCGACTCGCAAATCTTCGGAAATGGCTCTTGAAGTCATCAACGGCGTTGTGCCTGAAACGCTGGGCGGCTCTGCCGACCTCACCGGTTCCAACAACACCAAGACCAGTCAGACCAAGGCTGTGACGCCGGAAAACTACGGTGGCCGCTACATCCATTACGGCATTCGTGAACACGGCATGGCTGCTGCCATGAACGGCATCACACTGCATGGCGGTCTGATCCCTTATTCGGGCACCTTCATGTGCTTCTCGGATTATTGCCGTCCGGCAATGCGTCTGTCATCGCTGATGGGCATCCGCGTTGTTTACGTCATGACCCATGATTCGATCGGTCTTGGCGAAGACGGCCCGACGCATCAGCCCGTCGAGCATCTCGCAGCTCTGCGCGCCATTCCAAACCACAATGTCTTCCGTCCGGCAGATGCTGTGGAAGTGGCCGAATGCTGGCAGATTGCACTGCATTCGAAGGGTACACCGTCAACACTGGCTCTGACCCGTCAGAACCTGCCGGTCGTGCGCACTGAACATCGCGAAGAAAACCTCTCCGCATTCGGCGCCTACGAACTCGCTGCTGCAAACGGCGATGCAAAGGTTTCGATCTTCGCAACCGGTTCGGAAGTGGAAATCGCCCTCAAAGCCCGCGACCTTCTCGAAGGCAAAGGCATTGCAACCCGCGTTGTTTCCGTTCCTTGCTTTGAACTGTTCGAAGAACAGAGCGATGCCTACAAGCAGGCCACACTCGGCAATGCGCAGGTCAAGGTCGCAATCGAAGCAGGTCTGGCGCTCGGCTGGGAACGCTTCATCGGCGAAAACGGCGTGTTTATCGGCATGAAGGGCTTCGGCGCTTCGGGCGAAATCAACGATCTCTACAAGCATTTCGGCATCACAGCAGAAGCTGCTGCCGAAGCTGCGGAAAAGAAACTCAACGCCGCCGCATAATTATCAAACGCCGGCGTTAGACACGCCGGCGTTTACATTTCCAGCTGAAGCATTTGCAAAAACCTTCAACTGTTTTATCAAGCCACTGCATAGGCAGAACCCTTTTGGGAGATATAGAGAAAATGGCAGTTCGCGTCGCAATCAACGGTTTTGGCCGCATCGGCCGCAATGTCCTTCGCGCTATCGTCGAGTCGGGCCGCACCGACATTCAGGTCGTTGCAATCAATGACCTCGGCCCAGTAGAAACAAATGCACATCTTTTGCGCTATGACAGCGTTCATGGTCGTTTTCCAAAGGACGTGAAAGTCGCTGGCGACACCATCGACGTCGGCTACGGCCCGATCAAAGTTCACGCTGTCCGCAACCCAGCTGAACTTCCGTGGAAGGAAGAAGGCGTCGATATCGCACTGGAATGCACCGGTATCTTCACCGCACGCGACAAGGCAGCCCTTCACCTTGAAGCTGGCGCAAAGCGCGTCATCGTTTCGGCTCCTGCCGACGGCGCTGACCTGACTGTCGTTTACGGTGTCAACCATGACAAGCTGACGAAGGACCATCAGGTCATTTCCAACGCTTCGTGCACCACCAACTGCCTTGCACCTGTGGCTCAGGTTCTCAACGATGTCATCGGCATCGAAAAGGGCTTCATGACCACGATCCACTCCTATACGGGCGACCAGCCGACGCTGGACACCATGCACAAGGATCTCTACCGCGCTCGCGCAGCGGCCCTTTCCATGATCCCGACTTCAACGGGTGCTGCGAAGGCTGTTGGTCTGGTTCTGCCGGAACTTAAAGGCAAGCTCGATGGCGTTGCAATCCGCGTTCCAACGCCCAACGTTTCGGTTGTCGATCTCACCTTCATCGCCAAGCGCGAAACAACCGTTGAAGAAGTCAACAATGCGATCCGTGAAGCCGCCAATGGCCGTCTCAAGGGCATTCTCGGCTACACCGATGAGAAGCTTGTTTCGCACGACTTCAACCATGATTCGCATTCGTCGGTTTTCCACACCGACCAGACCAAGGTCATGGACGGCACCATGGTGCGCATCCTGTCATGGTATGACAATGAATGGGGCTTCTCAAGCCGCATGAGCGACACCGCAGTCGCCTTCGGCAAGCTGATCTAATGACTGAAAACGCCCCTTCAATCATGAAGGGGCGTTTTCACTTACATTTTCAAAACCGAGAGAAGAAAAATGTCCTTTCGCACCCTCGATGATGCCGACGTCAAATCCAAACGCGTTCTGGTCCGTGTAGATCTTAATGTTCCGATGGCGGACGGCGAGGTCACTGACCTCACCCGTATTGAACGTATTGTTCCAACCATTACGGAACTGTCAAAGAAAGGTGCGAAGGTTATCCTGCTCGCCCATTTCGGCCGCCCCAAAGGCGTTGCTTCTGACGAGAACTCGCTCAACCACGTCGTCAAGCCACTCTCAAAAGTGCTGGGGCACGCCGTGCATTTTGCTGAAGACTGCATTGGTGACAAGGCCAAGGCTGCGGTTGACGCGCTGAAAGACGGCGATGTCCTGCTTCTCGAAAATACCCGCTTCCATAAGGGCGAAGAAAAGAACGACCCGGAATTTGTGAGCGCACTCGCAGCCAATGGCGACATCTATGTCAACGATGCCTTCTCGGCTGCACACCGCGCCCACGCTTCGACCGAAGGTCTTGCACATGTGCTGCCGGCCTATGCTGGACGCGCCATGCAGGCAGAGCTCGAAGCACTTGAAAAAGGCCTCGGCCAGCCAGCGCGCCCAGTTGTGGCAATCGTGGGCGGTGCCAAGGTTTCGACCAAGCTCGACCTGCTTTCAAACCTGATTGAAAAGGTCGATGCCTTGGTGATCGGCGGCGGCATGGCCAACACCTTCCTCGCAGCACAGGGCCACGATGTCGGCAAATCGCTTTGCGAACATGATCTTGCCCACACTGCGCGCGAAATTATGGCCAAGGCTGAAAAGACCAAATGCGCCATCATCCTGCCGGTTGATGCGGTTGTGGGCTGGCACTTTACTGCCAACACGCCAAATCAAACCTATGGTGTGGAAGCGATCCCAAGCGACGGCATGATTCTCGACGCGGGCGCGCTTTCGACGGATCTGATTGCCTCAGCCATTGACGATGCGGCAACGCTCGTCTGGAACGGTCCGCTGGGTGCCTTTGAACTGCATCCGTTCGATGCGGCAACCGTCAAGACCGCCAAGCATGTTGCGGAGCGTACCAAAGCTGGCAAGCTGGTATCGGTCGGCGGCGGTGGCGACACAGTTGCAGCCCTTAATCAAGCAGGCGTTGCCGATGACTTCACCTATATCTCAACCGCTGGCGGCGCTTTCCTTGAATGGATGGAAGGCAAGCCGCTTCCCGGCGTTGATGTTCTCAAGAAGTAAAAATCAGGCCCCGGAAATCCGGGGCCTGATTTTTATGGTTTGGGCGTCAGTTTCAACAACCGACCCGGATGAGCATCTTCGATTACCCAGATCGCGCCGTCAGGCCCAACCGCCACATCACGGATTCGATTTTCCATAGCGAACCGATCGACTTCATGCGGCTGACCATCACTGTCGATAGTCACGCGAATAAGTGCCTGGGACGACAGGCCCGCAATCAGCGCAGAGCCGTTCCAGTCACCAAACATCTTGCCCTTGTAAAACGCCAGTCCACCCGGCGAAATCACCGGCGTCCAGTACAACATCGGCGCCTCAAATTCCGGGCGCGTGCTGTGGCGCGGAATCGGCCTGCCGCTGTAATTGTCGCCATTGGAAACAATCGGCCAACCATAGTTCCGACCCGGTTTAATCAGGTTGAATTCATCACCGCCGCGTGGTCCCATCTCGTGTTCCCACAGCTTGCCATCGGGTGCGAAAGCAAGGCCATAGGGATTGCGATGACCGGTCGTCCAGGTCAGCGCCTTGATGCCATCATCTGATGCATTGGGATTATCCTTTGGCGTTGAACCATCCAGATTCATCCGCAAAATCTTGCCCATTGGCGCATTCTCATCCTGCGCAGTAGCAGGGATCATACGATCCCCAACCGACAGAAACAGATGCTTTTTATCGGGTGAAAAGGCGATTTTACCGCCGGGCTGTCCACCCTTTGCCACCGTCGATTGCTTCCAGATCGTCTTAAGATCTTTGAGTTCCGCTTTGCCTTTGCTCTCGGATAAAACAGCGCGATCAAGCACAAGGCTTCCGCCACCATTTTCCGGCATAACATAGGTAAAATAGATCGCGTTGCTTTTCGTAAAGTCAGGCGCAGGAACCACATCCAGCAAACCATTCTGGCCACTGAAAAGCACCTCGGGAACACCTGAGACTTCTGTCTTCTCACCCTTTTGGGTCACGACAAAAATCTTGCCGCCCTTCTCGGTAAGGATCAGTTTGCCGCCCGGCAGAAATGCAAGCGCCCATGGTGTGTCGAATTCCGCCACGGCTGCACCGTTAAACGGCAGCTCAGTGGTGGCTTCCCTGTCTCCCGCATTGATGCTTTCTGCAAACGCGGTGTGAACTGGAAGGCCTATCATCGATGCGGCCAGAATAAATGGCAGGCTTAGTAGGGCACGTCGCATCTCTCCTCCTTGTACTTCATATCCTTTAGATGGGATTATAGGGAGCTATGTCAAAACCCAATTATGGCTAAAATCACCATGGCGGCGGCATTTTGCCAATAAAAAGTCGTTTCAGATCAAAATTTTAGTTTTCAGTAAAATGAAAACCGACCACCAGTGCCATAACGAACAGGGCAAAGGCTGCAATCTTCCAGAAATCGCTGCGCTTTTTCAGACCCGGCAAGCCAAGTGGCTTGATGATGTGCAGTCCCATCAGGACAAGAAGCAGTACAGGCAGGACCTTGCTCACAAAAACACCTTTCATTCCTTTTCGTGGCAAGCGATCAGCATCCTGCAAGCCGCGTCAATTTATGCCTATTCGTGATACACTTATTCGTCTTAAGTTTCATGGACGAAGCTTTAATCCTCGGCGTAAACTAATAGCCGAAGGAGATGAAAAGCGTTTGGAGGAGACAAAGCCAGATGGCATCGAACCAGAGTGGTCTGTCTAACGCTTTCATCCCGCATGGTATCGCGATGCTTTGATGGATCATCTGGTCCGATAAAGCATGTGCTTCTGGGAGGAACAGCATGACATCAAAATATGCAGAAACCTACGCCGGTTGGCAGAATGACCCTGAGGGCTTCTGGGCTGAAGCAGCCGGAGCTATAGACTGGTTCAAGCCATGGGATCAGGTTCTCGCAAGCGATGAAGGTGTGTATGGCCGCTGGTTCAAGGGTGCGGAGTGCAACACCTGTTACAATGCGCTTGATCGTCATGTCGCCAATGGGCGCGGCGATCAGGTCGCTCTGATTTATGAAAGCCCGATCACCGGTACGGCGCGCAAGCTGACATACCGGGAACTGCTTGAGGAAGTCGAAGCCCTTTCTGCCGTCATGATCGATAACGGCGTAACCAAAGGCGACCGCGTGCTCATTTATATGCCAATGGTCCCGGAAGCTGCGGCGGCAATGCTTGCCTGTGCGCGTATCGGCGCAATACATTCCGTTGTCTTTGGCGGCTTTGCCGCAAACGAGCTTGCCACGCGCATTGATGATGCAAAGCCGGTGATGATCATTGCGGGCTCATGCGGCATCGAGCCCAATCGCGTCGTTCCCTATCAGGACATGCTCGATAAGGCGGTGGAAACAGCACATCATAAGGTCAGCCACTGCATCATTCTGCAGCGCGACCAGCATTGGCACACGCCGCTGGAAGGCCGTGACATTGACTACCGCACAGCGGTTGATGCTGCCCGCGGTCGCCATGTTCCCTGCACGCCTGTGGCGGCAACCGATCCTCTTTATATACTTTACACCTCCGGCACCACGGGTGAGCCCAAAGGCGTCGTGCGCGACAATGGCGGCCATATGGTCGCCCTTGCCTGGTCGCTGAAAAATGTATTCGGCATTGAGCCGGGACAGGTATTCTGGGCCGCTTCCGATGTCGGCTGGGTGGTCGGCCATTCCTATATCGTCTATGCGCCGCTCCTTGCAGGTGCCACCAGCATTCTCTTTGAAGGCAAGCCCATTGGAACGCCAGATGCAGGCACCTATTGGCGCATTATTGCCGAGCATGGCGTGGAGGTGATGTTTACAGCACCGACTGCTTTGCGCGCGATCAAAAAGGAAGATGCAGACGGCAACTTTGTACGCCAATACGACCTTTCCAAATTACGTGCGCTTTATCTGGCTGGCGAACGCGCCGACCCAGACACGATCCATTGGGCCGAAAACCTGCTGGGTTGTCCGGTCATTGACCACTGGTGGCAGACGGAAAGCGGCTGGCCGATGGTTGCCAATCCGCTCGGGCTTGGGTTGCTCGAAACCAAATATGGTTCACCCGCAGTCTGCCTGCCCGGCTATGATATTCAGGTGCTTGATGATGCAGGCCATGAGGTCGAACGTGGCCAGCTTGGCAATATCCTCATCAAATTGCCATTGCCGCCCGGCTGCCTTCCAACTTTATGGAATGCCGATGAGCGCTTCCGCAAAGCCTATCTCCATGAGTTTCCCGGCTATTACAAAACGGCCGACGCGGGTTACATGGATGAAGACGGCTATCTCTACATCATGAGCCGCACCGACGACATTATCAATGTCGCCGGCCACCGTCTGTCGACGGGTGCTATGGAGGAAGTGCTCTCCAGTCATCCAGATGTTGCCGAATGTGCAGTGCTTGGCATTTCCGATGCCGTAAAAGGTCAAGTGCCTTGCGGCTTTATCGTTCTCAAATCCAATATCGACCGCGACCCGCGAGAGGTCGAAAAGGAATGCGTGAGCATGATTCGCGATGCCATTGGTCCGGTGGCGGCTTTCCGGCTTGCTCTGACAGTCAAACGTTTGCCCAAAACCCGTTCCGGCAAGATCTTGCGCTCCACGATTCAGAAAATCGCCGATGGCGAACAGTGGAAAATGCCCGCGACCATCGATGATCCGGCGATTCTCGACGAAATCGGTGCCACTTTGCGTGAGCGGCATATTGGTCTGGCCTTTGCCTGACGTTTGTTATCGCACCGCATGGTCTTGACCGGCGAAAATCGCCGGTCCACTCTCCGGCAAAAATCGGAGAATGATCCATGCAATTAGAAGGCAAAGTGGCAATTGTCACCGGTGCTGGCCGCGGTATTGGCTATGCCATTGCCAAGCGTTTCCTTATGGACGGTGCAAGCGTCGTTTTGTCAGATATTGACGGCGCGGCGGCAACGAAAGCCGTCAAAGACTTGGAACAATATGGCCGCATTCTTTCGATTGCCTGCGATGTCGCCGATAAACTTGATATCCATAATCTGCTGACTTATGCCACGGCCAATCTTGGGGAGATCGATATTCTCGTCAACAATGCTGGCATCGTACATCAGGCAGATTTTCTCGATCTGAAAGAAGACGATTTCGACCGTGTTATGCGCGTCAATCTCAAAGGGGCGTTTCTCTGCTCTCAGGCGGTTGCAAAGCGTATGGTTGCACGCGTGGAAGCGGGTGGCGAGGCTGGCAGCATTATCAATATGTCGTCGATCAACGCGATATTCGGCCTGCCCGACCAGCTTGCTTATTCCGTATCCAAAGGTGGCGTGAACCAGCTGACACGCACGATGGCAATAGCGCTCGCAAAATGGGGCATTCGCGTTAATGCAATCGGCCCCGGGTCCATCGAAACCGATATGCTGTCTGCCGTAAACAGCGATACAGGCGCGCGAAACGCGATACTGGAACGCACGCCTTTGGGAAGAATCGGTCAACCATCTGAAATTGCTGCCATTGCTTCATTTCTCGCGTCGAGCGATTCAAGCTTTGTGACCGGCCAGACAATCTATGCAGATGGAGGCCGCTTACCGCTGAGCTATAAAGCAGCACCGCCCTTCAAGGCGTGATAAAATAATCGCTGATCGCGCATGTCAGAAAGACAGGAGTGAAGATCGCTCCTGACAGACAGTTGTCAGGAGGTCTGTGCCATAATGCATTCTCAAAGATGAGGGATCACCATGGCATTCGCAATCGCACCACTGCTCGCAATTCTCAAGGAATACAGGCGCAAGCAGGACGAACGTCGACGCTTCATACGAACACAGCGCGCGCTCGACAATCTCCCAAGCGACCTGCGCAAGGATATGGGTTGGCCAGACCGTTATCTGGAACAGCGCAAAGCAAAACAATGTAACGGAGAATAAGCCAGGAATGCGCCGCGCAGACCGCCTTTTCCAGATTGTTCAGCACTTGCGTGGTGGCAGACTTGTCACCGCGCGCCAGCTTGCCGAACGGCTGGAAGTTTCCGAACGCACCATCTACCGCGACATTGCCGACCTGCAATCAACAGGCGTTCCCATCGATGGTGAGGCCGGTGTCGGCTATATTCTCAGGCAGGGCTTTGAACTGCCGCCGCTGATGTTTACGCGCGACGAAATCGTGGCACTGGTTGCAGGCGCACGTCTGATCCGTGCATGGGGCGGCGTTTCGATGGCACGTGGCGCAGAGGAAGCGCTGGTAAAGATTGAAGCCGTGCTGCCCAAGGAAGAACGCGCCCGCATTACCAGCACACAAATCCATGCACCGTCTGCATCGATCAGTGTGGATGAACGGCGCATCATTGATGCCGTAGAACGGGCTGTCGATGAAGGGAAGGTTCTCAATATCCGCTATCGCGACCTTGAAGCGCGCGAAAGCGAGCGCGACATTCGTCCGCTTGGCCTTTGGTTCTGGGGCAAGGTCTGGACGGTGATTGGCTGGTGCGAATTGCGCAATGCTTTCCGCACATTTCGAACAGACCGCATCATTGCGGCGGGCAATGCCGGGCGCACATTCCGCTCTGAACGCGGAAAAACACTGGCTGACTTCTACCGACTGATGGAAATGAGTGAATACAACGCGTTTAAGGATTAAAAAAACCCGCCGGACAGGCGGGTTTTTTGTTCAATCGAAGAAATCTTATTCTTCGTCTTCGTCGGTGTTCGAGCCCTTCAGCGAAGACAGCTTTGCGAAAACCTTGTCCGCATCCAGCTCTTCTTCCTCAGGCGCTTCATCACGGTAATCGAAGTTTTCCGTGGCCGATGCCGGCAGCAATGTGCTGTCAGTTTCAGCAGCCGGACGGTTGCGCGCTGCGCGATCAACTTCAAGGTCGAGATCGATCTGCGAGCAAAGGCCGAGCGTCACAGGGTCCATGGCCGTCAGATTGGCAGAATTCCAGTGACTGCGGTTGCGAATCTGTTCGATGGTCGACTTGGTTGTGCCGATCAGGCGGGAAATCTGCGCATCTTTCAATTCCGGATGGTTACGCACCAGCCAGAGAATCGCGTTGGGACGATCCTGACGCTTTGAAAGCGGCGTATAGCGTGGTCCCTTGCGCTTGGCTTCCGGCACACGCACCTTAGGGTCGGAAAGCTTCAGACGATGGTATGGGTCCTTCTCACCCTTGGCAATTTCTTCGCGAGAAATCTGGCCGGTGATAACGGGATCAAGCCCCTTGATGCCCTGCGAAGCTTCACCGTCCGCAATTGCCTTCACCTCAAGCGGATGCAGCTTGCAGAAAGCAGCAATCTGGTCAAAAGACAAAGCCGTATTATCGACGAGCCAGACGGCCGTTGCCTTCGGCATAAGAAGCTGGGTGGCCATTAGATATAATCCTTCTGTTCGTCCGCTCCGGTGGCGCGGGACGTGGGAAAAACCACAAATTCCGGGAAATCATGGCCTATATATATTTTTTTTGGTCATAGAGCAAGAAACTGCTGTTAAGCCATCCCATGTTCTCTTCTTGTGAAAAGAAATCAGGCGACATCCAGCACAATTTTACCAACATGCTGACTGCCTTCCATGCGCTCATGTGCCCGCCACGCTTCTTTAAGCGGAAAAACCATATCCATGACAGGCACAACGCGTCGATCGTCCAGCAGCGGCCAGACTTTCGCTTCCAGTTCACGCGCAATACCTGCTTTGAACGCGACAGAACGCGAGCGCAATGTCGAACCGGTATGGGTCAGACGCTTGGTCATCAGAATCGCGAAATTGGCAGTCGCCTTGGCACCATTCAAAAATGCGATCTGCACAATGCGCCCGTCTTCGGCGGCAGCCTTGTAGTTGCGATCGACATAATCGCCACCCACCATATCGAGAATAACATCGGCACCTTTGCCGCCCGTTATCTCTTTAACCACCGTCACAAAATCCTCTTCACGATAATTGATGGCCCGGTCCGCACCCAATTTTGTGCAGGCTTCGCATTTATCTTTTGAGCCTGCCGTAACGATCACCTGCGCACCAAAGGCCTTTGCAAGCTGGATGGCCGTCGTTCCAATGCCTGATGATCCACCATGGATGAGCAAGGTCTCGCCTTTCTTCAATCCACCGCGCTCAAACACATTATGCCAGACTGTGAAAAAGGTTTCTGGGATTGCCGCAGCTTCTCGATAACCATAGCCGGAAGGCAGCGTTAGGGCGTTGGTTTCATGCACCGTTGCATATTCTGCATAACCGCCACCGGCAAGCAGCGCGACAACCTGATCACCAATGCGATAGCGCTCAACGCCTTCACCCAGAGCCACGACATCACCGGCGATCTCAAGCCCCGGTATATCTGATGCGCCGGGTGGCGGAGCGTAGCTGCCCTGGCGCTGCAAAACATCGGGCCGGTTGACACCAGCCGCACGAATTCGAACCAGAATTTCCCCCGCTTGTGGCTGTGGCACAGCCCGTTCGGTAGGGCGCAACACATGCGCTCCACCCGGTTGCGCAATTTCGATTGCAGTCATCTGGGAAGGCAATTGTGTTGTCATGGTCTGACCCCTGTTCGAATTTCTCATCAAAGAGCACTCCACATAGAGTACGCTTCGCATTTGAGAATAATTCATCATCGATTTTTGAAAATATATATGCGAAGATTCAAGGTGTTAAATCTTTTTTGTCTTTATAGACACGCCATAGACTCCGGAGGAAGGCCATGAGCGGTATCGATGAAGATGCAGGACAACCGCGCAAGAGTGTGGTTCTGAGCGATGAGGAACTGTCTGTGTTATCTCTGAGAGAGATTGATCAGCACATCGCTTTGCTGCAATCCGAAATTGAGCGTCTGAAAGTCGAAAGGCTGAAAAAGGGCGACAGCCGGGCAGCCGCCGAGGCGCTTTTTCGCTGATATGTCGTCTCATAACGATCAAACGAGGCCGCTTTCATGCGGCTTCATAAAATCCCGGGAACGTGATCTTGCGTATTTACATTCAGGTTCTGGCGCTGCTCTGCGGCACAGCCTTTCTTTTAATGGCCTCGGGCCTGCATGGCCTGCTTCTGCCACTGCGCGGCGGACTTGAAGGCTTCTCCGTTACCTCTCTTGGTATGCTCGGCACCACATGGGCGGGTGGCTTTGTTGCAGGCTGCCTTTTCGCCCCGCGCCTCGTGCGCCGTGTCGGCCATGTTCGTGCATTCGGATGTTTTGCAGCCTCCGCGGCCATTATCGCACTTTTATCCGGCATCTATATTGATGCAATTTCGTGGATCATTCTGCGCACCTTCACCGGTTTCTCGATGGCAGGCGCATTCATGGTCATCGAAAGCTGGCTCAATGAACGTGCCACCAATGAATCGCGCGGCAAGATTTTCGGCCTCTATATGATGGTCAACTATGGTGCCACGATGAGTGGCCAGATGATGGTGGCAAATGGCGACATTCGTTCCGATCATCTGTTCATGGTGACCGGCATTCTCTTCTGTCTCGCGCTGATCCCGACCGCCATGTCAACGGCGGTCAGTCCAAAGCCGCTTACGGAAGTTCAGCTTGATCTCAAAGCGCTCTACCGAAACTCCCCCGCGGCTTTCGTTGGCTGTATCCTGATCGGCATTGCCAATGGCGCATGGGGCACGCTTGGCGCAGTTTTCGGTGCAAAATCCGGCATTTCCACAACCGAAATCGCGCTCATGGTCAGCGTCACCATTGCTGCCGGCGCGCTTATGCAAATTCCTGTCGGGCGCATTTCAGACCTCATCGACCGACGCTATGTTCTGGCAGGTGTCGCATCCCTCGCTGCCCTTGTCGGGCTGCTGGCATTCATCATCGCTCCATCCAACGGCACCGTGATCATCATCATGACCGGCTGCTACGGCGCTCTGGCCTACGCGCTCTATCCCGTTGCGGTTGCCCATGCAAATGACCATGCGAGCTCGGAAAGCTTTGTCAAAGTATCGAGTGGCTTGTTGCTGCTTTACGGCTTTGGCACCATGCTGGGGCCTCTGCTGGCTGCTGCCGCGATGGACATCTTCTGGCCGTCCGGGCTTTTTGCCATCACCGCGCTCTCGCATATTTCAATTACGGCCTATGCGCTGTTCCGCTCACGCAAGCGGGCATCGGTACCCAAGGACGAAAAAGAACAGTTCAAAAGCATGCCTTCGGTCAAAAGCGCCACCCCTGAAGCCATGAATTTGGACCCGCGTGCCGAAGTGGAAGGCTGACAATAAAAAAGCAGCGAATATTCGCTGCTTTTTACGATGCTTTTGAACAGGATTGCCTTGTCAAAAAGATCTTCTTAAATGGCGATGCGCGGCGGCTGACACGCAGCCGCCAACATCGTTAGACCAGAAGTATGGCAGTATAAACCCTTTTGATCCTCACCAATTGCGGTCCCTACTGCCGTTCAAACAAACCCAAATTAATGACGGGTTACCTGCGTTTTTAGTTTTTCAATCTGCTCCTTGAGAGCCAGCTTTTTGCGCTTAAGAGAAGTAACATGCAGATCATCAGTTGCCGGTGACGCTAAAGCCTCGGAGATTTCCTCTTCCAAAGCGCCGTGCTTCTGTTCGAGCGTGGCAAGATGGGACTCGATAGCCATCATCATTTCTCCTTTGATTGGTTACTCAAAGGACAGAGCCATGTCGCGTTTTGCCAACAAATGGCTCTATCCGCTCTCACCTGCGCAAACGCCCGGCACACCTCCTGCTATCCGGGCCAGTTACGCAGTCCCGGCTGCCATTCAACAGTTCATACAGCAACCGTTATTCATGACAGAACAGTGACACTGTGGCATGAGTTTGGTCTAAAGTCGAATTTGTTTTGGTAGCATTTTCCAATCACAAAAAATGTGATAAAGGCTTTGCTTGAAACGGGTCTGCCCCAATCTGGTGCGGCCCGTAATATCATTCTGGAACAATATGGGGCAAACCGCATGTCCGATCAGGAACAGGCCGAAATCAGATTGGCCGTCGCACGTCTGAAACAGGAGCACGCGGATTTCGATGCAGCCATAAATGCCATGATGCAGGTGGGTTGCGATCAGCTGCGCATTCAGCGCATGAAAAAGAAAAAACTCGCCATCAAGGATAAGCTGCAGGAAATGGAAGATCAGGTCATTCCTGACATCATCGCCTGATCCTTTGATCACAAAAAGTTTATAGCCGGGATTTGCCCGGCTTTGTTTTTCAATAGAAGCAGGAAAGATCAATGAGTGTGAATGCAGACGTCGCCATCATCATGGGCAGCCAATCCGATTGGGAAACCATGCGTCATGCAGCAGACACATTGGAGGCGCTGGGCATTTCTTTTGACACACGCATCGTTTCCGCACACCGCACGCCGGACCGCCTTGTCGCTTTCGCCAAAGGTGCAAAGGCTGAAGGCTTCAAGGTCGTGATCGCTGGTGCAGGCGGTGCGGCGCATCTTCCTGGCATGGCCGCAGCCATGACCCCTCTCCCGGTTTTTGGCGTTCCAGTACAATCAAAAGCGCTTTCCGGCCAGGATTCGCTCCTGTCCATTGTGCAGATGCCAGCCGGTATTCCGGTCGGCACCTTGGCGATTGGTCGCGCCGGTGCCGTCAATGCAGCGCTCCTCGCAGCAGCCGTGCTGGCTCTTTACGACAACGCGCTTGCGGCCCGTCTTGATGAGTGGCGTGCGGCGCAAACCGAAAGCGTTGCTGAACGCCCATCCAACGAGGTTTGATATGGCACATTCCGCATTAAAAGCCGGATCAACGATCGGCATTATCGGCGGTGGCCAGTTGGGCCGTATGCTGGCCATGGCAGCAGCCCGCCTTGGCTATGAGACAATCATTCTGGAGCCACAGGCAGATTGCCCGGCGGCACAGGTGGCGAACCGCCAGATCATTGCAGCCTATGATGATCCGGCAGCTCTTGCTGAGCTTGCAGCAGCCTCCGACGTCATTACCTATGAATTCGAAAACGTGCCTGTATCCGCAGCCGACAAGCTCGCAGAATCGGCTCTTGTTTTCCCACCTCCGGCAGCGCTTGAGATTTCACAAGATCGCTTCACCGAAAAGCAGTTCCTCAATGAAAGCGGCATCCAAACTGCGCCTTGGCGTCTGGTTGACGATGAAGAATCACTCATTGCCGCACTTGGTGCACTGGGTGAGCGCGGTATTCTGAAAACCCGCCGCCTTGGCTATGATGGCAAAGGTCAGGTTCGTCTGACTTCACTTGATGAGAATGAAGCGCGTGCAGCCCTTGAGGCAATCAAACACGCGCCGGCAATTCTTGAAGGCTTCATCGCTTTTGAACGTGAGGTTTCTGTGATCGCAGCCCGTGATCGCGCCGGCAATGTTTCAATCTTTGACATCGCCGAGAACGTTCATAAGGACGGCATTCTCGCAACCTCGACCGTTCCAGCTTCAATCTCGGCTGAGACAGCCGATGCTGCAAGCCAGGCGGCTTCAAAGCTTCTGCATGCACTTGATTATGTCGGCGTGCTTGGTCTCGAATTCTTCGTGCTCGCGGACGGCACGCTCCTTGCCAATGAATTTGCGCCACGCGTGCACAATTCCGGCCACTGGACGGAAGCCGCTTGTGCCATCTCGCAGTTCGAGCAGCACATTCGTGCGGTGACAAGCCTGCCGCTTGGCGATACGGTGCGCCATTCGGATTGCGTCATGGAGAATCTGATTGGCGATGATATTGAGAAGGTTCCGGCGATTCTGACAGAATCGAATGCCGTGCTGCACCTCTACGGCAAAAAAGAAGCCCGTCCGGGCCGCAAGATGGGTCATGTCACCCGCATAAAGCCCCGTGTAAACTAAACTTCACAGAGGAATCGGGCAGATTCCTCTGTGAACAGCCCCTGCGGCAAGATTTTCCGAGTCCAGCTTCGTGAATCTGCGGCGCAGCAGTTGACATTTGGCTGAAATATTGTGTATTTCGGCCAACCCTTCGGGCAGGAATACTGCCTGTAACCAATTGGCGCCTTGGGCGCCTGTTTTTATGCAGCCCGGCGGCATGTCCTGTCGATGGGCCAACCAAGACCGGTGATTGACATGAAGATCAAGAATTCGCTCAAGGCGCTCAAGGCTCGTCATCGTGACTGCCAGCTCGTTCGCCGCAAGGGCCG
This sequence comes from Ochrobactrum sp. S1502_03, assembly GCF_044435015.1. NCBI lineage: Bacteria > Pseudomonadati > Pseudomonadota > Alphaproteobacteria > Hyphomicrobiales > Brucellaceae > Ochrobactrum > Ochrobactrum sp. S1502_03. Next base: position 34,418 of record NZ_JAYEXN010000011.1, read on the forward strand.
CGTTTACATCATCAATAAGACTGCTCCGCGCTTTAAGGCACGTCAGGGCTAATCTTATTGCTGATTTTGCATTTGACGTTCCGCCGCGTATAATGAAAGTTATGCGCATGCGGAACGTTTTTGCATATCTGAACACATCTTCGCTCTCGATAGCAATCGCACTTACCGCAATGTTAAGTGCGTCTTTGGCTTATGCCGAAACAAATCCCTCACCGACAGCACCGATAACGCCGGTGCAAATCGGCACAGACGGCGACCAGAAGCCCGCTCCCAAAGAACAAAATCAAGCCGACCAAACGCCGGAAGAGCGCCTCAACAAGCTGTTTGCCGAACTCAAGCGCACATCCGATGAGACCAAAGCCCGTCGCCTCACTGTTCAAATCAATCAGATCTGGCAGCAATCCGGCAGCGCAACGGTCGATCTTTTGCTGCAGTGGGCGAGCAACGCCATGCTCGAAAAGCGCTATACATCAGCCCTTGATTTCCTGAATGAAGCCATCGCGATCAACCCGGACTATGCAGAAGCATGGAACCGGCGTGCGACGGTCTATTACCTGCGCAATGACTATGCGCATGCGATGTATGACATCAATCGCACACTGGAGCTTGAGCCACGCCATTATGGCGCCTTGACCGGCATGGCCGATATTCTGCGCGCTCGCGGCCTCAAGGAGCAGGCTCTAAAGGCCTATGAGAAGGCGCTTGAGGTTAATCCGATGATGCGTGATGCGCAGAAGAATTTCCTCGATCTGACAGAAGAACTTAGCGACACCCGCACCTGATTCTCTGACAATCGACCAAACAAAAACGCGCTCCGAAAGAAGCGCGTTTTTTCGTATCTATAAGGCTCACCCAAAACTGGGTGGGATTCGGGATTATGGTACGGCGAAAATGGTGAGGTTTGAGACCCGGCGCGCAGCGTACTTAAAGTACGTGAGCACCGGAAACGAAAAACCACGCCATTTGCAGGCCACCGGAAACCGAAGGCCGCCGGTTTAATCTGTCGATTGACCGTCAGCGCCAATATAGGCAATGCGCAGGAGATTGGTTGCGCCTGGCGTTCCAAATGGCACGCCTGCGGTGATGATCAAACGATCACCAGCCTTGCCGAACTCTTCCTTGAAAGCGACCTGACACGCGTGATCAACCATATCTTCCAAATCATGCGCATCTTCGGTCACAACGCAATGCAGACCCCAGACGACCGAAAGACGACGCGCAGTGTCAACCACCGGCGAAAGCGCGATAATCGGGGTACGTGGGCGCTCACGCGCGGCACGAAGACCAGTGGTGCCGGAGGCCGTATAGGTGACGATTGCCGATAGATTCAGCGTTTCAGCAATCTGGCGTGCAGCAAGCGAAATCGCATCTGCACCCGTTGGCTCTGGAATTGCACGCTGTGCGTCCAGAATACCCGGATAAGTCGGCTCACGCTCAACCTTTTCCGCGATACGGTTCATCGTCGCCACAGCTTCAACCGGATACTGACCGGAAGCTGATTCTGCCGAAAGCATGACGGCATCCGCACCTTCAAACACAGCCGTTGCAACGTCTGACACTTCGGCACGGGTTGGCACCGGTGCGGTGATCATCGATTCAAGCATCTGCGTTGCAACCACAACCGGCTTACCGGCGCGGCGGGCTTTGCGGATCATCTGCTTCTGAATGCCCGGCACGCTTTCCAGCGGCATTTCAACGCCCAGATCGCCACGGGCAACCATGATAGCGTCAGAAAGCTCAATAATCTCATCAAGACGGGTCACAGCCTGCGGCTTTTCGATCTTCGACATGAGACTGACTTTGCCGCCAGAGAATTTGCGGGCTTCGATCAAATCTTCAGGGCGCTGAATAAACGACAGGGCAACCCAGTCTATTTCTTCCTTGAGAACGGCCTCAAAATCCTTGTAATCCTTCTCGGTCAGCGCGCCGACACCCAGCGTGGTGTCTGGAAGGCTGACGCCCTTACGGTCGGAAATGCTGGTTCCGGCAACCACTTTACAACGAATAGACTTGCCATCACAGGCTTCGGCTATCAGTTCCAGCTTGCCGTCATCGATGAGAAGACGATGGCCCGGCTCCACCGCTTCCAGAATTTCCGGATGCGGGAGATAGACACGGGTTTCATCACCCGGCTCTTGATTGTCATCGAGCGTGAAGGTCTGACCTGCGACAAGCGTGACCTTTGTGTTCTTGAACTTGCCAACGCGCAGCTTTGGCCCCTGCAAATCCGCCAGAATTCCGATAGGACGGCCAAGTTCTTTTTCGACATTTCGAATACGCTTTACGAGTGTGCGCATCGTGTCATGATCGGCATGACTCATATTGATACGAAAGACGTCTGCACCAGCTTCAAAAAGCTGACGGATAACGGCTTCTTCGCCAGACGCCGGGCCGAGTGTGGCGAGAATCTTGACCTTGCGGTTGCGCTTCATGGGTTATTCGTTCCTGTAACTGTAGAGTTTTCTAACGGTGTTTCATCCGTGAGCTGTACCATCCAGCTCGACTGTTCCCCGGTATCGTATTCCTGGAAGCCGTTGCGCTGAAAACCGCGAGCAAAACAATCCTGAACGCCCGTAATGCGGAATTCCTTTTCCGCAACGCACATATTCACTTTGCCTTCCCAGCGACCGCCGCTTTGAGAGTCCTCAGCGTAAAGATAATAATAGCGTGACGACAAAGGCCCTTCGAGCAACGTCTTGCAGGTTGAACCGTCAATATGCCACCAACCCTCAGTCACCCAGCCGGATTTGGCCCGATAGCCAATCGCAACACCCACAAGGTTTTGAGTTGAGTTACACACTCGAAAATCGGCCCGCGCTTCCAGAGAAGTCATACCCAGAGCACCAACAAGCACACTGGAAAATAAACCCAAAAACAATGGAAGTCGCATTCGCCGAACTCCTTCAGCCCGCAATCGCTTTTGTCTCACGCAAGGATATCCTCTTTCGGTCGCTCTCTTTTCGGCAGTTTCGCCTTTGATGTCAACGCAATCCCGGAGAGAACCAACCAGTTACAGCATTTCCAATCAAACTGCATGCGATTTCAGCACGATTTAAACGATTAGATTCGTAGCTTTGCCGCATTCTGAAAACTGCTTCGCTTTTCAATTAAGAATGATCGTTGCAATCGCGACTTTCTCATGACAGAGCTGAAATGACTTGCGATGTATGACAGAAATCCCATTCAAGAAGCCTCTCCCATGTCATGTGATCCGTCCTTCTCACCCTTCCATCAAGTTGACGGCAATCTCAGCCTCGGTCTTCTTCTGACGGCCGACCACGCCCGCCGCGACTTGCCTGTTGAATATGGTAGTCTCGGCCTCGCAAAAAACGAGTTCGAACGCCACATTGCCTATGATATCGGCGTTGAGGAGCTGACACGTCAATTGGCTGCAAGGCTTGATGCACCAGCGGTCATGGGAGGCTTTTCGCGTCTGCTGATCGATCCCAATCGCGGCGAAGACGATCCCACACTCATCATGCAATTGTCGGATGGCGCGGTGATTTCCGGCAATTACCCAATGTCGCCCGAAGAACGCAAAATCCGCCTTGACCGTTTCTATCGTCCCTATCACGATGCCGTTGCATCCATGAGTGCGCGTGTCGCGACTGAGAGCAGCAAAGCGCCCTTCATCGTTTCGATCCATTCTTTTACGCCCAACTGGCGTGGAAAGGATCGCCCATGGCATATAGGACTTTTATGGGATTCTGACCCGCGGGCAGTGATACCGCTTCTTTCCATGCTGCGTGATGAGCCGGGCCTCATCGTCGGCGACAACGAACCCTATGACGGCGCACTCAAGAACGATGCCATGTATCGCCATGCGACGGCGCGTGGCTATGCGCATGTGCTCATTGAGGTGCGGCAGGATTTGATCGCTGATAAAGCTGGAGCCATTGAATGGGCGGATCGGCTTTCGCCAATGCTGGCGAAAATCAACACAATCCCGGAAATCCATGAAATCCGGCATTTCGGCTCCCGATCTGGACAGATTGATTGAGGCTTTGCCCGTTATCCACAGCCGGAAGGCAATAAAACAGGGTTTTATGGCCCCACAGCCCCTTAATTTCGCCTGCGACTCGCAGGAAAACCATGTCCGACTTTCGGCATGTGTTTTGTTGCTGTAACGAAACACTGTTGCCCCTCATTGATCATCGAGCTGAATTGGAGACCCCCGTGAGCGACGATATTACCAGCGAAGCCCAGACGATTGCCGTTGGCCAGTTGCGCGCTTTCATCGAGCGCATTGAGCGCCTTGAAGAAGAAAAAAAGACCATCGCCGACGATATCAAGGAAGTTTACGCGGAATTGAAGGGTTCGGGGTTTGACAGCAAGGTCGTAAGGACCATTATTCGTCTGCGTAAAAAAGAAGACCATGAACGTCAGGAAGAAGAAGCCATGCTCCAGCTTTATATGGATGCACTTGGCATGGGCTGACACTGAGGGCGCAATGCGCCTGACCCGCTCTTCTTCCTGAAATCGAAGCCCTGCGAATTCTTCGGAATTCGTACATACAGGAAGGGGATAGGGTCCATGGAGTTTAGAAAACTCGGACGTACTGAACTCGAGGTTTCGCCGCTTTGTTTTGGCGGCAATGTATTTGGCTGGACGGTCGATGAAGGAACATCCTTTTCGCTTCTCGACCGTTTTGTCGATGCAGGATTTAATTTTATCGACACGGCGGATGTCTATTCCGCATGGGCGCCGGGCAATGCCGGTGGTGAATCCGAAACCATTATCGGCAACTGGCTGAAATCCCGCGGTCTGCGCCACAAGGTTGTGATCGCCACCAAAGTCGGCTCCGAAATGGGGCCGAATGAAAAAGGCCTTTCACCAAACTATATTCGCAAAGCCGTCGATGCCTCCCTCAAACGACTGCAAACAGACTATATCGATCTCTATCAATCGCATTGGGATGACCCCGAAACGCCGTTTGAAGATGTTCTTGGCACCTATCAGGAGCTGATCAAGGCGGGTAAAGTGCGCGCAATCGGTGCGTCCAACCTGACATCGAAACGCCTGACAGAATCGCTTGATGTTGCAAAGCAGCATGGCCTGCCGCGTTATGAAACCCTGCAGCCGCTTTACAATCTCTATGACCGAGCCGTTTTTGAAGATGGTCTTGAAGCGATCTGCCGCGACAATGATCTGGGCGTGATCAATTATTATTCGCTGGCTTCCGGCTTTCTGACGGGCAAATACCGCTCAAAAGATGATCTTGGTCAAAGTGCGCGCGGTCAAACGGTTGAAAAATACCTGACAGATCGCGGGTCGCGGATTATTGCAGCACTTGATCAGGTAGCCCGTGCCAATGACGCCACACCAGCACAAATCGCCATTGCCTGGCTGATTGCACGCCCCTCCGTCACAGCCCCGATTGCCAGCGCCACGCGCCTCACCCAGCTTAATGAGCTGCTCGATGCCGCACAGATCAAGCTGGATGCTGATGCGATTGCCCTGCTCGACAAAGCGAGCGCTTAGAGAGTTTTCGAGGGATAATAATTATCCCTCGATTTCCTCGCACAACATCTCCAGCTCCAGCCATTCTTCTTCCATGGCTGCGTTTTCGTTGCGCTTCTTTTCAAGAAGATCGGCCGTTTTCGCAAACAGTGTCGGGTCTTTGGCATAAAGATGCGGATCGGCAAGCTTGCCTTCCAGCACACTGATTTCCTTCGCAAGCGCATCCATTTTGCCGGGTAAGGTTTCGAGCGCGAATTTCTGCTTATAGGAAAGCTTACGCTTTTCATCACGCTTGGCCTGCGGCGCTTCACTACCCTTGTTATCAGTGCCAGCGGTCGCCGTTTTGACGTTGCGTCGTGCCAGCGCTTGTTCCTTACGCTGCGCCATCATATCGGCATAGCCACCGGCATATTCGAGCCAGTTGCCATCACCTTCCGGTGCGATTACCGACGTCACCGTGCGATCAAGGAAATCGCGGTCATGGCTGACAAGGATAACGGTCCCCGGAAAACCGGAAACCAGTTCCTGCAACAGATCAAGCGTTTCCATGTCGAGATCGTTGGTCGGCTCGTCGAGGATCAAAAGATTGGCAGGCCGCGCCAGAACGCGCGCCAGCATCAGGCGTGCCCGCTCACCGCCGGACAGTTCGCGGATTGGCGTCCGCGCCTGTTCGGGCTGGAACAGGAAGTCTTTCATATAAGAAACGACATGACGCTGTTCGCCGTTGACCACCAGGTTTTCACCACGCCCATCAGTGAGATAATGCGCGAGCGTATCATCAAGGTTCAGGCTCTCGCGCTTCTGATCAAGCTCAGCCATTTCCAGATTAACGCCAAGACGCAACGTGCCTGAATCGGGTGCGAGTTTGCCGGTCAGCATCGACAAAAGCGTCGTCTTGCCAGCCCCATTGGGTCCGACAAGACCAATACGATCACCGCGCTGCACACGGATCGAGAAATCATGAACGAGAACACGCTCGCCATACGCCTTGTTAAGCTTCTTCGCTTCAATCACCAGCTTGCCCGATTCCTTGGAATCACTGGCCGTCAGAACAGCTGTACCCTGCGCCTTGCGATGATCGCGGAAATCGGCGCGCATGGAATGCAGCTCACCGAGGCGGCGCATATTGCGCTTGCGGCGTGCGGTCACGCCATAGCGCAGCCAATGTTCCTCGCGCGCAATCTGACGCCCAAGCTTGTGATGGTCACGCTCTTCTTCTTCAAGAACCTTGTCCCGCCATTCCTCAAAATGCCCAAAGCCCTGATCGATACGGCGGGTGATGCCGCGATCAAGCCAGACTGTCGAGCGGCTGACATTTTCCAGAAAGCGGCGGTCGTGCGAAATCAGAACAATGGCTGAGCGAATCTGGCGCAGCTCATCTTCGAGCCATTCAATGGTCGTCAGGTCGAGATGGTTGGTCGGCTCGTCAAGCAGCAGCACATCCGGCTGCGGAGCAATCACGCGGGCAAGGGCTGCGCGACGCGCTTCCCCGCCAGAAAGATGATCGGGCTTTTCCTCGCCGGTCAAGCCCAGATGTTCCAGCAGATAGGTCACGCGGTGCGGATCGTCTGTTGGTCCAAGACCTGCTTCCACATAAGCGCGGACATTGGCAAAGCCTTCAAGATCAGGCACCTGCGGTAGATAGCGGATGGTGGCACCCGGATGCTTGTAAATTTCACCGGAGGTTGCTTCGACCATAGAAGCGGCAATTTTAAGCAGGGTGGATTTGCCGGAACCATTGCGTCCGACCAGCGCGATGCGGTCACCGTCACTCACCGAAAGGGCTGCATCTTCCAAAAGCGGCGTGCCGCCAAAGGTAAGCTTGATCTGATCGAGGCGAAGAAGCGGAGGTGCCATGGTTCTCTTTGAAAAATGCCGTTGAAATTTCTGCCCTGCTTGTCGGGGACAAAACGCATTCTGTCAAATGATAAGGCCAAAAAAGCAAACAGGCCGGGTTAACCCGGCCTGCTTTTGAATTCGAAACCGCTAAACGGTCAGCTTAGTTACAAGGTGCTTCGTAAACGCGACCGTAATTGTCGCGGTAACGGCAGTACTGAACACCATTACGGGTCTGTGCTGCACCAAGAAGCGTACCGGCAACGCCACCGATCGCAGCGCCAGCCAGAGCACCACGGCCATTGCCGCCGATAGCACCGCCAGCAAGTGCACCAAGAGCTGCACCACCAACACCATAGCCGGCAGTACGCTGTTCATTCGTCGTGCATGCTGCCGTTGAGAACGCAAGCGCACCGACGATTGCAATCATGGTAAGACGTGACTTCATGAAACAATCTCCTAATAGAGTTACACCAACACCGACTTTGCGTCCCCAATTTCGGCGCAAGGCGGACAATTCCCGCTGAGGCTATTTACAATACGTTTCGCTCGTCAGCGTCAAGCGGTTTCAATTGGTAAGGTTAGCAGCCATAGTAAAGATCAGCCCCCTCATTCAAGTTGGCTACAAGTATCGCAAGTCCTGAACGCACGGAAACGCAAAGAGTTCCACGCACAATATTGGAAACCGTCCATGAAGAACCAAAAGGAAGGGTCACGTTGTCTAACGGCCACTCTGCATTTGTGATTGAAAGTCCTTCGACTTTGCAGAAATTCACGACGCTGAAAGACGTGCCATCGGGAAAATCATAAACATAGTCTCCCCTAACAACCGGCCAGGCTTCCTCGACCCCGCTTGAAAGCAGAATATCCCGCCCCTCTGCGGCCTGCGCCGTTGCCATCGTAAGATGCAGCAAGGTGTGATCCGTGCGCGGGCCACCAAATGCCCCACATAAAATGACCTTCTCAGCGCCGCACGCAAAAGCTTCCGAAAGTGCAAGCTCGCCATCAGTCATATCTTTGGCACGTGGAAAACTCTTCTGCGGAATATGCGCATACTGCTCTTTCAACGCCTCAGAAGCGGAATCAAAGTCCCCCAGCCACAGCTCAGGTTCAACACCCAGCTCCGCTGCATGGCGTATGCCACTGTCGGCGGCAAGAACGCGCGCTCCCGCAATCTGATTTTTCAGACGATCCGTGACAACGAGATCGCCGCCAAGTAAAATGACAAATGTGCTCATAAACCGCTCATAACATGCGGAAATTCTAGCTGAAAGCCCGCATTGCGAACCCTTGCCCTTCCTGAAGCAAACATCTATTGTTGCCGTGCTCTAACGGGGTGCCATTCGTTCTTAGAATGGCTGAGAAGCCGCACACCGGCTAACCCGCTGAACCTGATCCGGTTTGTACCGGCGGAGGGATTAGATGCTGACCGATTTCCCAAGCGGCGCTCAATCTTTTCGAATAAAAGAAAGGAATGCCGTTATGCGGCTTTTATCTCTGCTTACCCTGTCGCTGAGCGCAGCTTTTGCCTTTGCGCCTGTTGCCCACGCCAAAGACAAGCTGACCATCTACACCTATGACAGTTTTGTTTCCGAGTGGGGTCCCGGCCCAAAGGTCAAGGAAAACTTCGAGAAAGAATGCGATTGCGAGCTGGAATGGGTTGCATCGGCTGATGGCGTCGCCCTGCTCAATCGCCTCAAGCTTGAGGGTGGCAATACCAAAGCGGATATTGTTCTCGGCCTCGACACGAACCTGACGACCGAAGCGCGCACCACCGGCTATTTCGCGCCGAGCGGCATTGATCTTTCCAATGTCAAAGTGCCGGGCGATTTCAAGGACGATATTTTCGTGCCTTATGACTACGGCTATTTCGCCGTTGTCTATGATTCCGAGAAGCTGCCCAATCCGCCGAAAAGCCTCAAAGAGCTGGTCGAAGGCGATCCGTCGCAAAAAATCGTCATTCAGGACCCGCGCACATCGACACCGGGCCTTGGCATTCTGCTCTGGATCAAATCGGTCTATGGCGATCAGGCAGCCGAAGCATGGGAAAAGCTGCAGAAGCGCATTCTCACGGTGACGCCGGGCTGGTCGGAAGCCTATGGCCTGTTCACCAAAGGTGAAGCACCAATGGTGCTCTCTTACACCACCTCCCCTGCCTATCACATGATTGCCGAGAAAACCGAGCGCTATAAGGCACTGGCATATCCTGAAGGCAATTACCTTCAGATCGAACTTGCTGCCCAGACAACAACAGGCGCCCAAAACCCGCTCGCACAAAAATTTCTCGCGTTCATGACCGGCCCCGGCTTTCAGGATGTGATTCCCGAAACCAACTGGATGTATCCGGCAGGCAAGACTTCGCAGCCGCTTGCACCGGCTTTCGACACATTGCCGAAGCCTGAAAAGACCCTTCTGATCCCAGCCGACGCGGTTGCAAAGAACCGCAAGGCATGGGTCGATGAATGGCTTGACGCTTCAAGCAAATGATCAAAGCTCCGACCAGAACCAGCGCTGCTCACACCATGCCTGCGATAAAACAACTCGCGGGCATGCTGGCGCTTGGCTTTCTTGCGGTGCTGGTCGGTGGTTCGCTTCTTGCGCTGGCATTAGAAGCCAGCGGCTTTGATACGGATGTCTATTTCGACAATTATCTGCTGCGCGTCGCCCGTTTCACACTCACGCAAGCTGCGGCATCGGCTCTGCTGTCAGTGCTGTTTGCCATTCCGGTAGCGCGGGCGCTTTATGCAGAATCAAACTTTCCGGGTCGAAGCCTGATCCTGCGCCTTTTCGCGCTGCCACTCGCCTTACCTGCCCTTGTGACGGTGCTGGGCATCACCAGCATTTACGGGCGCAACGGCTTTATTGCGCAGCTTTCGCAAGCAAGCAGCTATCCGCTCTCACCCGATATTTACGGCATCACCGGCATTTTGATCGCGCATGTGTTTTTCAATATGCCGCTGGCTGTCAGACTCATTCTCGCGACTTATGACTCAATACCCGCCGATTACTGGAAGCTTTCAGCACAACTTGGCATGGGAAGCCCGTCGCGCTTTCGCCTGATTGAATGGCCCGTCATTCGGCGCAATCTGCCCGGCATGTTCGGTCTGATCTTCATGCTCTGCGTCACAAGCTTCACAACGGTTCTCACCCTTGGCGGCGGCCCACGCGCCACAACGCTGGAAGTTGCAATTTACCAAAGCCTGCATTTCGATTTCGATCCGGCGCGCGCGGTTGCTCTCACCTTCGCACAGCTTGCGCTGACACTTTTCATTTTGCTGGCCCTGCGCATGACCGGACGCCCATCGGAAGAAGGCTTTACGCTTACACGTAACGCGAGACGCTATGCGAAGCCCTCTGTACCAGAACGCTTTTTCAATATCACAGCCATTGCGATTGGCTTCCTCTATGTCGCGCTTCCCGTCATCGGCATCGTCATTTCAGGTCTTGCCGCCGATCTGGTCGGGCTTTTGAGGGAGAAGACCGTCTGGCGAGCAATCAGCACCAGTCTGGCACTTGGATTTTCAGCAGCCCTCCTCTCTGTCATCCTCTCCCTCTCCCTGGTCATCGCACGCGAGGCCACAAAGAGCGTGCGCCTTGCCGGGCTTTTTGACACTGGCGCAAGCCTCGTTCTGGTCATGCCGCCCATCGTTCTGGGTGCGGGCTGGTTCATTTTGCTGCGCCATTTCACAGATCCCTTCCTGATGGCTCCGTTGATGGTGATAACAGTCAATGCTGCGATGGCCATGCCGTTTGCCGTGCGCCTGCTGCGACCTTCATGGGACACAGCGGCTGCGCGCCACAACAGGCTCTGTGCACAGCTTGGCATCACAGGCTTCAACCGGCTGAAACTGATCGACTGGCCATCCATTCAAAAACCCTTCGGAATGGCCTTTGCCTTTGCCATGGCGCTTTCGCTGGGCGATCTCGGCACCATCGCACTTTTCGGCAGCGATGCATTGTTAACGCTGCCTTATCTTCTGTTCCAGCGTATGGGCAGCTACCGCACATTCGACGCAGCAGGCCTTGCATTGATCCTCGGAATCTTATGTCTTGGCCTGATGATGATTGCAGATCGTGCTGCCTCGCGAAAGGAAACGCCGCTTCTATGAATGTCAAAGCCGACATCAGGCTTCGCGATCTATATTTCAGCTATGGCGAAACCAAAATGCATTTCGACGCGACCATACCGGGCGGCGTAATTGCGGCCATTGTCGGCCCCAGCGGCTCGGGAAAGTCCACACTGCTCAATCTGATTGCAGGATTTGAAAAACCAGAAATGGGGCAGATTTTGATCGGCGATCTTGATGTTACCGATCTGCCGCCTGCATCCCGGCCCGTTTCAATGGTCTTTCAGGAGAATAATCTTTTCGCACATCTAAGCGTCGAGCAGAATGTCGGGCTTGGCCGTTCTCCCAATCTGAAGCTGAACCAACAGGATCGGGACGCAATCGCAACTGCATTGGAACGCGTGGGACTTAAAGGCAAAGAGAACCGCAAACCCGAAGCGCTTTCGGGTGGCGAACGTCAGCGGGTGGCTATCGCACGCGCTCTGGTGCGCGCAAGACCGGTATTATTACTGGACGAAGCCTTTGCTTCCCTTGGACCCGCACTACGCCATCAGATGCTTGATCTTGTGCGTGCATTGCATGAAGAAAACAAAATGACGGTGCTGATGGTTACACATACGCCGGAAGACGCACTCTATCTCAATGCTTTGTTGCTGTTTCTCGACAATGGCCGGATTTCCGCACAAGGGCCTGCCCATGAATTACTCTCGCCATCTGGACCCGAAGCTTTGAAGCACTATATCGGTGCACAGACGCCAAAGCTCAAATAGAGTTACGGCAGTGGACATATTTTGTTCGCAATCGGCTTAAAGAACGCTTTGAACACTGATCAGCTTCTTGTAGGCAATTCAGTGAGCGGCTAAATTTATGCCACGACATCGACGTCCATTCATTGCGAGGATAAAATACTGATCCGTCAACAGACCCGTGCCCGGGCCTCCCTGTGCCTTCCAGTCCCCCTGCCAGAACGGACACAGCGCAATTGGCGGAAACCAGCCATTGGTCTTGGCTTGCTGGCGATTGCCTTGATTTCGGGCTGCCAGTCGTTCAATTCGAGCAAGGATCTCGGCCTTCAGCCATCGTCCAATCCGGTCACCGTTGAAAACGTCACGCGCAACGACCGGCTGGCGCAAATCGGCGCGCAGCAGCATCCGCGCATCCTCGCCACTTATGGCGGCGAGTATAAAGACCCGAAGCTGGAGCGCATGGTCGCCAAGATCGTCGGCAATCTCACAACGGTTTCCGACAAGCCGGATCAGACCTATCGCATCACAATCCTCGACAGCCCCAACATCAATGCCTTCGCTTTGCCGGGCGGGTTTCTTTACGTAACACGCGGTTTGCTGGCGCTTGCCAACGACTCATCTGAAGTCGCAGCCGTTATCGCCCATGAAATGGGCCACGTGGTCGCCAATCACGGTATTCTTCGTCAGGAGAAAGAGGCAGAAACAGCAATTGCCGGGCGGGTCGCCACAGAAGTTCTGCACAATGAAAATGCAAGTCGTGAAGCAACCATTCGCGGCAAACTCCGCCTTGCGCAGTTCTCGCGCAATCAGGAACTGCAAGCCGACGCCATCGGCATCAAAATGATCGGTGAAGCGGGGTATGACCCGTTCGCTTCCGCACGCTTCCTGCAATCGATGGAAGCTTACACAGATTTCCGGTCTGTCTCTGGTGCCACCGATGCGAGCCTCGACTTTCTCGCAAGCCACCCTGCAACGCCACAACGCATTCAGCTGGCGCTCGGACACGCGCGCCGCATTGGCGCGCCGGGCGTTGGCACAACGGATCGCGATTCCTTCCTCAACGGCATTGATGGCCTGCTCTATGGCGATTCGCCCAATGAAGGCTATGTGCGCGAACAGACCTTCATCCATCCAAAGCTCGGCGTAACCTTTACCGCGCCGGCCGGCTTCACCATTGACAATTCGGCCAATGCCGTCATGGCCAGTGGACCGGGCGAAGTGGCAATCCGCTTTGACGGCGCATCGCTGCCTGCAGGCTCCAGCCTTACCGATTATATCAAATCGGGCTGGGTGACGGGCCTTGATGAAAGCTCAATCCGCCCCATCACGATCAACGGCCTGCCTGCGGCAACCGCGCGCGCGAGTGCGGATCGCTGGCAATTCGACATTGTGGTGATCGGTGCCAACAACAAGGTCTATCGCTTTCTGACGGCAGCGCCAAAGGGCAGCAATGCACTCATGCCTGCATCGCAAAGCGTGACACAATCCTTCCGCCTGCTTTCGGCAGCCGAGCAACAAGCCATCAAACCTTTGCGCATTCGCGTGGTGACTGTGAAGCCGGGGGATACAATGGCCAGCCTTTCAGCACGCATGCAGGGAACAACCCGCAAGCTTGAACTGTTCCGCCTGCTCAACGCCATGCCTGCGGGCGCAACTGTATCTGTGGGCGATCGCGTCAAAATCATAAGCGAGTAAGTCAATGGAAGTCATGCTTGAATCATTGCTGGCAGGCCAGATCGCCCCACTAGGACCGCGTGCCGCACCGAGCGGGATCGATAAGAAGCCTATATCGGGGCCCGTTCGCTTGCTGCGCGAAGGCCTCGAATGCGACGAGCAAGGCGACAGAAAAGTCCACGGCGGTCCCGAAAAGGCCATTCACCATTATCCGCACGATCATTATGCCCTCTGGCGCGAGGATATTGGCGACCATCCCTGTTTTGATGCGCCCGGCGCTTTTGGAGAGAACATCTCAACCACCGGACTGACCGAGCATAATGTTGCTATCGGCGACCGTTTTCGCTTGGGAACAGCTTTGGTTGAGGTGTCACAGGGCAGGCAGCCCTGCTGGAAACTCAATGCGCGCTTCGATGTACCGGACATGGCAACCCGCGTGCAAAAAACCGGACGCACCGGCTGGTATTATCGGGTTTTGGAAGAAGGTGTTGTCAGCGCTGACGACACGATAACGCGTGTCGAACGCCTTTCCCCAGAATGGACGCTGCACCGGGTTTGGCATCTTCTCTACGTCGATATGCTTAATTATGACGAACTTGCACGGATGGCCAACCTTGCGCACCTTGCCGATGGCTGGAAGCGCTATGCCATCCGCCGTCTGGAAAACCGCAAGGTCGAAGACTGGTCATCGCGCCTTGAAGGCAGCCGCGATTAGCGTATGTCTCCCCAAAGTGGGACCCGGTTTTGGGATAAAGACATCCGTAAAAAGTCTATGCCTGATAGGCTGCCATTTCATGCTGATCAAGCAGCGCCAGCTTAAGCTTTTCCATGGCGCGGCTTTCAATCTGCCGAACACGCTCTTTTGAGATTCCCAATTTTTCGCCGAGTGCTTCAAGTGTCACGCCATCATCGCCCAGACGCCGTTGTCGGATGATGTGCAATTCACGCTCGTTAAGCGCATGAAGCGCGGTGCGCAACCAACCCACACGGCGTTCCATATCAATCGTGCTTTCAACGACCTCATCCTGCAAGGGATGGTCATCGACAAGAAAATCCATACGGGTGGAGGTGCCCGATTCATCATTACCTATTGACGCCGAAAGCGAACTATCAGACCCTGAAAGTCTGCTGTCCATGACTTCGACATCACTCGCTGATACGCCAAGCTGCGTCGAGATCTGGCGGTAAATTTCTGCCTTGCTCATGGTCTCATCTTCCTGCGCAAGCTTCGAACGCAGGCGACGCAGATTGAAGAACAGCGACTTCTGAGCCGAACTCGTCCCACCGCGCACGATAGACCAGTTGCGCAGGATATAATCCTGCATGGACGCCCTTATCCACCATGATGCATAGGTGG
The DNA here is from genome assembly GCF_044435015.1 of Ochrobactrum sp. S1502_03. NCBI lineage: Bacteria > Pseudomonadati > Pseudomonadota > Alphaproteobacteria > Hyphomicrobiales > Brucellaceae > Ochrobactrum > Ochrobactrum sp. S1502_03. The sequence continues at coordinate 49,558 of NZ_JAYEXN010000011.1, forward strand.
AAAAACGAACTTCGCGCTCAGGATCAAAGCGCGCAGCCGCTTCAAGCAATCCAACATAGCCCTCCTGAATCAGATCGCTCATCGGAAGCTTGAACTTACGAAACCGTCCGGCCATCGAAATCACCAGTCGCATATGCGAGGCCGTGATGCGATGAAGTGCTTCCTGATCCTTGTTATCTTTCCAGCGGATGGCGAGGTCGCGTTCTTCTTCTCGTTCAAGATAAGGCGCTGACATCGCATTGCGGATCATCGACTGCGAGGACGCAGCAGGCGCTTGAAGACCGCACGCCGGAATCGGCAAACGAGTTGGCGGAACGATGGAGGAACTGCTCATGGATGACTGCTTCATCTGGCTCTCCTGTTCTGGCTGCGATGTTCCAGAGAAGTCTGAAACCCGAAACGGAAACGATACCAGCCCTAAAAAGGGATTAAGCAAACATTTTTCGTTCGTTCAAAACATCTTTTACAGACCTGCTCTGAGGCCAGATTGCTACGCCACAAAACAAACCCGCTCAGAGCTGGTTTGATAATAACGCAAGAAGAACCCTCCGGTTCCATCCGAAGTGCTATAAATATCTGACATTCTATGAAAATAGAGAGACAAGCCGCTTGGGCAAGTATCCACCCCCCTCTCATCAGTCCGAAAATAAGAATTATTTTTGGAAGACGCGAGGCGCACGGTGCTCTATGCAGAAAAATAAAAAGCCCCACATCAGCGGGGCTCTTTAGAAAAGAATGCAGGCGTTTATTACGCTGCTTCGACTTCATCACCGTCCACTTCACCTTCGGCATCAGCCTTGGTGCGTTTCGGGCTCTTGGCAAGATTTGCTTCGATAAGGCGAACTGCTTCCGTATCGGAAAGCTTGTTCACGGCAGCGATTTCGCGCGCCATGCGATCCAGCGCTGCTTCGTAAAGCTGACGCTCGGAATAGGACTGCTCCGGCTGATTGTCAGCACGATGCAGATCACGAACAACTTCAGAAATCATAATCAGATCGCCGGAATTGATCTTTGCATCATATTCCTGCGCGCGGCGCGACCACATGGTGCGCTTTACGCGTGCACGACCCTGCACGACTTTCAGGGCACGTTCGACATAATCGGTCTCGGACAGCTTGCGCATACCAATGCTGACAGCCTTGGCGACCGGCACCTTGAGGCGCATCTTGTCTTTTTCAAAGTCGATAACAAAAAGCTCAAGCTTATGGCCGGCAACTTCCTGGTCTTCGATCGCTACGATCTGACCAACACCATGAGCCGGGTAAACAATGGACTCGCCGGTCTTAAATCCCTGGCGGGCCGGAGTTTTTTTCTGCTGGGATGTCATACGCTCTAATACTCCCTGTTGTGCCCGGCACTACACGCCGGTTAACACATGATTTCGACCACACCCCCTTGGGAGAGGTGCGGAAGCCATTACGGTCTTGAACTGAAAGCGCTTCCCAGGCACAAATTGATTTACCGGGAAGCTCTGGTGGGGAACGTGTGCTGAAACCGCAATAATCCGTCCCGGTGCCATAAAGCCCAGTAAAAAAATATAGCCCTTTCAGAGATTAACGCATTTGCGCCACGATTTGACGTCCAGTCACCGAAATTATTGGCACAGGTTAACACAATTTTACGCAAGAATCAACAAATGGCCAAAAAAGAGGATTCCGGCCATTTTCGACATGCATAAAATCAGCTTCAACAACTCAGCAATACACGAAACTACGACAGCAAAAGTGCCAATCTGACGGATTGCTCTTGCGCTCAACCAATCCGAAAAAAGCGTCAAGCCTTTCGAACCTGTTTAGAGCGCCATGCACCCTATTGGGCACACAAAGCCGGTCTAATCACCGGAACCCGGCTCAGGCGAAAAGAACTGTTCGAGCTTGCCCGAAACGCCATCCATTTCCTTGGCTTCTGGAAGCTCATCTTTTTTCGCAGTCAGGTTTGGCCATTTCGCTGCATATTCGGCATTCAGCTCAAGCCATTTGTCGAGGCCCGGTTCGGTATCCGGGCTGATGGCTTCCGCCGGACATTCCGGCTCGCAAACGCCGCAATCGATACACTCATCGGGATTGATGACGAGCATATTCTCGCCTTCATAGAAACAGTCGACCGGACAAACCTCGACGCAGTCCGTATATTTGCAGCGAATGCAATTATCGGTCACGACATAAGTCATTGTCCAACTCCTGTTGCCTCTCCCTTGATGAAGAGTAAGCTTATCTATTCAGAACCGGCTGTTTGAACATTCAGATCGGGCACCTGAATGGTTCCGCTCCGTTCACTCCATAGACTATCCCACGGGGTGTTTTGGCGTGTGGCATGCATGCCAGTTCATGTGCTTGCGATTGCCAAGCGTGAGGTAACGATTTTATCGGTCCATGACAAGGGCCGAAACGACGCAATAACAATATGTCACGAACATCGGAAATGACATTCCAATTATGGTGCAAAAGTCGAAAAGAGCTTTTAACGTAAAGCTTTAACGCGCAATTTCTGTCGCACCCGATGGCTATCCTGCGGCATCGCGTCCGGTTTAATTTCCGCGCAGACGATCCGTTTCGCGCCGTTCTTTCTTTGTTGGACGCCCGGCACCGCTCTCACGATGTGGCTGCATCGCTCCAACGCTGTCAGATTGCGGGGCAGGTTTGGGCGTCATGTCCTGATATAGAAGTTGTGCTTCAGGGGCTGTCCCGCGCCTGTGACCGGGTGCAAGCACCTTATAGACGAGAATTTGCCGATCAAGGTTTATGGTCAGAACATCGCCGATCTTCACCGGATAGGCTGCCTGATCAATCTTGTCACGATTGACCCTGACTTTGCCGCCGACGGCGAGTTTCGCCGCCAGCGATCTTGATTTAACCACGCGTGCAAAGAACAGCCACTTGTCAATACGCTGTCTTGCAATCGCCTCAGTCGCCATCTTACTTCTTCAATTGCTCCTTAAGAGCAAGAAGCTTGGCAAAAGGCGAATCAGGATCAACACGCACCGGACGTTCTTGCTCAACGCGCTTGTTGCCCTGATGATTAGCATGATCCCGCTTAGGCTGACGCTGATCGCGGTTGCCACCATCACGCGGTTTGCCCTTGAAGCTTTCGCGTTTGTTCTGGCCACGATCCTGATTTTCACCATCATTATTACGACGGTTCTTGTCAAAACGCTTGCCACCGCCACGGTTTTCACGCGCAGCCGCGGCTTCACCAGCTTCACCACCCTGCTGCGAGCGATTCTGGCGCTGACGATTCTGATCCTGCGTGCGATTACGTCCTTCAAAGCGCCCCTGACGCCAGAGCAGAACAGGCTTGGCCTCTTCTGCTGGCGCGTCGGTTGCTTCTGTTGCGGGCTTTTCCTCCGCTGCGGCCTCAACAGAGGCAACCGGGGCAGGAACCGGCTCGGCTGCCGGAACAACAGGCTTGGCTTCGCTTACGGTGGCAGCAGGTACGGCTGGCTTAAAGACAGTATCTTCGACAACCGCCTCAGCCTGTGCCTGTGCCTTAGCAGCAAAGGCATCAAGCTCGGCAAGCTTTGCGCTCACATCAGCCGCATCAACAGCCTCATGGCGATAACCAAGGCTTTTCAGGATCTCTTCCATATCCTCAACCGTGGCGCCCAGAATAGACATCATGGCAGGGGTAACAATGAAGCGTCCGCCATCATAAGCGCCATCGGGACGTGTGCCCGAACCCGGACGCCAAGCCAGTGCCGGACGAATGAGATCGGCAAGGCGTTCCAGAATATCAATGCGCACGGCACGACGACCGAGCACGCGATACCCACCCAGACGATAGAACATTGGATCGAAAGCCGGATCAACAACCACCGATGTGCGGCCTGCGGCCAGCACATTGACCACATCGCCATAACCGGCGCGTTCGCGGCCATCATTCTTCAATGCCCAAAGCAGCGTGATCAGGCCAGCCGGAGCAGGCTTTAACAGCATGGGCATGAAAACATGATAAGCACCGAAGCGCACGCCCAGACGACGCAGTGCTGCACGCGAATCCTGATCAAGTCCGCGGACTTCCTCAGCAACATCGCGGCGCTGAAGACTGCCAAGGCCTTCAACGATCTGGAAAGCCAGACCGCGTGTCATACCGGTCAGGGCATCGGCAGCGTTAAGATCGGTCAACGGCTTGAGAACCGTTTCGATGTGATGCGCAACAAAACGCTCAATACGGGCCGCAACCTTGTCGCGTGCCGGCCCGGTCAATTGTTCGTCGGCAAAAATGATCGTGCGCGGTTTCAACACATGATCGGCTGCAACCAGCGTTGCGACCGGTGCACCGATCCAGCGCAACACGCCATCCGAACCGAGCGCAAAGTCGCCATTTGGCGCTGCGGAAAACCGCTCGGCACGGCGTTCGAACTCGGCGGCAAGCGCCTTTTGTGCAGCCGTTCTCACAGCCTTCGCGTCCGGCCCCTCGGCCTGAACGTCGGCAGTGAACCGGAATCCTTCTAGTTGCCCAACATTGTGGCCCTCGACAATTACGTCACCGGCCGGGCTGATTTCTGCTTCTAGCATGGCATTCTCTCTCAGGCGCCTCATAAGCACGCTTGTCCTGCGGTCTACAAAGCGTTTCGTCAACCTTTCATGCAGCGCATCGGACAGTCTGTCCTCAATTTCGCGCGTCTTTTCCTGCCAGTGTGTCGGATCGGCAAGCCATCCCGGCCTGTGCGACACAAAAGTCCAGGTACGGATTTGCGCCACGCGATGAGACAGAGTGTCGATTTCCCCCTCTGTATTGTCGGCGCGGCGCACCTGTTCGCTCATATAATCTTCATCAACGCTCCCTCGGCGGACCAGATCCTGATAAATGGTTGCTATGATATCGGCATGTTGTGCCGGCGCAATCTTACGATAATCGGGAAGCGCACAGGTATCCCACAAAAGTTCGATCCGCGCAGGCATCGTTGCAAGCCGCACAATGTCTTCATCTTTCGACAAATTTTCAAGCGCCTGCTGATCAACAGCAGGCAATGCCTTGGTAAGACCTTCAATCGGCGTTGGCGTTTCCAGAGAATGGCGTAAAGCGTTCAGCGATGAAAAATCAAAGCGGCTTGTTCGCCATTGCAACACTTTCACCGGATCGAATGCATGGGCTTCAACCCGCTCCACCAGTTCATCGTCCAGGGGCTGAACCTGCCCGGTGACGCCAAATGTACCATCGCGCAAATGGCGACCCGCACGACCGGCGATCTGGCCAACCTCCGCAGGCGTCAGATCACGAAACTGATAACCGTCAAATTTACGGTTCTGTGCGAAAGCCACATGATCGACATCAAGATTGAGTCCCATGCCGATGGCATCCGTTGCCACCAGAAAATCCACATCACCTGACTGATAAAGCTCGACCTGTGCGTTGCGCGTGCGAGGGCTCAGCGCGCCCATTACAACCGCTGCACCACCACGCTGGCGACGGATCAGCTCGGCAATGGCGTAAACCTCATCCGCCGAAAAGGCGACAATTGCTGAGCGGTTCGGCAGTCGGATAATCTTCTTGGAACCCGCATAAGAAAGCTGAGACAAACGCGGACGCGTCACAACAGTGATGCCCGGCAGAAGCTTTTCCAGAATGGCGCGCATGGTCCCGGCGCCCAAAAGCAGCGTTTCCTGCCGCCCACGCAGATGCAGAATGCGGTCCGTAAAAATATGCCCGCGCTCAAGATCACCGGCAAGCTGCACTTCATCAATCGCCACAAAGGGCATATCCGTGCGGCGCGGCATGGCTTCAACGGTGCACACGGAATAGCGCGAGCCGGGCGGCGTGATTTTTTCCTCGCCGGTGATCAGCGAGACATTGGCAACACCCACGCGCTCAGCCACACGATTGTAAACCTCGCGCGCCAGCAATCGCAGCGGAAGACCAATCATACCACGACCATGCGACAACATCCGTTCGATCGCCAGATGCGTCTTGCCGGTATTGGTCGGCCCCAGCACTGCAGTGACATCGCGGCCACTCACACTCAGCGGCAGATCATGGGCAGGGAGTTGGTTCATGCCAATAATAGAATTCCCGGAACAAAGGCCATACGTTGGACATGCGATAGCACTATATCACTTGAGCCGAAAGCGCTCCTGTTAAGTTTCAATCTGTGTTTTCGGCTCTGTAGTCGTTAATAAATACTCATTTTAACAAATAGAACGACTCTGGAACGAATCGGCGACGAATCGATCACAGGAGCCCATTCACCTTTTGTTCACGACAACATCTAGTGGACTATCTATCGAAAGAACCCAGATGATGAATCACCGGCATTAAGATTTGCGCCGGTGTGGGAACAAACGGCCAATCTTATTAACCTTTGTCCTTCGAGCCGTCCCATAAGGAAAGACTGAAAAGCCGCAGATTCATGAATTATCAATTATTCCTGATAGCTGGTTAAATTTTTACCGCGCAAAAGGCCATTTTCATTAACCTTCGGCTCAAAGCCGGAACGAATCGGCGACGAATCGTTGATTCACAAACTTTCCCTATTTGTTCTCACCACATATAGGGGGATTCGGGCAAAAATACCCATAGAGCGGCACCGTTTTGCCGCTCTATCTTAAGCCGAGCGCGTGTAAACGTTAATTTTTGCGCCTTTTATGGCCGCTCAACACACATGGCGACGCCCATACCGCCACCAATACACAGCGTTGCAAGACCACGTTTCGCATCGCGGCGCTTCATCTCGTAAAGCAGCGTTGTCAGCACTCGTGCACCCGATGCCCCGATGGGATGACCGATAGCAATCGCCCCGCCATTGACGTTGACGATCTCCGGGTTCAGCCCCAGATCACGCACCACAGCGCAGGATTGCGCAGCAAACGCTTCATTGGCTTCAACCAGTTCCAGATCGGCAACCGTCCAGCCTGCCTTTTCAAGCGCTTTGCGGGTTGCTGGTATAGGGCCGGTTCCCATGATCGACGGATCGACCCCGGCTGTTGCCCAGGAAACGATGCGCGCAAGCGGCTCGACACCCCGTTTTTCGGCTTCATCCGCATCCATTAGAACAAGTGCCGCCGCGCCGTCATTGATGCCCGATGCATTGCCAGCCGTGACAGTGCCTTCCTTGTCAAAGGCAGGCTTGAGCTTGCCCAGCGCCTCAATCGTTGTACCGGGACGGATATATTCATCCGCCGACACAATGGTCTCGCCTTTGCGGCTCTTCACGGCAAAGGGCACGATCTCATCATCGAAACGGCCGGCCGTCTGCGCAGCTTCGGCCTTATGCTGGGATGAAAGCGCGAACTGGTCCTGATCGTCGCGGCTAAGCTGCCACTGCTTCGCGATGTTTTCAGCGGTGATTCCCATGGGATAGCCATGGAAGGCATCCGTCAGGCCATCTTTCATCATGGTGTCCACCATTTTGAAATCGCCCATTTTCACGCCAGAACGCAGATGCGCGCAATGGGGTGCCATGGACATGGATTCCTGCCCGCCAGCCACGATAATCTTCGCATCGCCCGCCAGAATTTGCTGCATACCGAGCGCAATCGAACGCAGACCCGAACCACAAAGCTGGTTGATCGAGAAGGCAGTTGTCTCTTTCGGGCATCCGGCTGCCATCGCCGCCTGTCGTGCGGGGTTCTGCCCCTCGCCTGCCGTTAACACCTGTCCAAGAATGACCTCATCCACATCCGCAGCCACCACGCCTGCGCGCTCAAGCGCCGCCTTGATCGCGCTCGCACCCAGTTCGTGTGCGGCCACGTTAGCAAAGGCTCCATTGAAGGCCCCCACCGCAGTACGGGCGGCACTGGCAATAATAACGACTTTTTGGCTATGCGATGCGGTCATTCTTTCCTCCTTTAAAAATTGACCACAGAGAAAAACCAAAACGGCTTCTTTTGCAAGCTCCACCCTTTCTGTTCGTTTCACATCTTTGCTCAAAACGATCAGCAGTTTCTCCAGAACACATGAAAGTTTTTCTTACACGCCATTCGACAGTCGTTAAATTAGACCCACAAAAAATAAAGGAGATATCTATGTCCCAGCTGACTCTCGATAAGGCCAACGCAATCATTGCCGCCGCCTTTGCCAAGGCAGCAGAATTGCATTTAAAGCCCATCGTCGTCTCCGTTCTTGATGCAGGCGGACATCTCAAGGCCTTTCAGCGTCAGGATGGCACTTCGATTCTCCGCTTCGAAATCGCTTCGGGCAAAGCCTTTGGTGCCCTGTCGGTGGGGGCGGGATCACGCTGGCTCCACAATCAGGCGAAAGACCGCCCACATTTCCTTGAGGGGCTGTCAGGCGTGTCAGGCGGGAAAATCATAGCCGTTCCCGGCGGCGTTCTTATCAAAGATGCGCAGAATGAAATTGTCGGCGCTGTCGGCATTTCAGGCGACACATCTGACAATGATGAAGCTGCTGCCGTGGCAGGCATCACGGGCGCAGGTTTTGCGGCGGATGCAGGCTGAGTTCTTTTGCTTGAGATCGCATCCTTCATCGGCTCTCAAGCAAAGTAAGTGATCTTCGGCTCAATTGTCCGAAAATCCCCAAAAGAAAACGCCGCTTCCGGCAACCGGAAACGGCGTTTTTGAAATCCATCTTCAGCTGCAATGCAGCTTAAAGACTATTCCTTAGCTTCGAGGACCTGACGGCCACGATACATACCGCTCTTCAGATCGATATGATGTGGACGACGAAGTTCGCCCGAGTTCTTGTCCTCGACGTAAGTCGGGGCCTTGAGTGCGTCTGCCGAGCGGCGCATGCCGCGCTTCGACGGAGACGTTTTGCGTTTAGGTACTGCCATGGATTCAGCTCCACTGATCGATCAATAAACGTCCGGCACAGCCCCGAGGAGCCTGTCACATCGGACAAAATTCCGGAAAGTCACGTGCCTATACACGCTCTTGTGGCATTTGACCAGCCAGAGTCTTATCTTTTTTCCAAGCGGCGCACTTATTGTACGCAAGTGACGTAAGGCCCTGCTCTGGATGCGCGCCCGGCAATAATGCGTGCGATACGCTGCATGTTGCGCGTGGGTTTCGCTGGATTGCGCAAAGCAGGATTGGGCAACGTTACAGCCAGCAAAGCAGATTGTTGCGCCGTCAAACGTGATGCCGGGCGCTTGAAATAGCGCTGTGCGGCGGCCTCGATTCCATAGATGCCTGGACCCCACTCGGCAATATTGAGATAAATCTCCATAATCCGCCGTTTTGACAGCACGCTATCTGCGACCAGCGCCAAGGGAAACTCTAGTCCTTTGCGAATATAAGATCGACCATTCCACAGGAACAAATTCTTCACAGTCTGCATGGTGATGGTCGATGCGCCACGGCTTGGCCCGCCATCTGTGGCGTCATCCAGAACGAGACTGAGCTGGTGCCAGTCCACGCCACCATGGCTGCAAAATTGCCCGTCTTCGGCCATCATCACGGAATTTATCAAAACGGGTGCCACATCTTCGATACTGACCCATTGCCGATCCACGTCCTCAAACAGAATGTAATCCTTCACCATCAAGGTGGAAACAGGCCGCACGAAAGGAACCGAATAGACGAGGATCAGAAAAAGCGGCAGGATCGCAAGCGCAATCAAAATCTTGAGCATAAGGGCAATTCTGCCACCCCAAACAGGATCAGCCAAGTAATTGCGACCATCTTTGCTCTTGAGAATGATTTTTGCCACTTCCACCGCCCGTTCATTCCGATTTAAGCGACATAAACTATTCCTTAACAATAATGAACCTGATTCCATAATCGATCGCAGCATTTCGAAGGTCGGATTAAGCGTTTTGTGGCTCTTAATCCTCCCTTTGATGACCGCTTGATGAAAAAGCCTGTGCTGATCACTGTGCCCAGTTGACCAAATCAGCGCTTTCGTCCATCCCCTTTAGGCATGGAAAACGTGTCTGTCGATTTTGCTCAATCCCTGAATCTGCGCGCGCTCGAAGTCGAGACAATGCTGGTCGGGCTTCTGGACCTTCGTTTGCGCAGTGGCGAAGTGGCGCGCCCCGAGCGACTGTTAGCCGCCATGCGCCATGGCGTGCTGAATGGCGGCAAACGCCTGCGCCCCTTCCTGGTTATCGAAAGTGCGTCCCTGTTCGGCCAGCATGGCGATGCGGTTCTGCGCGTGGCATCCGCGCTAGAGTGCATTCATTGTTATTCGCTCGTCCACGACGATCTTCCGGCAATGGACAATGACGATATGCGGCGCGGCCAGCCGACCGTGCACAAGGCTTTTGATGAGGCCGCAGCGATTCTCGCAGGTGACAGCCTGCTGACCTATGCTTTTGATATCGTCGCTTCCGACGAAACCAACCTGCCGGCCGGGATACGCATCGAACTGGTCGCAGCGTTAGCGCGCGCGTCAGGCATTGGCGGCATGGCGGGTGGTCAGGCGCTTGATCTGATGGCAGAAAATAGCAAGCCGGATGAGGCAGGCATTATCACATTACAGGCCATGAAAACCGGCGCGCTCATTCGTTTTGCCTGTGAAGCCGGTGCGATTATTGCAGGTGCATCGCGCGAAGACCGTGAACGCATGGCCGAATTTGGCTCAGCCATCGGCCTCGCCTTCCAGCTTGCAGACGATCTTCTCGACGTGACCGCAGACGCAGCCTCCATGGGCAAGGCAACCGGCAAAGATGCGGCGGCAGGCAAAGCCACACTTGTTGCGCTCCATGGCATCGACTGGACACGCAAGCAGCTCTCCGGTCTGGTTGCTCAGGCGGAAAGCCTGCTTGAACCATTTGGTGACGATGCTCTCATTCTCAAACAGGCCGCACGCTTCATCGCAGAACGGCAGAGCTGATCAGCTCGCTTTTCTATTGGCCAGCCCGAAACGGTTTTCGATATAATCGGCAACCATCTTCTGGAAATCAGCAGCAATCTCAGGTCCGCGCAACGTCGTAACCTTCTTGCCATCGACAAAGACCGGTGCGGACGGCGTTTCGCCCGTACCGGGAAGCGAAATGCCAATGTCGGCATGTTTCGATTCGCCCGGGCCATTGACGATGCAGCCCATGACCGCGACCGAAAGCGCTTCCACACCCGGATACTTCTCACGCCAGACAGGCATCGAACGACGAATATCGTCCTGAATGTTCTGCGCCAGTTCCTGAAACACGGTTGACGTCGTGCGACCGCAACCCGGACATGCCGCAACAATCGGAATGAACTGACGAAAGCCCATCGTCTGCAAGAGTTCCTGTGCCACCTGCACTTCACGCGTGCGGTCACCGCCCGGCTCTGGCGTCAGCGAAATGCGGATCGTATCGCCAATACCCTGTTGAAGCAGGATGCCCATGGCAGCCGAAGAAGCGACAACACCCTTGGTTCCCATGCCCGCCTCCGTGAGGCCCAAATGCAGTGCATGATCGGAGCGCTGCGCAAGCATCGTGTAAACGGCGATCAGATCCTGCACCTGACTGACCTTTGCCGACAGAATGATCTTGTCGCGGCTCAAACCGATCTCTTCTGCAAGATTTGCCGAAATCAGCGCCGACTGCACAATGGCTTCGCGCATAACTTCCTGCGCGCTCAATGGTGCACCTTCCGCCTGATTGCGATCCATCAGCGTGGTCAGCAATTCCTGATCGAGCGAACCCCAGTTCACACCGATACGCACAGGCTTGTCATAACGGATCGCCATTTCGACGATATCGGCGAACTGCTTATCTTTCTTGTCCTTGAAACCGACATTGCCCGGATTGATGCGATATTTTGCGAGCGCTTCTGCGCAGGCTGGATGATCGGCAAGCAGCTTATGGCCGATATAATGGAAGTCACCGACCAGCGGCACATTCATGCCAAGGCGTTCAAGGCGCTCACGAATTTTTGGAACAGCAGCAGCCGATTCGTCACGATCAACCGTTATGCGCACAATCTCCGACCCTGCGCGATGCAAAGCTGCAACCTGCGCAACAGTGCCATCAATATCCGCCGTATCGGTATTGGTCATCGACTGCACGACAACAGGTTCGCTGCCGCCAACGATAACACCGCCAACGCTGACACCAACGGAGTGGCGACGGGGAAATGGATGCGAAAAATAGCTGACGGTCTCGGAAGACATTGTGCTCTGTTCTTTTATCCTGCAGCCATTGCAAGGACTGCTTTTTAGTACGGGCCTGCTTTCAGGTGGCGTAGCACGGCGCAATTGTCAACGCCTGACCACCTTGCTTTGTTGTTATATAATCACTTGCAGACGCCTTGTCCCTTTATAATTATAGCACTGCGCGTCAGGAGGAAACGACACATGCCAAATAAGAATGCCCGCAAAACCGCTATCATCACCGGCTCCAATTCCGGCATCGGGCTTGGCATTACTCACGCATTGGCAGGTGCCGGGCACAATGTTGTGATCAATTCCTTCACAGATCGCCAGGAAGACCACGATCTGGCTGCAACAATCGCCAAAGAACATGGCGTAAACGTGATCTATATGAGCGCCGATATGTCAAAGGCGGGTGATTGCCGGACACTGATTGAAAAGAGCGTGGAGGCCTTCGGGAGTGCCGACATCCTCGTCAACAATGCCGGCATCCAGCATGTGGCCCCCGTCGAAGAGTTCCCGACAGAGCAATGGGACCGCATCATTGCGATCAACCTGACCTCGGCATTCCACACATCAGCAGCAGCAATTCCCCATATGAAAAAGTTCGGCTGGGGCCGCATCATCAATATCGCTTCGGCGCATGGACTTGTCGCATCGCCATTCAAATCAGCCTATGTCGCAGCCAAACACGGCATTGTCGGCTTCACAAAAACGCTGGCACTTGAACTTGCGACTGCCAAGATCACTGCCAATTCCATCTGCCCCGGCTATGTGCTGACCCCGCTTGTCGAAGCGCAGATACCCGATCAGATGAAAGCCCATAATATGGATCGGGAAACGGTCATCCGCGAAGTGATGCTCGATAAACAGCCGACGAAGGAGTTCGTCACCACCGCTCAGATCGGCGCGCTTGCGGCCTTCCTTACAACGGACGCCGCAGCACAGATTAACGGCGCCGCCCTGCCAGTCGAAGGCGGCTGGACCGCTGAATGAAATCAGTGCGAACTGTCCGCATATTTTGCCAGCCCTGAGAAGGCAAGCACCACCAGCAACAGCACAGGCAGCGACAGGAACACCACGCTGAAACCGCTATGCTTGGCGACAAAGCCGATCAGCGAAGGTGCAACCAGCATACCGGAATAGCCAAGGGTCGTGGCAATCGACAGGCCCACACTTGGATTGACACCCGGTATGTTGCCACCAATGGAGAAGGCAATCGGTACCATGTTGGAAATGCCGATACCGCAAATGGCAAAACCAAAGATCACCGCATAAGGGTGGCTCGACAGGCCGACAATGACCATGCCGACAATCGCAATCGACGTGCAGAAACGCAGCGTATTAATCGCACCGAAACGGTCACGGACAATATCGCCTGCAAAGCGCATGATCGCCATGGTCATGGAGAAAGCGGCAAAACCAAAACCGGCAACCGTGACTGACGCCCCCAGTTCATCACGCAGATAATATGCACCCCAATCCAGAATTGCGCCTTCCGGGATCATCGAGAACAGAGCGATAATGCCGACCAGCCATGGCAGCGCATTGCGTGGCAGCACCAGCTTTTGCTTTTCGCCGCTTGGGTGATGAAATTTATCCGCAACAATCGAAGGCCATGCGAAGACAAGCAATCCCGCCGCCACAAGGGTTGCAATCAGCGCATGGACCGTTGAACCGACATGGGCGATGAGAAAGCCGCCGGTTGCAGCACCGATCAAACCGCCAAGGCTCCAGAAAGCATGGCAGGACGACATGATGGCGCGGCGCATTTTCTTCTCAACCGCGACCGCATTGGCATTCATCACAACATCCATCGCGCCGATTGTGCCGCCAAAGTAAAGCATGGCAATCACAGCGGTCACGACATTGGGCACAAGCGCGATGATCAGCAGTGTTGGAATGACGCCAATCGCAAACAGCTTCACCACAGCGCCCGATCCGCGATGCGCCGACAATGCGCCAGCCACCGGCATCATCGAAAGAGAGCCAATGCCAAAGACAAGGATCATCAGGCCCATGCCACTGGTATCAAGCCCAAGACGAGCCGCAAATTCGGGAATTTTCGGTGCCCAGCCACCAAAAATATACCCATTCATCAGAAAGAGCAGCGCCACTGCGATGCGCTCTCTGGTCACGATTGGCGCACGCTCATTCAACGCATCGTTTCGTCCGGCAGCCTGTTCCATGATGTCCTCAGTCACGCCCTTCTACAGCGTGTATAACCGTCATGCCCGCAGCCCGATAAGGCGCAAGCACGTCTTCATTTGCATCTTGTTCGACAGCCATAACATTGACCGCCTCAATGGATATGACATCGTGCGCAGCAACAGTGCCAAGCTTGTCGCTGGTGATTGCCAGCACCACCTTGCGGCTACGTCCGGCAATAACCCGCTTGAATTCCGCATCTTCCAGATGCAGCGCTGTGATACCGATCTCTGCCGCTATACCGCAGGCACCAAGCACACAAAGATCAGGCCGCACCAGTTCCGCATCACGCAAAGCGCGCACACCGACCGCCGCACTCACACGGCGATCAATCGGACCGCCAATCATCACCACGTCGATCTTGTCTGACTTGAGGACGATGGCAGCAATGGACGGCGTGTTGGTGACAACCGTAATCACTTCACCCCGATCAGCGAGCAGACGCGCAAGTGCCAAATTGGTTGACGAGGAATCCAGAAACACCGTCATGTTCGGCTCGATCAGAGCGGCCAGCGTGGCAGCAAGGGCCGTCTTGGCTTCCGGTCTTTCTGTATCGCGCTCCGCAAGCGGTGCATAAGACGGCGCCGCCTTTAGCGCACCACCATAAACACGCTTGCAAAGCCCCGCTGCCGCCATTTCGCGAAGGTCACGGCGGATCGTGTCCTCCGAAACCCCAAAAGACTCCGCAAGCTCACTCGCCAATACGCGCCCGGACTGATCAAGCAGTGCGCGAATTTGCGCCTGTCTTTCGTCGAGTAATAGCTCTGTCATCGCTCGTTCCTATCACCGCGCACAAACATGCATAAATCGGTAAAAACGTGCATAACAGATTTTTATGACCGCGCAAGCAAAAGAAAATGCCGCACCCCTTACAGAGCGCGGCATCTCAACATTTACGGAAATGAAGCAGAATTATTCTGCGAAGACGATCAGCAAATCCTTCGCATCGATCTGCTCGCCGGGGCGCACAAGCACTTCGGCAATCGAACCGTCGCGCTCAGCGCGCAGAGCCGTTTCCATCTTCATGGCTTCAATGGAAAGCAGCACATCACCTGCCTTCACATTCTGGCCCTGAGAGACCGCAACCGTTGACACTACACCGGGCATCGGCGCGCCAACATGCTTGTCATTGCCGAGTTCCGCCTTGCGCTTCACACCACCCGATGCACCCTTGGCGCGGTTTGGCACCTTGACGCGGCGCGGCTGACCGTTAAGCTCGAAAAATACAGTGACCATGCCCTTCTCGTCGGTCTCAGACATGGCCTGATTGACGATTACAAGGGTCTTACCCCGTTCGAGATCAACGAAGACTTCTTCTTCCGGCTTCAAGCCGTAGAAATAAACCGGCGTTGGCAGAACACTTGTCGGACCATAGTTTTCCTGCGCCGCCGCATAGTCGGTGAAGACCTTTGGATACATCAGGTAGGAAGCAAATTCCTGATCCGTGATCTCGCGACCAATCGTTTCCTCAATCGACTTGCGTTCGGCATCAAGGTCAGCGGCTGGAAGCAGAGAACCCGGACGCACCGTGAACGGCTTTTCGTCTTTCAGAACTTTCTTCTGGAGCGTTTCAGGCCAACCCGATGGCGGCTGACCAAGATCGCCGCGCATCATCGACACAACGGAGTCCGGGAAGGCAATGTCCTTATCCGGGTTTTCAACATCGGCAACGGTCAGGTCCTGAGAGACCATCATCAGCGCCATATCACCCACCACCTTGGAGGATGGCGTGACTTTGACAATATCACCAAACATCCGGTTCACATCGGCATAGGCCTGTGCCACTTCATGCCAGCGGGTCTCTAAACCCAGCGAACGCGCCTGTTCTTTGAGGTTGGTGAACTGGCCGCCCGGCATTTCGTGAAGATAGACTTCCGAAGCCGGACCCTTAAGGTCGCTTTCAAAGGCCGCGTACTGATTGCGCACGGCTTCCCAATAAAACGAAATGCGGCGGATCGTTTCCGTATCAAGGCCCGGATCGCGTTCCGAACCATGCAGCGCTTCGACAATCGAGCCAAGACATGGCTGCGATGTATTGCCGGAGAAGGCATCCATGGCCGCATCCACCGCATCGACACCGGCATCGACCGCTGCAAGTACCGTTGCTGCCGAAATACCCGACGTATCATGTGTGTGGAAATGGATCGGCAGATCGGTTTCCTCACGCAGCGCCTTGAACAACACGCATGCTGCCGCAGGCTTCAACAGACCCGCCATATCCTTGAGAGCAATGATATGTGCGCCAGCCTTTTCAACCTGCTTGGCGAGATCGACATAATATTTAAGGTCGTATTTGGCGCGTTCCGGATTGAGAATATCGCCCGTATAGCAGATGGCCGCTTCGCAGAGCTTGTTTTCTTCCAGCACCGCATCCATCGATACGCGCATGTTCTCAACCCAGTTGAGACTGTCGAACACGCGGAACAGGTCCATGCCGCCACGTGCTGCTTCGCGCACGAAATATTTGACCACATTGTCCGGATAGGACTTGTAGCCAACGCCGTTGGCACCGCGCAGCAGCATTTGCAGCAGGATATTCGGCGCACCTTCGCGCACCATTGCCAGACGTTCCCACGGATCTTCCGTGAGGAAGCGCATCGACACATCAAAAGTCGCACCGCCCCAGCATTCCAGTGAGAACAGGTTTGGCAGCGCCTGCGCATAGGCATTGGCCACCCGCGCAATGTCATAGGTACGCACGCGTGTTGCCAGCAATGACTGATGACCGTCACGCATGGTCGTGTCAGTCATCAGAACGCGCTTTTCATTGCGCATCCATTCAGCAAACTTCTGAGGCCCAAGCTTGTCGAGCAACTGCTTGGTGCCATCCGCGACCGGTCGATCACCAAACCATGGCACTATAGGCTTTGCAGCATCACGCTGAGGCTCCGCACGGCCCTTGGTTTCCGGGTGCCCGTTGACGGTCACGTCAGCAACATAGGTCAAAAGCTTGGTCGCACGATCCTGACGCTTCATGTGCGTGAACAACTCAGGCGTCGTATCAATAAAGCGCGTCGTATAATCATTCGACTGGAATTTCGGATGATTGATAATCGCTTCCACGAAAGTGAGGTTCGTTGCAACACCACGAATACGGAATTCGCGAAGCGCACGGTCCATACGGCGGATCGCTTCAATCGGGGTTGCGCCTGATGCCGTCACCTTAACCAGTAGCGGATCATAATAACGCGTGATCACCGCGCCCGAATAGGCCGTGCCGCCATCCAATCGAATGCCGAAACCCGATGCCGAGCGATAGGCCTGAATGCGTCCATAATCGGGAACGAAGTTGTGCTCGGGATCTTCGGTGGTAATGCGGCACTGAAGCGCATGACCGTTGAGGCGAATATCCTTCTGTTCGGGAACGCCGGATTGAGGCGTTCCGATCGCGTAACCTTCCAGAATATGAATCTGTGCTTTGACGATGTCGATACCCGTCACTTCTTCCGTGACCGTGTGCTCAACCTGAATACGCGGGTTCACTTCGATGAAGTAAAACGCGCCGGTATCGGCATCCATCAGGAATTCGACCGTGCCTGCACCGATATAATCGGTGGCATGGGCGATTTTGAGACCATAACCCGCCAGTTCCTGACGCTGCGCGTCATTGAGGTAGGGTGCAGGTGCGCGCTCAACCACTTTCTGATTGCGGCGCTGGATCGAGCAATCGCGCTCATAAAGATGGACCGCATTGCCATGCGTATCACCCAGAATCTGCACTTCGACGTGGCGCGCACGCTCAACAAGTTTTTCGAGATAGACTTCATCCTTGCCGAACGCAGCCTTGGCTTCGCGCTTGGCTTCCGTCACTTCGCGATCAAGGTCTTCCTCAGCACGGATTGCCCGCATACCGCGGCCACCACCACCCCATGATGCCTTCAGCATCAGCGGATAACCGATTTCAGCCGCAAGCCTCTTTACTTCTTCAATATTATCCGGCAGCGGATCGGTTGCAGGCACAACCGGAACGCCAATCTCGATTGCGAGATTACGCGCAGCAACCTTGTTGCCAAGACGGCGCATGGTTTCCGGCTTCGGACCAATGAAGATGATACCGTTCTGCGCACAAGCTTCAGCAAATTCAGGACTTTCCGACAAAAGACCATAGCCCGGATGGATTGCATCGGCACCCGAAAGCTTAGCCACACGAATGACTTCATCAATCGACAGATAGCTTTCAATTGGTCCAAGATCACGCGCCAGATGCGGCCCGCGACCGACCTGATAGCTCTCATCCGCTTTAAAGCGATGCAGTGAGAGTTTATCTTCCTCTGCCCATATAGCCACCGTTTTTATGCCAAGTTCATTGGCTGCACGGAACACGCGGATAGCGATTTCGGAACGGTTGGCAACCAGAATTTTACGGATGGACAAGGCAGAACTCCCACACTGCAATGATCGATATGGCTTTGATTAGCCTGCAATGTAAGCAAGCGCAAACAAACTGTGCAACATGAATAGAAAAACAAAATGCCCGGCTAAAAGCCGGGCATTGTGATGAAATTTCAGTCAATTTATGCTAATATATGAGGCAGACTTACTTCTGGAAGTAATTATACTTGCCATCATCACCCTTGCGCCATTCGAACATGACATAAGGCGACAAGTTCGGATCACCCTTGTCATCATAAGACAAATCACCAAGCACCGTCTTGAAAGGACCTTTACCCTTCAATGCGGCAGCCACTTCCTGCGGATCATTGTTTCCAGCGGCATTGGCAGCATCAACCAGCGACTGAACACCTGCGTAAGCGTAGAAAGTGTAAGCCTCAGGCTCAAAGCCCTTGTCACGGAACGCCTTGATGAGATCGGCATTGGCTGCATCATCACGCGGATCTGGGCCAAAAGTGTTCAGAACACCCGCAACCGCATCGCCTGCAATGGACGCCAATTCGTTGGAGACGATGCCGTCACCCGAAATAAACTGAGCCTTCAAGTCCTGATCAGCCATCTGGCGGATGATGAGTGCCGCTTCCGGGTGCATACCACCCCAATAGACAGCAGTGATTCCAGCAGCTTTCATCTTGGAAATCAGTGCCGAGAAATCCTTGTCGCCCTGATTGACACCTTCATAAAGCGTTTCTTCCTTGCCATTGGCATTGAGCGACTTCTTGGTTTCATCAGCCAGACCCTGACCATAAGGCGTCTTGTCGTGCAGAATGGCGACTTTGCCGTCTTTGTAATTGTCAGCAATGTATTTGCCAGCAACGATGCCCTGCTGATCATCCCGGCGGCAGGTGCGGAATGTGTTCCACAAGTCGCGCTCGGTGAAGGTTGGGTTCGTCGTTCCTGGCGCGATCATCAGCACGCCATTTTCGGCATAAATGTCCGATGTCGGAATGCTGACGCCGGAATTGAAATGGCCGATCACAAACTGCACACCGTCACCAACGAATTTATTGGCGACAGAAATCCCTTGACGCGGATCGGCTGCATCATCGCCGTAAACAATCGTGATCTGCTCGCCATTCATGCCACCCTTGGCATTGGCTTCCGCAACAGCAGCTTCAACGCCGCGCTTGATCTGATCGCCATAGGCTGCCTGACCACCGGTTAACGGTGCTCCAACCCCCAGCAGCACATCGGCAAAAGATGCGCCCCCCATTGCCATCAGTGCAGAAAGGCATACGCCGCAGAATAACGACTTCTTCATTTCAACTACTCCCATTTCAAACGTTCTCCGAACAAAATTGCGGAAACGCCAACTCCACCAGAAGAGATTATTCAAGCGGGGCGACACCCATCGCCCCTCCTCCATGGCTCGAACTGCCCACCGTGTTTTACGCCAAACAATATCGTCAGGTTAGGTAAAATGACTTAAGACAGTCTTGTCTACCCATTATATTACCTAAATATGATGTTTTTTTCGCATGACTTAATGCAGCTACAGATTCCATAAAATAAAAATGCCCGACACATGGCCGGGCATTCTTTGGATTTGCGCAATATTACTGTAAAAAATTACTGCTGAACGTAAGTATATTTCCCGTCAGCACCCTTTTCCCACTTATACATAACGTATCCTGGAAGCTTCGGATCAC
Source organism: Ochrobactrum sp. S1502_03 (assembly GCF_044435015.1). NCBI lineage: Bacteria > Pseudomonadati > Pseudomonadota > Alphaproteobacteria > Hyphomicrobiales > Brucellaceae > Ochrobactrum > Ochrobactrum sp. S1502_03. The sequence continues at coordinate 69,780 of NZ_JAYEXN010000011.1, forward strand.
CCTTCTCGTCATAAGACAGATCACCAAGCACTGTAGGGAACGGGCCTTTTTCCTTCAGAGCCTTGGCAACTTCCTGTGGGTCATTGCTGCCGGCAGCCTTTGCTGCCCCCGCAAGCGACTGCACCGCCGCATAGGAGTAGAGGGTATAGGCTTCTGGCTCAAAGCCTGCATCGCGGAACTTCTTAACGAGTTCAGCATTTGCCGGGGCATTGCGCGGATCTGGGCCGAACGTGTTCAGCGTGCCTGCAACGGCATCGCCTGCAATCGAAGCGAGCTCGTTGGAGACGATACCATCGCCTGAAATGAACTGGACCTTCAGACCCTGATCGGCGAGCTGACGGATGATGAGACCGGCTTCGGCATGCAGACCACCCCAATAAAGAACGGTGACACCCTGCTGCTTAAGCTTGGCGATCAGCGCTGAGAAATCTTTCTCACCCACATTCACGCCTTCATAGACGGTTTCTTTGACGCCCAGTTCGTTCAGCTTCTTCTTGGTTTCATCGGCAAGGCCCTGACCATAAGGGGTCTTGTCGTGAATGATAGCAATCTTGCCATCCTTGAAGTTGTCGAAGATGTACTGCCCGGCAACAATGCCCTGCTGATCATCACGGCCGCATGTACGGAACGTGTTCCACAGACCGCGCTCCGTATAGACCGGGTTGGTTGCAGCTGGCGAAATTTCGAGAATGCCGTTTTCAGCATAAACATCAGAAGCCGGGATCGAAACGCCCGAGTTGAAGTGACCGATGACATATTTCACACCGTCAGCAGCAAACTTGTTGGCAACCGAAATACCCTGCTTGGGATCCGACACGTCGTCGCCAAGCGTGATCGTGATCTTTTCGCCATTGAGGCCACCGGCATCATTGATTTCTTTGATTGCAGCCTCGGCACCTTTTTGAATCTGCGCGCCATAAACAGCATTCGGACCAGTCAGCGGTGCGCCAATGCCCAACAGCACATCTGCCCAAGCCGAGCCACTAAAAGCCATCACCGCTGCAAGAGCAACGCCTGAAAAAAGCGATTTCTTCATTACTTGAACTCCCGATTATAGTTACCCCTAAACGATGTTTTTACATCGCCTTATTGTCTTGCTGATCACCCAGCAATATCTACGCTGAATTCTATCCGTTCAACGTGATCTTTTAGGGAAGCTCCGCTGCAAGCGCCTTGTTTTAAACACGTCTCCCAAAATCGGTTCCCACGTTTGGAAGACATAGATTTGCAGCGAAGCTTCGAATTATTTTGCCTTCCAGCTCAAAGGCGAAGCTTTTTCGTAGAGCCAGTTATATTGGCGCACCATCTGCTTGGTTCGGGTAAACCGGAATCCGATCGTCCCAATGATGATCAGCACGATCAGGTCAACCAGATAATAATGCAGCGAAAGCAGCGTGCCCTCAAACAAGGCATAGTGAATGAAGCGAACCGCTGCCGCCAATGGGATAAGATAGAGCAGAAGATGCGGATAAGTCCGCCACGTCTGCGCACAGGCCCGTCCTGTCATCCAGGCAGCCCAACCGCCCAAAAGGCACGTGATGAGAAAAAACAGCCAGAACGACGGTTCTTCGTAGAGAATTCCCTGCATGTTTTCCTCCTTAATGCCTTCCGCCTTCAAGATAGGCTGCACGCACTTCCGGGTCAGCCAAGAGTTCGCGACCAGCGCCGCTCATGGTGATTGATCCATTGACCATCACATAACCGCGATCAGCAAGTTTCAGCGCACCAAAAGCATTCTGCTCGACGAGAAAGACCGTCAACCCCTGCGTGCGGTTGAGTTCCTTGATCGCTTCAAAAATCTGCTTGACGATCAATGGTGCAAGGCCAAGGGAAGGCTCATCGAGAAGCAGAAGTTTCGGACGCGCCATCAGCGCGCGCGCAATTGCCAGCATCTGCTGCTCGCCGCCTGAAAGGGTGCCGCCACGCTGCGTGATGCGTTCCTTGAGACGCGGGAACAAATCAAACATCAGCGCAACATCTTCTTCGAAATATTGCTGATTATCGAGACTTGCCCCCATCTGCAGGTTTTCAAGAACCGTCATACGCGGGAAAATGCGACGACCTTCCGGCGACTGTGCAATACGCAGCTTTGCAATCTCATGCGGCGGCAAAGACGTGATGTCCTTGCCCCCAAAGAGAATACGGCCCGTCCGCGCCCGTGGGGAGCCGAAAATCGTCATCATCAGCGTGGACTTGCCAGCACCATTCGCACCGATGAGTGCAACGATCTCCCCCTCATTGACCGTCAGATCAATACCCTTGAGAGCACAGATATTGCCGTAATAGGTCTCAACCTTCTCAACAGCGAGAAGCGGTTGTTTGGTCTGCATGGTTTCAGCCGTCATTATTCGCTTCCCTTCTTAGGCTTCGCCGGAGCTTGAGGCGCTTTGGCAGCTTTTACGGGTGCGCTCTTGTGACTTGTGGGAACATCGCCAGCTTCAACACGCTTTGAAAACTCGGTTGCTTTGCCTGCGGCAAGCTGGGCCGCCTGTCCAACCCAGTCCTCACGCGCAATGCGCCCATCAAATTCGAGATAGGTTTCAACTTCAACGATGTGGCTTTCAGTCCACGCGGCAATCTGATCAAAATGATAGATACCGTGCTCGTTCAGTTTCTTCTCATTGACTTCACCAATACCCTTGATGAACGTGAGATTATCGGGCCGACCATCGCGAGCAGCAGCCAGTCCGCCTGCAAAACGCACGGGCTCCTCGATCTTTTCTTCCTCGATTGCCTCTTCGGCAAGTTGCGTTGCAATGAAATCAGCCGGATCGCCAGTGCCCGGCTTGTCGGCCACTTCGATCAGATCAGCAATTTCATCATCGTCCACACCGAGATAGGCGGCAATAACGCGCGGATCATTCTTGACGTGTTCCGGCGAACCGTCAGAGATCTTGGTGCCATATTCAAGCACAATAACATGGTCGGAAATTTCCATCACCACCGACATGTCATGCTCAATCAGCAAGATCGACGTGCCCGTTTCCTTGCGAATATCAAGCAGCAGCTTGTTCAGCTCTGCCGATTCACGCGGATTAAGACCAGCCGCAGGCTCATCAAGGCAAAGAATTTCCGGCTCGGTGCACATGGCACGCGCAATTTCCAGACGGCGCTGATCGCCATAAGGCAGATCACCAGCCGGATCATCCGCACGATCAATGAGGCTGATCTTCTCAAGCCAGTAGCGCGCTTTCTCAATCGCTTCCTTCGCAGCCTTCCTGTAGGTCGGAAAACCAAGCAGACCAAGGATCGTATAGCCCGACGAGCGCATCAGCGTGTTGTGCTGTGCAACAAGCAGGTTTTCGAGAACCGTCAAGCCCGAGAACAGACGAATATTCTGGAAGGTACGCGCAACACGCGCATCCTGCGTGATCTTGAAATCAGGCAAGCGCTCTAGAAGGAATTTCTCGCCGGTATTCCGGTTCATTGTGAGCATACCGCCGGTCGGCTTGTAAAACCCGGTAATGCAGTTAAAGACCGTGGTCTTGCCAGCACCATTGGGGCCGATGATCGCCGTGATGTCGCCGCGCTTTACATTAAAGCTCAGATCATTGATCGCGACGAGACCACCAAAGCGCATCGACAGATGCTCAACTGTAAGAATGGTATCTTTCGAACCATTGCCAGCCATAATTTTTGTCTCCGCCATCAGCCGTGCCCTTCCTTGGTAAAGGCACCCGACACCATCTTCTTCTCGTTCAGGAATGCACTTGGTTCGCGGCTTCCAACAAATCCGCGCGGCTTCCAGACCATGACAACCACCATGGCAAGACCGAAGATCAGCATACGATAGAGTTCAGGGGTGAAGTTTGGACCGAAAATGGCTTTCAGGAAGCCCATTTCGCGCAGGATTTCTGTACCACCAATCATCGCAATCGCCGCAATGGCAATCCCGACGAGCGATCCCATGCCCCCCAGAACCACGATAGCCAGAATAACGGCCGATTCGAGGAACACAAAGGATTCAGGACTTACAAACCCCTGACGCGCCGCAAAGAACGAACCGGCAAAACCACCAAACATAGCCCCTGTCGCAAAGGCGGTAAGCTTGGTCGTGGTGGTGTTGATGCCGAGCGAGCGGCAGGCGATTTCATCCTCACGCAGCGCTTCCCATGCACGACCAACCGGCATGCGGCGCAGACGGATCGTCACCAGTGCCGTGATGAGCGCCAAAATGAGAATGATATAGTAAAGGAAGAATTTGTAATGAGCTGCCGAGAAGGTCAGGCCATAATAGGCGGCAAAGCCGTCCTTGCCCGCATTGAACTGCAGACCGAAGAACGTCGCCTTGGCAATGCCCGAAATACCGAAGGTCCCTTTGGTAAGGTCCGTCCAGTTTATCAGCACAAGTCGGATGATTTCACCAAATGCCAGCGTCACAATGGCCAGATAATCGCCGCGCAGGCGCAAAACCGGGAAGCCCAGGATAACACCCCAGGTCGCAGCCAACAGTCCCGCGATTGGCAGAAGAACCCAGAACGACCAACCAAAATAGGCAGACAAAATGGCGTATGAGTAAGCGCCAACTGCATAGAAAGCGACATAGCCGAGATCAAGCAGACCTGCGAGACCAACAACGATGTTAAGCCCCCATGCAAGCATCACATAAATGAGGATCTGCACACCGAAATTATCGACCCATTTCAGCGACCCCTGCCAGCCCACAAGAGCAACGATCAGGATCGGATAGGCAAAGAGGAATGCAACACCAAAATGCGAAAAGTGCCTGCGGAAGAAAGATGGCGCTTCCGCTGCAACCGAAGCGCGGCTGGCCTTTTCAAACTTGCGTGCCTGAAGCCAGGGCTGCAGGAATGCGATAAAGGCAAAACGTCCCACAGCCGCGATTGCAACAAGCGTTGCAAGTGCGCCCCAGCGCTCCGTCAGTACCAGCTCATTGCTGATGTTCTGGTCGGTTTTGAAACCGACAATGAGAACGAAAAGCCCAAACGCCAGAATACCGGCAATGAACCCTTCACGAATGGCCCGGACAAAAAGGGAATCCGGGCGTGAACCTGTTTGTACGGCCATGATTACACCTTTTCGACTTCAGGTCGGCCAAGAATGCCGGACGGCATGAAGATGAGGACGATGGCAAGGATCGAAAACGCGGCAACATCCTTGTAATCGATCGAGAAATATGCGGACCAAAGCGCTTCAATGAGACCGATCAGCAGACCGCCAACCACCGCACCCGGCAACGACCCAATCCCGCCCAGAACCGCCGCGGTGAAAGCCTTGACGCCGGGGATAAACCCGTCAGCAAAGGAAATAACGCCGTAGAAGGAGAGATAAAGCGTACCCGCAACAGCCGCCAGCATGGCACCCATGACAAAGGTCAGTGAGATCACCCGGTCAACATTGATGCCAAGCAACGCTGCCATCTTGCGGTCCTGCTCACACGCACGCTGCGCACGCCCCAGAGAGGTCCGATTGACGATATACCAGAAAATCGTCAACAACACCGCGGTCACCACGATAACCACGATCTGCTTGAGCGAGACAGTCACATCGGTTCCAAAGAGGCTGTATGAGCCGTTCAGCAACTGCGGAACCGGCTTGTTGCGCGGCCCTTGTGTCACCTGAACAAAGTTGGACAATGCAATTGACATACCGATCGCTGTGATCAGCGGCGCCAGTCGAAACGACCCACGCAGAGGCCGGTAAGCCGCCCGCTCAATCGTCCAGCTCCAGAGCCCTGTCAGAACCATTGCAACGACCATCATCAAAAGCAACATGAGCGCTATTGGCAGCGCACCTATGAACGTTGTGATGATCAGAAAAACAATCAGCGCCATGAAAGCGCCGAGCATAAACACATCGCCGTGAGCAAAGTTGATCATGCCGATAATGCCGTAGACCATCGTGTAACCGATGGCGATCAGGCCATAAATCGATCCGAGCGCAAGCCCGTTGATCACTTGCTGGAAGAAATATTCCATCGAGAAGCCACCCATTTAACTCTACCCGGTATTATTGCCGCATCATTATTTCGTGCGGCTTCGTTTTATTCCCGGATAATTACACCTAACGGCTGTATTAAGGATTGCAAGCCCCTTTTGTCTCAGACAAAAGACTAATGACTTACTTCCTCCACAAACTAGTTATGTCCCCTATGAAGTACCCTGTATATATATTTTTCTCCTATTAAGAGGCCAGTATTCCACATTTTTCCCGAGACGTCTCAGACAAAAAATAGGGAGTTTCTCCCTATTTTTGCCTGCCGTACCGGTTTTACGCAACCGTGAATCCGTGTGCGAAGGGATCACGATCATCAATGAAGATCGTATTATAGCCTGTCATGCGTGCCCAACCGGCGATTGAAGGGATGATTCCCTGCTTTCCAGCCACCTCCACAGCACGCTCAACTCGCCCATGAAACAGCGATCCGATAATGGATTCGTGCACGAAATCGTCGCCCGGCTTCAGCTTTCCCTTGGCCGCAAGCTGTGCCATGCGCGCGGAAGTGCCTGTACCGCAAGGGGAACGGTCAATGGCCTTCTCCCCGTAGAAAACGGCATTGCGGGCATGGGCTTCCGGCTGAGTCGGCTTGCCTGTCCACAAAATATGGGTCAGACGATTGATGTCGGGCAATTCAGGGTGCTGGAACTTATATTTCTCATTCAGGCGTTCGCGCAGCACCGGGCTCCACGCAATAAGCTGCAACGCGGAATAATCTTTCATGTCGGTATAATTTTCTTGTGCCTCGACAATCGCATAGAAATTTCCACCATAGGCAACATCGACCTTGATCGGCCCAAGGTCCGGACATTCCACTTCAAGACCTTCTGCATAAAGGAAGGCCGGAACATTGGTCAGACGCACACGGTCGACATATTGTCCGTTTTGCTCATATTCGATTGCAACCAGACCTGCCGGTGTTTCAAGATTGAGCTTACCCGGCGTCTTTGGCGTCACCAGCCCCTGCTCAATCGCCATAGTAACCGTGCCAATCGTGCCATGACCACACATCGGCAGGCAGCCCGATGTTTCAATGAAGAGCACCGCGACATCGCAATCGGCGCGTGTTGGCGGGTAAAGGATTGAGCCGGACATCATGTCGTGGCCGCGCGGCTCAAACATGAGGCCCGTGCGGATCCAATCATACTCGCGCAAGAAATGTGCGCGCTTTTCCATCATGTTGGCACCAACGAGGTTGGGGCCGCCGCCCGCAACCAGACGCACTGGATTGCCGCATGTATGTCCGTCGACGCAGAAAAAGGAATGTCTTGCCATGATGGTCAGTTCCGAAAACGTTGTGGCTTGAAAGGTTCTATATCGATTGCTGGCGCAGTGCCGGTGATCAAATCACATATGATACGTCCTGTCGCCGCCGATTGTGTAAGTCCCAAATGTCCGTGGCCAAAGCCATAGTAAATATTCCCGCCTGCTGATGCGCGGCCGATAACCGGCATAGAATCGGGCATGGACGGACGATAGCCCATCCATTGCCGCCCGCCTTCGGTCTTCAAGCCCGGCAAAAACATCGCAGCTTTTTTGAGCATGGCGGCAGAGCGCGCGTAATTGGGCGGCAGATCAAGGCCACCGAACTCGACGGCCCCACCGACCCGTAGCCCCGTTGCCATCGGGCTGATAACAAAACCATGTCCAGGGAAGGTCAGTTGCCGCTTCACATCGAAGCTACCAACCGGCAATGTCGTATTATAGCCGCGCTCCGTATCGAGCGGCACCAGATCGCCAAAACCTTTTGCGAGGTCTTTCGACCATGCACCGGCCATCAGAACGAGATGCGTGGCATCAATCTGCATCGCATTGTCGAGGCGCACAACCGCGCCCCCATTTTCAGCCTGCGCGCTTGCCACAGAAGCTTTGAGAAAACGCGCACCCTTTGTTTCGGCATAGGCCCAGATCGCCTGACCGAAAAGCTTGGGATCACTGACATTCTTCCAGCCCGGAACAAAGGTGCCTGCGACAAAGCGCGGATCAAGCCCCGGCTGCAACGCTTTCAAGCGCTCGCCGCGCACATGCTCATAGGCAATCCCGGCCTTTGCCTTTGCATCCCAGCCCGCCTGGGACGCAGCAAGCTCGCCTTCGCTTTCATAAAGCTCCAGATTGCCAGCTTCCTGCAAACGGTCCCGCAAGCCTGCCCTATCAATCAATCCCAGCATCTCGCTTTGCGCAAGTTGCATCATATTGCCCTGCGCAACGGTCGTTTTTTCCAGCGCCTGCGCGCTGCTCGCCCGCCAGAAGCGATAAAGCCATGGGATCATTTTTGGAAAATAAGACGCGCGGATCGTGAATGGTCCAAGCGGGTCCATCAACCAACCCGGAACCTTGCCCATAACGCCTTTGGAGGCCATCGGCAGAATATCAGAAAAGGCCAGCGCTGCCGCATTGCCGGAACTCGTTTCCTCGCAAATGCCGCTTCGGTCAATCACCAGAACATCGCGACCAGCCTCGGCCAGCAGGGCAGCCGTTGCCACGCCAACAATGCCGCCACCGATGATGACAATATCATACCGCCGCTTCGAATCAGAGTTCATAAATGCACGGCTCCCAACCAGTATTCATCTAAGCTGACACCTGTGATGCATTTTCATAGCGCTCACATGGATCGTCTAACCATTTTTTGGAATGACTCCATGTCAAAAGCTCGCTATCGATGATCATCGCGCAAGCGTGGCGTTCTGCTTAGTGTGCGATGTCACAGCGTCAATTGTTGATATATCAGAGATATATCTATAGGATTAATTTGTGTCAATTCCCATCGGTACAAGGCTTAGATCTGCATGGAACATGCAAGTGTCAGCGAGAAAAACATGAAAAGCAGCACAGCTCTGATCGACAGCTGGGGTAACGAAAGCCTTGCTGAACAGGCTTATCGCGTGCTGGAACGCCTGATCGTTACACTGGAACTGGAGCCCGGCTCGATCGTTAACGAGCGCACGCTGATTGAAATGACGAATATGGGGCGCACTCCGATCCGTGAAGCCATCCAGCGGCTGGCATGGGAGGGACTGGTTGAAGTTCGGCCACGCTCCGGCATCGCGATTGCACAGATTGATCCGAAAGATTTCGGTAAAGTTCTGGATGCGCGCGAAGGCGTCGAGCGGGTGCTGGCACGTGATGCTGCACGCTTTGGCAGCGCACGCGATTATGAGCGGCTGAAAGCTGCCGCCGATGCGATGCGTCAGGCCGTACCATCAGAAGACGTGTCGCTGTTTCTGGATGCTGACAAGGCATTTGATATCGTGCTGGGCAGCGCCGCCGGCAATCATTATGCTGCGCGTGTTGCAGCGCCGCTGCAAACCCATAGCCGCAGGTTCTGGTTCAGACTGCGGCCTTCAACCGGGATAACCGGCTCTGCCAAGGCCCATGCGGAACTGATCGAAGCGATTATTTCCCGCGAACCTGAACGGGCAAGCGATACGGCCAGCAAACTGATGGAATATTTGCGCACACTCGCGCCTTGAGCGTCGTGCAATCGTACTCGCGCATCCCGAAAAGTGTGAAACGGTTTTCGGACAAAAATGCTGGTTAAAGCAAAGCATGAGAGCGTTGATCTGGTCCAATCAGATCGACACGCGCTCTAATGCGCATTGTTCATCGAATCCGACATCTTGCGCATCACGTTGAGCGCAGTGCTCAACTCTTCATCGCTGACGCCTTCGAGCAAATCGGCGCGCACGTCACCAGCAAGCTTGACCACCTCTTCGGCAAGACGCTTGCCTTGTTCCGTCATCACAATCCGCTTCGCCCGACGATCACCATCGACGGCCCGCCGTTCAACAAAGGCCTGCCGCTCCAGCCCATCAATCAGACGAACCATGGTTGCGTTTTCAATCTCAAGAACCTCTGCCAGTTCCTTCTGATAGAGACCTTCCTGTTCTATCAGCGTCAACAACGTGCGTGCGCGTGCCAGTGTAAGGCCGCGTTCCTTTACGCGAGCATCAAACACAGTACGAAGTCTGCGATTAACCTTGGTCATCGCATCAATCATGTCTGCACTGAGATCCGCTCTGTTCATAACGACTACCTTATATTAGCGAGCTAACAATTATTGATGGGATAAATTGGCAACTCAATATTTTCAAGCGGTCTTTTGATTCTCACGCAAGCGTGATGGACATAAAACATGGTCCAGCCAGCCCCATGTATGGGTCGGTAAAAGTATGTTTCAAATAAAAAAAAGCGGGCCAAAACCCGCTCTTTCAAATTCTGTCTTAATGGGAAGCCGTAGCCTGACCTTTTCAGGCCGGAAGCACCTGCCCCTGAAGCGTCATCAGCTGATGCAGAAAAACTTCTGCCTTCGTGCGATGTTCGTTCGTCGCGGCATCTTCGATATGCTTGCGCGCAAGGTCAATACGCTTCTGAATATCAGCAGAATCGATGTCATCAACATGGATTGCCGATTCGGCCAGAACTGTGCAGCCCTGCGGCGTAATGTCGGCAAAGCCGCCAAAAACCACATAAGAATCAGATTTGCCGTCGCTCTGCTTCACCGAAACGACACCCGGCATGATCGTCGTCATCAGCGGCGAATGTCCTGCAAGAGCCGTCAGGTAGCCTTCGCTGCCCGGAATGACGACTTCCGTCACCTCAGCCGAAAGCAGGAGGCGTTCTGGCGACACGAGTTCGAATTGGAAAGCTTGAGCCATGGTTCTCACTTAAATTTCTGGAGCCTGATCCCGAAAAAATCCGTTTCGGTCAATGATCACACTCAAACAAATGAACAGGCATTTTCGGCGGACCAACAAGCCCGCCGAAAACTCAATTCATTAAGCGGCTTCAGCAGCCAGCTTCTTTGCCTTTTCGATCGCTTCTTCAATCGAGCCAACCATGTAGAAGGCTGGTTCTGGAAGATGATCGTATTCACCGGCGCAAAGACCCTTAAAGCCCTTGATGGTGTCTTCGAGCGCAACGAGCTTACCTGGCGAACCGGTGAACACTTCAGCAACGAAGAACGGCTGCGACAGGAAGCGTTCGATCTTACGAGCGCGCGCAACGGTCAGCTTGTCTTCTTCCGACAGTTCGTCCATGCCGAGGATGGCGATGATGTCCTGAAGAGCCTTGTAACGCTGCAGGATTGCCTGAACCTGACGGGCAACTGCATAATGCTCTTCACCAACGATCATTGGATCGAGCATACGCGACGTTGATTCCAGAGGATCCACAGCCGGGTAAATACCCTTTTCAGCGATCGAACGGTTCAGCGTTGTGGTCGCATCCAGGTGGGCGAACGAGGTTGCTGGTGCAGGGTCGGTCAAGTCGTCGGCAGGAACGTAAATAGCCTGAACCGAGGTAATCGAACCCTTGGTCGTCGTGGTGATGCGTTCCTGCATCTGGCCCATGTCGGTTGCCAGCGTTGGCTGATAACCCACAGCGGATGGAATACGGCCCAGAAGTGCCGAAAGTTCCGAACCAGCCTGCGTGAAGCGGAAGATGTTGTCCACGAAGAACAGAACGTCCTGGCCCTTGTCACGGAAGTTTTCAGCAACCGTCAGACCCGACAGAGCAACGCGTGCACGCGCACCCGGAGGCTCGTTCATCTGACCGTAAACGAGTGCGGCCTTGGAGCCTTCACCGCCACCGAGCTTGTTCACGCCCGATTCGATCATTTCGTGGTAAAGGTCGTTACCTTCACGGGTACGTTCACCAACGCCTGCGAATACCGAGTAACCGCCGTGCGCCTTAGCAACGTTGTTGATCAGTTCCATGATGAGAACGGTCTTGCCAACGCCCGCACCGCCGAACAGACCAATCTTACCACCCTTTGCGTAAGGCGCGAGAAGGTCAACAACCTTGATGCCCGTTACGAGGATTTCAGCTTCGGTCGACTGTTCGATATATGCTGGCGCTTCCTGGTGGATCGCACGACGCGCAGTGGTCTTGATCGGACCGGCTTCGTCAACTGGCTCACCGATAACGTTCATGATGCGGCCGAGCGTTTCTTCGCCAACCGGAACCATGATCGGGTTGCCCGTGTCGCGCACTTCATGACCGCGGACCAGACCTTCGGTCGAGTCCATAGCGATGGTGCGAACAGTGTTTTCGCCCAGATGCTGTGCAACTTCAAGAACCAGACGGCTGCCGAGGTTGTCGGTTTCCAGAGCGTTAAGAATCAGCGGGAGCTGACCGTCTTCGAACTGTACGTCGACAACAGCGCCGATAACCTGAGTGATCTTGCCTACTGCGCCGGCCTTTGCAGCCTTTGGAGCTGCTTCAGACTTGGCAGCGGCTGTCTTTGCCGGAGCCTTCTTGGCTGGAGCTTTTGCCGCTGCTGGCTTCGCTTCGGCCGCGGCGGTAGTTTTCGGGGTCGCTGCTTTTGCCATCGATCCTTTACCTTCCGTTAGCATGATCCCGAAAAGTTGCAGACTTTTCGGGGAATATCATGCGATGAACCTTAACTCTAAAGCGCTTCCGCGCCCGAAATGATTTCGATCAGTTCCTTGGTGATCTGAGCCTGACGCTGACGGTTATACGTGATCGACAACTTGTTGATCATGTCACCGGCATTGCGCGTCGCATTATCCATTGCGCTCATCTTCGCGCCCATTTCGCCCGCCACATTTTCCAGCAGAGCGCGGAAAATCTGGACCGAAATATTGCGTGGGATCAGCGTGCTCAGGATCGCCGCAGGATCAGGTTCGTACTCATAAACCGCACCGCCAGCCGTATCCGCCTGCTCAGCACTTCCAGCCGAAGCCGGAATAATCTGCTGCGCGGTCGGAATCTGTGCGATCACCGACTTGAACTCGGAATAGAACAGCGTGCAGACGTCAAACTCGCCCTTTTCAAACAGCTCGATCACTTTCTGGCCGATCTGATCGGCGTGAACGAAAGCGAGTTGCTTGACTTCGCGCAAATTGACATGGTCGATGATCAGCGAGGCGAATTCACGACGCAGAATATCTGCGCCCTTTTTACCAACAGTGATGATCTTAACCGTCTTGCCTTCAGCGAGGAGCTTACGAGCATGATCGCGCGCCAGACGTGCGATCTGCGAGTTGAAACCGCCGCAAAGGCCGCGTTCTGCAGTCGCGACGACGAGCAGATGCACGTCGTCCTTACCCGTACCCGCCATCAGTGCCGGTGCGTCTTCGCCGCTCACGTTCTGCGCGATATTAGCGAGGACGGCACCCATGCGCTGCGAGTAAGGCCGTGCGGCCTCCGCAGCTTCCTGGGCACGGCGCAGCTTCGCCGCGGCGACCATCTGCATCGCCTTGGTGATTTTCTGCGTCGCCTTGACCGAGGCGATACGGTTTCTCAGATCCTTTAGTGAAGGCATCCGTTCATCCCGTCACAAAATTCAAGCAAAAGACTTGGCGAACGCGTCAACCGCTGCCTTGAGATTTGCTTTGATGTTGTCGGTGAGTGCCTTTTCGTCGCGGATCGCATCGAGAACATCTTTGTGCTCGGTGCGCAGCGAAGAAAGAAGACCTGCTTCAAACTTGCCAACCTGGTCAACGGCAATCTTATCGAGATAGCCATTCACACCAGCGTAAATCACGGCAACCTGTTCTTCCGTCTTGAGCGGGGAGAACTGTGGCTGCTTGAGAAGTTCTGTCAGGCGTGCACCGCGGTTAAGCAAACGCTGTGTCGAAGCATCAAGATCCGAACCGAACTGAGCAAACGCTGCCATTTCACGATACTGGGCGAGTTCACCCTTAATCGAACCGGCAACCTGCTTCATGGCCTTGATCTGAGCGGACGAACCAACGCGCGAAACCGACAGACCGACGTTAACAGCCGGACGGATACCCTGATAGAACAGGTTGGTTTCGAGGAAGATCTGGCCGTCGGTGATCGAGATCACGTTGGTCGGAATAAACGCGGAAACGTCGTTACCCTGCGTTTCGATGACTGGCAGAGCCGTCAGCGAACCAGCGCCGTTTTCGTCGTTGAGCTTTGCAGCGCGTTCAAGAAGACGCGAATGCAGATAGAAAACGTCGCCTGGGTAAGCTTCACGGCCCGGAGGACGACGAAGCAGAAGCGACATCTGACGATAAGCAACGGCCTGCTTGGACAGATCGTCATAGCCGATCAGAGCATGCTGGCCATTGTCACGGAAATATTCACCGATCGCGCAGCCTGCGAATGGTGCAAGGTACTGCATCGGAGCCGGATCGGAAGCGGTAGCCGCGATCACGACAGAATATTCAAGAGCGCCGCGTTCTTCGAGAACCTTAACGAACTGAGCAACAGTCGAACGCTTCTGGCCGATAGCAACGTAAACGCAATAAAGCTTTTCTTTGTCAGGGCCGTTGTCGTGGATTGGCTTCTGGTTCAGGAAGGTATCAAGAATGATTGCGGTCTTGCCGGTCTGACGGTCACCAATGACCAGCTCGCGCTGACCACGACCAACAGGGATCAGAGCATCAACAGCCTTGAGACCGGTCGACATTGGCTCATGAACCGACTTGCGCGGGATGATGCCCGGTGCCTTGACGTCGACGCGGCGACGCTCAGTAGCAACAATTGGGCCCTTGCCGTCGATTGGATTGCCGAGAGCATCGACAACGCGGCCGAGCAGGCCCGGACCGACTGGAACGTCAACGATCGCGCCGGTACGCTTGACGACGTCGCCTTCCTTGATGTCACGGTCGGCACCGAAAATAACCACACCGACATTGTCGGTTTCAAGGTTAAGCGCCATGCCGCGAATACCACCGGGGAATTCGACCATTTCGCCAGCCTGAACATTGTCCAGACCGTAAACGCGGGCGATACCGTCGCCGACGGACAGAACCTGACCGACTTCGGAGACCTCAGCCTCCTTGCCGAAGTTCTTGATTTGCTCTTTCAGGATAGCGGAAATTTCCGCGGCGCGGATGTCCATCAGCCGACCTCTTTCAGTGCAAGCTTGAGAGAAGAAAGTTTAGTGCGAAGGGACGTGTCGATCTGACGCGAACCCATTTTGACGATAAGACCGCCGAGGATCGACGGATCGACGGTGACATTGATCGTCACGTCCTTGCCGGCCACGCCCTTCAGCGTTGCCTTCAATTCGTTCTGCTGAGCTGTGGTCAGCTCATGTGCAGAAATAACATCTGCGGAAACTTCACCGCGATGTTCGGCTGCAATCTCACGGAAAGCGGCGATGATGCCCGGCAGCGTAAACAGGCGACGATTGGACGCCACGACGCGCAGGAAATTGCCGACCAGACCCTTGATGCCAGCCTTGTCAGCAATCGCGCCGATGGCGTGAAGCTGGTCTTCAGCATTGAAGACCGGGCTGGAAATCAGACGCTTCAGGTCTTCGCTTCCGCTCAGAAGCGCCTCGAAACGGCCAAGATCTTTTTCCACAGCAGCAACGGAATTCGCATCGAGCGCGAGCTCAAATAACGATCCGGCGTAGCGCTGTGCGACACCTGAAATGAGCGAAGACGTTTCTGCCACGAACAACCTGCTCTCTACGTTGAAACCATCTTTTTGGGAGTTCAGCAGGACCGATTGGCCCAAGCAGATGATTTTATTGAATGTTTCCGGGGAACCCCTGACGCGCGAGCGCGACAACACCGAAATGTGATTGCCGTCTAGCATAGACGAACCGGACTCGCAACACGCGAATCCCGCAGTTTTGTGTAAGTTTTGCCGCAGTTTTAGCTCAGAAAAGCACGAGGCATGCCCGCTCATACAGCGCAGAGCACTTTAGCGCAGCAATCCGACTTCATCTCACAAGGCCGAAAGCATAGAGCAAGGCCCCAGCAGCCAGCGCAAATTCGATGACAGCGGCAATGATATTATAGAAACTGCCGCCTTTATCCGACATCATCGAAATGAAGCGGCCGAACAGCGCAAATCCCCACACGGCCCCCAGCACAACCCATAAAAATGGCTGTGCAAAAATAAGACAACCAAGCCCTATTCCCAGATAGGGGCCCGCCAGAACCGCACGAATGGAGCTATAGGCTTCCGGGCGCGCATTGATCGGCTGAAGCCTGAGCAGCTTCATCGTGATGCCGGGCGCAAACAGCATAACAATGCCTGCCAAAGCCGTGACGACCGCAGCACTCCATGCGAGCCATTCGCCCGTTGTCGCGGGAAGATAGAATTCCATTGCGTTTCAACCTCTTCGTTTCCAGCCCTATAGCGAAAAACCCAACGGGTTTCCATAGCCCCGGTTTTTACAAAAAGCTTTGCGGATCAATATCCACCTGCACGCGGACAGACCCGCGTTCTTTGGGAGCTGCGGCCAGCAATGCCCGAATAAACCCTTGAATATCCGCCCTTTTTGTCCCGTGAACAAGGATGCGGAACCGATGTCTGCCGCGCACCAGTGCAAGCGGCGCTTCCGCCGGTCCAAGCACCGAAACCTCTTGAGAATGCGGTGCTGCACGACGAAGCGCGCGCGCATGATTTTCGGCATCAGGCCGGTTATCGGCAGAAATAATCAGCGCCGCAAGCCTCCCAAAGGGCGGCAGGGCACTGCGTTCACGCTCTTCGATTTCACGCGCATAAAATGCGTCCGAATCACCGCTGACGATAGCGCGCATCACCGGATGATCAGGCTGATAGGTCTGAAGCAGACCAAGACTTTTGCGACCTGTTCGCCCTGCACGGCCTGTCACCTGATTGAGCAACTGGAAAGTGCGTTCGGCTGCACGCGGATCGCCATTGGCAAGGCCAAGATCGGCATCCACCACGCCCACCAGCGTCATATTGGGGAAATTATGCCCCTTGGCCACGAGCTGCGTGCCGATGACGATATCCGCCTCGCCCTTGGCAATCGCATCCAGTTCTAGCCGAAGACGCTTCACACCACCCGCCATATCCGACGAAAGAACAATGATTCGCGCATCCGGGAAGGTTGCAGCCACTTCCTCGGCAATGCGTTCAACACCCGGTCCACATGCAACCAGATGATCCAGCGTGCCGCATTCCGGGCAGGCTTCCGGAACCGGCTCATGATAGCCGCATTGATGGCACATCAACTGTCCGCGAAAGCGGTGCTCGACCAGCCAGCTTGAACATTGCGGACACTGAAAGCGATGACCGCACACCCGGCAAAGCGTCAGCGGTGCATAGCCGCGCCTGTTGAGAAACAGCAGTGCCTGCTCGCCGCGCTCCACCGTTTTCCCCACAGCCTCAGTCAAGGCTGGCGACAAAAACCGTCCCGGCGGCGGCGGAGAGCGCCGCATATCAATGGTCTTGAGTGTCGGAAGTGCCGCTTCCGCATAGCGGCCATAGAGCTTGATTCGCTTATAGCGCCCCTGATCGGCATTCACCTGACTTTCGATAGAAGGTGTCGCCGATGCCAATATCACCGGAAAGCCGCCAATATGGCCACGCACGACAGCCATATCGCGTGCATTATAGAAAACGCGATCTTCCTGCTTGTAAGCCGGATCGTGCTCTTCATCGACCACAATCAGCCCAAGCTCTTTGAACGGCAAAAACAAAGCCGAGCGCGCACCCGCAACAACACGCACCGTCCCTTCAGCAACCTGCCGCCAGACGCGTTCCCGTGTGCGTGGTGCCAGATCGGAATGCCATTCGGCAGGCTTTGAACCAAACCGATCATGGAACCGGTCGAGAAACTGCTGTGTCAGCGCGATTTCCGGCAGCAGAATCAGCACCTGCCTGCCCATCTCCAACGCTTTTGCCACGGCTTCGAAATAGACTTCCGTCTTGCCCGAACCGGTCACACCATCGAGCAGTGAGACCGAAAAAGCGTTTTCTTCAACCGATTCCGCCAGCATTTCTGCAGCAGCCTGTTGGTCCTCTGACAGAGTGGCCCGCGCATAATCAGGATCAGGTGTCGCAACGACCGCAGGCGGCGGAAGCATCACGTCCTCAAACACGCCCTGCATTTTCAAACCGTCCACAACGCTCAGCGAAACACCGGCTGCATGGGCCAGCCCGGAGCGCGTCCATGCCAAGCCATCGCGTGCCAGTTCCATCACCCGGGCACGGGCATCCGTCATGCGTTCCGGCGCATGACCACAATAGCGAACGCCCGGCACTTTGGGCTCTGGATCAAAGGCTGCGGGCGCACGAAGCACCATACGCGCCACCATTCCGGGCGGCGAAAGCGTATAATCCGCAGCCCAGCGCATGAAGCGCAACATATGCGCATCCACGGGTGGGCAATCGAAAACTTCCGAAATTGCACGCAGCTTTTTGGCATCAACCGCATCGGTCGCGCCATCACAAACAATGCCCGCAACCTCACGCGGCCCCAAAGGCACACGCACGATGGAGCCGGGCTGGACCTGCATTCCTTCCGGCACCATATAAGAATATGGACGCTCAGCGGGCATAGGTACGAGTACAGGCACCACGCTTCGGGTGGGCTGTGCAAAAAGGTTTAAAATATCGTGCGAATCTTTCGACATGATTGCGTGACCTTGGCGCGGCTTTGCGCTAAAGAAAAGCCACCTTGCTGGATTTAAATCAATTTAAATCCCCTAACCCGCGCCCATTATGGAGGAATTCTGTTATGAAGTTTTTCGTCGACACTGCGGACGTCAAGGAAATCCGCGAACTCAATGACCTTGGTCTGGTTGATGGTGTGACCACCAATCCTTCGCTGATCCTCAAATCCGGCCGCGACATCATCGAAGTCACCAAGGAAATCTGCTCTTTCGTCAAGGGTCCGGTTTCGGCTGAAGTTGCTGCGACCGAATATGAGCAGATCATGAAGGAAGCTGCCGTCATTGCCAAAATTGCAGACAATATCTGCATCAAGCTGCCATTGACGCTCGACGGCCTCAAGGCTTGTAAGGCACTGACATCCGATGGTCACAAGACCAACGTAACGCTCTGCTTCTCAGCCAATCAGGCTCTGCTCGCAGCAAAAGCTGGCGCGACCTTCGTATCGCCATTCATCGGTCGTCTTGACGACACCGGCATCAACGGCATGGAACTGATTGCTGAAATCCGTACCATCTTCGACAACTACGATTTCCGCACTGAAATTCTCGCTGCTTCGGTTCGCACCGTAAACCACGTCAAGGAAGCAGCCCTTATCGGCGCCGACGTCGTTACCGCGCCTCCGGCAACGCTCAAGGCACTCGTCAAGCACCCACTGACCGACAAGGGCCTTGAAGCTTTCCTCGCCGACTGGGCGAAGACCGGCCAGAAAATCGCTTAATCAGCACGCTGACTAGAATGTAAAAACGGCGGATCATTGATCCGCCGTTTTTGTTTGTCTCAACAAAAAAGCGGCACAGAATGCGCCGCCTTTTCAAACTCGATCAAGCTGAACACCTCAGAGCTTCGACATCTGCATGGCGATCGCCAGATAAATCTGCTCGGCCAGTTCTTCCGCCGCACGCTTGGTCGCATCGCGTTCAGCACGCAGATTGGCGAATTCCTGACGCGGACGGTCAAACGAGGCGCCGACCGTGCGGGTGCCGGATTTCAGCGGTTTGCCATCCTTATCGAACAAAACGAAATTCGAAGTCGCATTGACCGTACCAGCCGAAGGACGGCCCGTGCGGTCCGTTCGATCACCAACATCGACACTCACGAAAGATGTAACCGATTTGCTTAAGCCCAGACGCAGCTTGTAGTTCGGATTGGCAGGCTCACCAGCACCGCCGGAAAGCAGGAAGATCAGCCGATTACGAACCTGAACACCGTAAATGCTGTTTTCAGGATCGACCGAAATCGATGCGAGCTTCGCGCGCATATCCGGCGTCACACTGCCGCCAATCGTACTGCCTGCACTGCCACCGCCCGAATAGAGCGGCTGCACCGTACAGCCAGCAAGAAGAACTACGGCTCCGATGGCCACAATCGCCACACGGAGATTCTGAAAAGCGGAAATCAAGCGATCAGGCAACGACATTGACGATCCTTTGTGGCACCACGATGATCTTCTTCGGCGAGCCCCCTTCGAGCGCGGCCTTGACAAAATCAAGTTCGAGCACCGCCTGCTGGATTGTAGCTTGATCAGCGTCGCGCGCGATTGTCAAATCCCCACGCTTCTTACCGTTGATCTGAACCGGCATAACGATCTCGTTTTCCACGATCAAAGCGGCATCGAACTGCGGCCAAGGTGCACGGGCAACCAGCGTTTCCCGACCAGCAATCTTGCCACCAAGCTCTATGGCGCACTGTTCGGCCAGATGCGGCATCATTGGGGCGAGCATCATGATCAGCATTTCAGTTGCTTCACGCACTGCCGCCTTCAGCTCATCGTCCGCTTTACCGGCTGCAACCTGCTGCAATGGTGCTGCAAGCGCATTGACCAATTCATAAAGACGGGCAACAGCGCGGTTGAAGGCGAGTTTTTCAATGTCGTCACCGACGGCCTGAACGGCCTTGTGAGCAGCCTTGGATACGGCAATTGCATCACCCTGCGTGCCTGCCTTGGGTGCCACATCCTTCAAGCCGACAGCGGCTTCCGAAACCAGACGCCAGACGCGCTGCACAAAACGATGCGCACCTTCGGCACCCGCTTCCGTCCAGATAACGTCGCGTTCCGGCGGACTGTCGGACAGCATGAACCACCGCGCAGTATCGGCACCATAAGACGAGATAATGTCGTCGGGATCGACCACATTCTTCTTCGACTTCGACATTTTTTCGATCGAACCGATTTCAACCGGAGCACCGCTGTCGAGCATGGTGGCCGTGCGTTTACCGTCTGATTCTTCAATACGAATATCGGCCGGTGCAACCCACTGACCATTGGCCTTGTAGGTTTCATGCACAACCATGCCCTGCGTGAACAGACCCTTGAATGGCTCTTCAATGCCAACATGACCCGCCACTTTCATGGCGCGGGTGAAAAAGCGCGAATAAAGCAGATGCAAAATCGCATGCTCAACACCGCCAATATACTGATCAACCGGCAACCAGTGATCGGCAATTGCGCGGTCGGTCGGCTCATTTTCCCAAGGGGCTGTAAAGCGCGTGTAATACCAGGACGAATCAACAAACGTATCCATCGTGTCGGTCTCACGACGGGCTTCGCCACCGCATTTCGGGCACTTCACATGACGCCATGTTGCATGACGATCGAGCGGATTGCCCGGACGATCGAACTCAACATCATCCGGCAGCTTGACCGGCAAATCGGCGCGCGGCACCGGATTAACGCCACAGCTTTCGCAATGGATCATCGGGATCGGGCAACCCCAGTAACGCTGGCGCGAAATACCCCAATCGCGCAGACGGAACTGAACTTTGCGTTCAGCCTGTGGGCGGCCATCGAACTCGGTCTTTTCCAGACGTTCCGCCACTTCGTTAAACGCTGCTTCCGGCGTCATACCGTCGAGGAAGCGTGAATTCACCATCACGCCATCATCGGTATAAGCCGTGTCGCCGATAACAAAACTCGCCGCATCTTCGCCCTTTGGCAGAACGACAGGCGTCACCTTCAAACCATATTTGTTGGCGAAATCCAGATCGCGCTGATCATGGCCGGGGCAGCCGAAAATCGCACCCGTTCCATAGTCCATCAGCACGAAGTTTGCGACGTAAACCGGCAGTTCCCAATTCTCGTCAAACGGGTGCTTAACCTTGATGCCAGTGTCGAAGCCCTTCTTTTCAGCGGTTTCAAGCGCTGCAACAGAGGTGCCCGTGCGTCGGCATTCATCTGCAAACTCAGCCAGATTGGCATTGGTTTCCGCGAGCTTTTTGGCCAGCGGATGATCGGCAGCAATCGCCACAAAGGATGCACCAAACAGCGTATCCGGGCGGGTGGTGTAAACTTCCACTTCCGAGAAACCGGACGGCGCAGTCTTGCTATCCAGCGCGAAGCGAACCTGCAGGCCTTCCGACTTGCCGATCCAGTTCTTCTGCATGACGCGGACTTTTTCCGGCCACTGGTCAAGCGTATCAAGACCAGCCAGCAGATCTTCGCTGAAATCGGTGATCTTGAAGAACCACTGCGTCAGCTCGCGCTGTTCTACCAGCGCACCGGAACGCCAGCCACGACCATCCACAACCTGCTCATTGGCAAGCACGGTGTTGTCAACCGGATCCCAGTTGACCTTGGACGTCTTGCGCGTCACCAGACCTTTTTCAAACAGATCGATGAACAGCATCTGCTGACGATGGTAATATTCGACATCGCAGGTCGCAAATTCACGGGTCCAGTCGAGCGACAGTCCCATGGATTTGAGCTGACGCTTCATGGTTGCGATATTCTGATAGGTCCATTCCTTCGGATGCACCTTGTTCTGCATCGCCGCATTTTCCGCAGGCATGCCAAACGCGTCCCAGCCCATTGGGTGAAGCACGTTGAACCCCTTGGCGCGCTTATAACGCGCGACCACGTCACCCATCGCATAGTTGCGCACATGGCCCATATGAATGCGCCCCGATGGATAAGGGAACATTTCGAGCACGTAGTACTTCTCGCGGGGATCGCTATTGTCGGTTTCGAAAGTCTGGTTTTCTTCCCAGATTTTCTGCCAATGAGCTTCCGCCACGCGCGGATTATAACGTTCGGCTGCCATGAGCGTATTTACTCGTACGAAGATGATGCAATAAGGAGAGTCGTCATTAATGGCGACCTTCACCACGTATTGGCGAAAGCGTCAAGTTTTTGCGGACGAAAAGCCTGAAAGCGAGAGTTTCATGTCAGATATTGGTGCAAACCTGAACAACGTCAAGGCATCCATTGCGCGCGCCGAGGAGGAAGCCCGTCGTGATAAAGGGTCAGTGACGCTCGTGGCTGTGTCGAAAACATTCGATGCAGATGAAATACGTCCGGCGCTTGATCTCGGTCAGCGGGTCTTCGGTGAAAACCGCGTTCAGGAAGCGCAAGGCAAATGGCCAGCACTTCGCGAAGCCTATTCCGGTATTGAGCTGCACCTGATCGGACCACTGCAATCCAACAAAGCAGCCGATGCAGTCAAGCTGTTCGATGTGATTGAAACCGTCGACCGCGAAAAGATTGCGGCAGCCCTTGCCAGTGAGATTAAAAAACAAGGCAAGAGTCCAAAGCTTTACGTGCAGGTCAATACCGGCCTTGAAGAGCAGAAGGCTGGTATCCCGCCAAAAGAGGCTGTCGCTTTTGTTGAACGCTGCCGCAAGGAACATGGCCTTTCAATCGAAGGCCTGATGTGCATCCCGCCTGCAGATGAAAATCCGGGGCCGCATTTTGCGCTTTTGGAAAAACTTGCGCGTGAAGCTCAGGTCGAAAAGCTCTCCATGGGCATGTCAGGCGATTATGAAACCGCCATCGGCTTCGGTGCGACTTCAGTGCGTGTGGGGTCGGCAATCTTTGGCGGACGCAGCTATTCCCCGCCCGCCTGATTGTTTTTTCAATGAAGCAGCATCTCGCCTTTTAAAGGATGCCAATCCGACGGACCAAGCAAACGGTTATGCGCGTAAACGACCGAATGCAACGGTCCGTCGATCTTTTCCTTCCAGAATTCAATAAAGCCGTGAAGCACTGGAAAGTCTGGCGCCAGATCATAGTCTTGCCAGACATAGAGCTGCAAAAGATGCGGATGATCCGGCATATGATAAAAGATTTTTGCCGTCGTCAGACCGTAACCGGCAAGCTGCAATTCAAAGGCAGACTTTGAAGTAAAAGCGGTTGTCGTCATGGCGATTTCCCCTTTTTTAGGGAGCCGATTATAAATATCCCGTGGCTCCGGCAATATTTAGAATAGCAAAATATAGTTTTTAAATAGTAAAAACAATATGTTAGAAACACATCAAGGTGAGTACTGCCATGTTTTTCAATTTTTTGTGCTGCGTCACTGTGGACCATAGTCGATCCCAATGTCTAATTTACGTTGAGCCAGACAGATTGTAGATGAGTCTGGCGATAGCTTCGCCCTCATGCGGGCTATTGATTTCGGCGGGAGGATCGCTGGACAGTTAAAGCATTTCCAGCAAAAGTGGGAACCGTTTTTGCGTCCGGAAATGCGTAAAGCAAAAATATAGCGCTTCCATAGTTTGTCATCAACGGGAGGCGCTCAAGGAGGAAGATATGTCGGAAAAGCTTTACCCTGTACTGCCGGGGGCAAAGAAGAATACGCTCATCGACAACGAGAAATATCTCGAATGGTACAATGAGAGCGTGACCGACCCGGATGGTTTCTGGGCCAAGCACGGCCGACGGATTGACTGGTTCAAGCCCTTCACCAAAGTCAAGAATACGGATTTCAACGGCGACGTATCGATCAAGTGGTATGAGGATGGCGTCACCAACGTTTCCTACAACTGTATAGACCGCCACCTCAAAAGCCGTGGCGATAAGGTTGCGATCATCTGGGAAGGTGACAATCCGTATATCGACAAGAAAATCACCTATCTTGAACTCTACGAAAATGTCTGCCGTCTCGCCAATGTGCTCAAAAAGCATGGCGTGAAAAAAGGTGACCGTGTCACCATCTATCTGCCGATGATCCCGGAAGCCACCTATGCGATGCTCGCCTGCGCCCGTATTGGTGCGGTGCATTCCGTCGTCTTTGCCGGTTTCTCACCGGAGGCGCTCGCCGGTCGTATCGTCGATTGTGAATCCACGTTCATCATCACGGCAGATGAAGGCGTGCGCGGCGGCAAGCCGGTTCCACTCAAGGAAAACACCGACACCGCCATCGACATTGCCGCCAAGCAATATGTCATGGTCAACAAGGTTCTGACTGTGCGTCGTACCGGCGGCAAGGTCAGCTGGGGACCAGGCCGCGATCTGTGGTATCATCAGGAAGTCGCAAGCGTCGAACCGACCTGCGATCCAGAACCTATGAATGCGGAAGATCCGCTGTTCATCCTCTATACGTCCGGCTCCACCGGCAAGCCAAAGGGTGTCTTGCACACCACCGGCGGCTATCTCGTCTACGCTTCGATGACCCATCAATATGTCTTCGACTATCATGATGGCGATATCTACTGGTGCACAGCGGATGTGGGCTGGGTCACAGGCCATTCCTATATCGTTTATGGGCCGCTTGCGAATGGCGCAACCACGCTGATGTTTGAAGGTGTGCCAAACTTCCCCGATCAGGGACGTTTCTGGGAAGTCATCGACAAGCATCACGTCAACATTTTCTACACCGCACCAACCGCGATCCGTGCGCTGATGGGCGCTGGCGACGAATTCGTCACCCGTTCATCACGTTCAACACTGCGCCTTCTCGGCTCAGTGGGCGAGCCGATCAATCCCGAAGCCTGGGAATGGTATTATAACGTCGTGGGTGACCAGCAATCACCAATCGTTGACACATGGTGGCAGACGGAAACGGGCGGCATCCTCATCACCCCGCTTCCTGGGGCAACCGATCTCAAGCCCGGTTCGGCAACCCGTCCATTCTTTGGCGTCAAGCCGCAGCTTGTGGACAACGAAGGCGCTGTGATTGAAGGCGCAACCGATGGCAATCTCTGCATCATCGATAGCTGGCCGGGCCAGATGCGCACGCTTTATGGTGACCACAAGCGCTTCATCGAGGCTTACTTCTCCACTTATAAGGGCAAGTATTTCACGGGTGATGGCTGCCGCCGCGACGATGACGGCTATTACTGGATCACAGGCCGCGTCGATGACGTACTCAACATTTCCGGCCATCGCCTTGGCACGGCGGAAATCGAATCGGCCCTCGTTTCGCATCACTCGGTTTCGGAAGCTGCCGTTGTCGGCTACCCGCATCCAATCAAAGGACAGGGCATTTATTGCTATGTCACACTGATGAGTGGTGCAGAAACACAAGATGCCGATGCTCTGCGCAAAGAGCTGACGCTACATGTGCGCAAGGAAATCGGTCCGATTGCCACGCCGGACAAGATTCAGTTCTCTCCCGGCCTGCCAAAGACCCGTTCAGGCAAGATCATGCGCCGCATTCTGCGCAAGATCGCCGAAGACGAATTCAGTGCGCTGGGGGATACATCGACCCTTGCCGATCCGGGTGTGGTGAACGATCTGATCGAAAACCGCCAGAACAAGAAGTAAAAAAAAAGAGGCCGGGATTTCCCGGCCTTTTTGCTAACACCATCACCTGAAATTCTGACTTGAGCATTGATAAAAAGTGCAAAGCATCTTTGCGTAGAGCAATACGTAACAACAAACCGATCCGGAACTCGTCTCAGCTTTCCTGCTTATCCATGCGTGACTGAAAGCTGCGAAAAGTCGCCTTTCCGCCATTCTTCGCAGCGTAAAGCGCCGCATCTGCATTGCTGAAAACATCCGATGCAGAATAACCCGATATCGGCGCAATCCCAACGGATGCACCAAGCACTAACGAGCGGCCATTGAAATCGACGGGTTCACACAGACGATCAATAATGGCTTGAGCAAAAGTCTCTGTTGCTTGCTGATCATAAGAACCCGATGTGATGATGGCAAACTCATCTCCACCGATCCTGAAAATACGACTGCCGGGATCATTCAAATCCCGAAGGCGATTGCCCATTTCTCTTATACATTCATCGCCTGCAAGATGGCCAAACCTGTCATTTATGTTTTTAAACCCGTCAAGGTCGATCAACATAAGAAAACCGGGTATCTTGTCATTGCTGGCAGCATCCAGCGTCGAAGACAGCTTTACATGAAACTGGCTTTTATTGGCCAGACCAGACATTTGATCATACTCGGCAAGATATATAATCCGATCAAACAACGCCTTCTGATCTGTGATATCTTGTTTCATCCCGAAAATTCGAACGGGCACATCTCCCTGGCATTCAATCGACGCAGTGATGCGTATCCAGCGTTTGTTACCGCGAAAAGTGGTTATCTCAGCTTCGAATGTAAAACCGCTACGCTGCGCGATTGCGTCTGATCGGCGCTTTTGCAGCTCCGCCCTTGACGCTTCCGTATAACACGCCAGCGTATCAGCGCGTGAAAGCACTGCACCGCGAGGCAACTCGAAAATGTCATAGGCATAGTCGGACCAGGTCAATTCTTCATCCGGCAAAGTGCATTCCCAGATACCGATCTGAGCGACAATGGAAGACTGTCCATAAATTTTTTTGAAATGCGCAAGCGTCTGTGCCTGCGCATTGATGAACTGATCTTTGATTTCCAATTCAAGCCGCAGGCGCTGCAGCTCTTCTTGCAACTGGCTCAGCACGGTTTCATCCTTGGTTGGCACTAAAATATCCACCGTTTCAGCAACAACAACGCTCAACTTATCAAATCCCAGAATCTCTGCTTCTTGCCGTGTTGCTTGCGGAGATTGTCGAGATAAACACTATGCTGAACGACAGAGCCGTAGTCCGCAATATTGCGATCCATAGCACTGCACTCCATCACATGTCGTGCTGCATGTTTGTAGCGGCTGGAGCGGGCATATGTGAGTGTAAAATCAATCATTGCACGAAGTGCAAGCGTCGCAGCAAGCGGATATCTATCCGCCAGCTTTTCTGCCGCTTGCGACAAGAGTTCATAATTATTGCCATCCAGCTCGGAAGCACGCTTTACAACAAGCCTGTCTGCTTCGCTCAAAGCGGGATATTGAAGAAAGAAAAGCAGCGCACGATTGGCATCAGGGTAATCTGCAATAAAAGCAAACGCCTTGTCTTCCGCTTCCATATCATCGAAATCAGGCAGACGTCGCAAAAACTCACGTAAAAGCACATCGTTGAGCGTCTGTTCAAAGCATTGCCAGCGAAATTGCTGCGCGTCTTCGCTGTGTCCAAGCGCTTCCAGAACATCGGCACGCGTCGCCTGCCACTCTGGCAAGACGTCCCTGTGACCGTCGAACTCCGCCTTATCAAGCGCCCTCAGGGCTTCTTCAGCGCGCCCTGCCGCAAGCAGTCTTTGAGCGATTTCAGTCGAAATGCGCGGAATGATATGCGTGTGCGCAGGATATTGCGCAATAAAAAGATCCACATCACCGAGCGCATCTGCAATTTGCTGGAGTACAAACTGAGCGGTCATCGACTTGTCGTCCGCATGAAGCCGGTCTTCGTAAATCGGACCAGTGCTGCTCCATCCAATGATCTGCTTATAGTGCACAGATCGTATAGGCTCCGGCTCAGCAGCCCATGCCTCAACGTCCGTCTGCAGCTGTCTTAAGCCCATATCACCAAGCGCAGGACGCATGGAATCAATCAGTCGATCAAACTGACCATAGCCGTTATCCTGAAGCGCATTGAAAACTTTCTCAACCAGACGATCCTTAGGAATACCGGCCAGCATCGCTATATGACCGGCATCATCACTTGCAGCGTGAAAACGCTCGATGAGCGTGCCGCTGCCATCACCCGAGCGTTCGAAAATCGAATCTGCGAGCGAAAGGAACTGCCATATAAGTTCAAACCCCTCTTCAGGATCATGCGGGGCAATTTTTTCAACGATAGTCCTGCGTTGATTTTCAAGGTCCGCACAAAAGGGCTTAACCTTCTTCCAATCTATCCAGCTCTTTGCGCGCGCAATGCTGCCCAGCCGCTTTCGAACCTCCCGAGCAAGCTCGACGCCGCTTGAATGACCCGCCAGTTCCATCCGAAGCCGGCGCTTGTGATTGGCATTGCCAGTGCTGATCTCTATCAGAAGTGCAGCCAGACGCTCCACACCAAGCGCCTGAAGGTGTTTCGCGTTCAGAGTGGTCTTCGAGGACATCCGTCATCCCATTTTTTGAGCCAAAGAATATAGATCAAGCCCAAAGACATAAGATATTTTAGCAATTGGTTAAATATCGAATAACCGGATAGTGTACCATTTATTTGAACATCGAACCGAACAAACATCGGCTGTTGCGATTTTAATGATTCAACTCCATCCAGAAATGCTCTAGATGGTCTTATGCGTGTTCCATCGTCCGACGATCCTATTTATAACCCGCCATTAGAGCCTTATATATCCATCATTCATCGTGATGAGGACATTCTGGTGCTTGATAAACCAAGCGGGCTGTTATCCGTAGCCGGACGACATCCGGCCTTGTCGGACAGTCTTGCCACACGTGTGCAAAAGCAATTTCCGAATGCTCTCATGATCAACCGTCTGGACAAGGATACGTCGGGACTGGTTTTGATGTCGCTCAATCGCAAAGCACATGCAGCTGTTGCAGCGCAGTTTGAAACCCGCACAACCCAGAAATCTTATATCGCAGAAGTATGGGGGCACGTGGAAGGCGATAGCGGCCTGATCGACTTGCCTCTGGCAATCGACCATGAGAACAAGCCGCGTCATCGCGTAGACCATGAGAACGGCAAACCCGCACAAACGCGCTGGCAAGTTTTAGAGCGCGGCAAACACACAACGCGGCTACAATTGTCTCCGTTAACGGGTCGATCGCACCAGCTGCGTGTTCACATGAAGGCGATAGGACACGTCATCCTTGGCGATGCGTTTTATGCTGAGGGCGCCGCATTGAGCGCATCCGCACGTTTAATGCTTCATGCTGAGCAACTGGCCTTCCGGCATCCGGATGGGCATAACGTAAAATTTTCCATCCCCTGCCCATTCTGAGATCAAGCATGACGCAAAAGGCGGAACCATCAGAGCTCATCATTGATTTTGTAGGCGGCGCAGTCGGCCATAGGTTCCGGTCCGGCGAAGGACGCGATCAGGCGCTTGCAAAAGCGGTAGGCTTCTCGCGCGGCGTCACGCCCGATATTGTGGACGCGACAGCTGGCCTTGGCCGTGATGCCTTTCTGCTTGCATCCCTTGGCGCGACTGTAACGCTGATTGAGCGCTCAAAGAAAATGTATGATTTGCTGAGTGACGCTCTCGCCCGTGCGCATTCCGAGGGCGGCAGATATGCGCAGACAATCGCGCGGATGACATTATTGCATGGCGATTCTTGCCTGCTCTTACCCGAATTGAAGCCGAAAGTGGTGCTGGTCGACCCGATGCATCCCCCACGCGGCAATTCGGCACTGGTCAAAAAAGAAATGCGACAAATCCGGGAGATCGTCGGCACGGACCCCGATTCAGAAAAGCTGATGCAAATCGCATTGGAAGTGGCAGAGAATCGCGTCGTTCTGAAATGGCCTTTAAGAGCCGAACCGATGCCGGGCCTACGCAAACCATCGCATCAGATCTTAGGCAAAAGCACGCGCTATGATGTGTTCGTCAAAACGAAAATCGTTGCACAATGAATAAATGACTGAATCTCTGAATTAAACCGGGTGAACCGCGTGCAGATCTTGACTGTTTAGAGCTTGCGTTTTGGTTGCACAGGGCCCTTAAACGACAAAACCCGCCGCTGATGCGACGGGTTTTTTTGATATTTTGGTTGCGGGGGCAGGATTTGAACCTGCGGCCTTCAGGTTATGAGCCTGACGAGCTACCGGGCTGCTCCACCCCGCGCTATTTTTTGAACTATTCGGGT
>NZ_JAYEXN010000012.1:0-95947 GCF_044435015.1 Ochrobactrum sp. S1502_03
AACCCAATCCCTTGACCAAACCATGATCTGAAAAACATACTCGAAGGTGGCTCAATTCTCGGTGAAAAAACCGGCTCAGTTCCGCGTGAAAACCAACACCGTTGCCATTAAGCGCCAGCACGTAAGCTTGTTCTTCGGAGAATTTGAATGGCAACAATCTCGTAAACTGGCTGCTGTCTGCAACCTCAGAAAGGAACACAGTCCCAGAGCGACGGCGCAATCCGCCATGCGTCAAAACATTGAAATTCCGGCAATACGCCAGCGAAGAACGCCAAAAATCAACATCAGAGCGAGCGCCAAGAAGTGGGCTTATCTCGCCTTTGTCGAATGTTGCCTGAAGCGGGTAATAGGTCACCGTTGTTCAATCCATTCGCTATCAGCTGCGCGTGGCGCAGTACCTTCAATGGCATCGACACGCCAAGCTGTCGCCATTGCTTCGTCGTAAAGACCCTTAGCAATCTGCACGTATGAAACCTTGCCAGTGACCCAATGTCCGCATTTCATTGCGAGATAGCCCGCAAGAGCCTCACAGAAATACGGAGGGTAGCGGTCGTAATCTTCATTGCGGAAAATATACCGGCAGCGGATCGGTCCCTGCGCATTGGTGAGGATATAAGGCCCTTCAACCTCATGCTGTATTGGAGTGCCTTCGAAGTTGCCACACGCCGTCAAAGGCAGTACGCGCAAACTGTCAGCTGGTATCGTGAAACGGTTGTTCCAGCCAAAGTCTGGCGCAATGCTATCCTTTGCCAGCAACGCACGCTTGAGCGCGAAATTCCAATCATAACGAGCAAGCAAGCTATCCCGCGACAGACCGAAGTTACGCTTCATCCATCGCACGATAGGCCGATTATCCTGCTCGAAATTGGTAATCTCGGCCTCTTTCATGATATCGAGGCTGATATTAGCGATGTCAGTCGGCGTCATTCGCCCTCACCTTCTTCCGGTTCAGGCGCTGGCGGCGGCGTTTCTTCCTGCTGCTCGCGGCGCTGACGCTGCTTTTTCAGGTAATACCAAGCCTTCGGAGGACTATACGCCGCCATCGTTCTTACTCGCCTGTCTGACCGCGAAGCGGCTTTTGCGTGCGCTTGCCGTCTGGACGATATTTGTTCAACACGCCAAGAACAGCTTTGTTGGCAGCATCAGCTGCCTTTTCGTTTACTTCACGCATCCGCTGTTCAATCGCCTGCTGCTCCATGTTGAGTTCATGGAGTGACTTCGGAGCCTCAACGGCTTCCTGTTCAACTTCAGGTGTTTCTTTTTCGGTGCTCATTGTTCTCTCCTGAAAAGGAAAAGAGGGCCGAAGCCCTCCCCTTAGCCGTTGGTGACAAGGTAGCTGATTGGAATCTGCTTACGCTCAGCGTAAACGCGGTCCCAATTGGCAGCCGTTCCGAGTTCAGCAGTTGTAGGAAACTCTCCCGCAACACTCGCATCGGTCCACTTAATGCCGTAAGGATGGAGCACGAACTGCCGGCGGGTATAGAGAATGTCGCCACCCACACCGTTACCCTGATCAGGTTTGCGCTCAACTTCGACGTTCGGGCTTGTCGACATTGGCTGTTCATTGAAGCAGATGGCTTCATTGCCGAGCAGGTAAGTGACATAGCTCGATGGGTTGCCAGCACCATTGCTGATTACCTTTGCAGTGTCAGACACCACCACGCGATAACCAAGATATGTTGGGAAGCGAACTTCGCCACGTGCATCTGGGATAAAGTCAATGAGGTTCTGCTTCTGCAGGCGGGTGTAAACAACTGAGTGCATGATCAGCGTTGACAGGTCTTCGGCTGCATCGCCCATCGTCTGCTTTGTATCGAGGATCGATTCAGCAGAGATAAGATTGCCTGCCGCTGGCGTGCCAGTGGTAACAGCGATGTTCTTGACCATGTCACCGCCGTTATTAGCAACATTGTCCAGATACACGCCATGCAGTGATGCAACAAGCAACGTATTGAAATTTCGAATCCACCAATCAGAAACGAGATTGCCAATAGCCTTCATTGGATCGTCGCCAGCGAGAACGCCAGACAGACGCATCGAAGACCAAGACTTCGTGCGAACCTGACGGGCAGCAACGTCTTTGCCGGATTCGATTTTGCCTGGGACGCTCAACTGTGCCGGATCGTCAGAACCGATATCACTGTCAACATCGGTCAGATCACGCCAGAAAGGGACGTTTGCAGTCTTGCCGCCGCCTGAGAGGAAGCTGGACATATTCGCATCAGTGCGAAGAATGCCAGACTGGAAGATGGCCCCGCGCTCCTTGGTGCGCTTGATCATATATGGATAGAATACTTCCGGGACTATAACGTCCGTAATGCGAGTAGTAGCCATTGCTAAAACCTTTCCTGAATGGCTCTGCTACTTACAGGCCGTAATCGACAGGCTTCTTGCCTGCGGCTCTGATAAGTGATGCAGCTTTTCCCGGGTCGTCGCGAACGATCCTGCCCTGTAGTGTCAGGTTTTCATGCTCGTCAGAGAATGGATTGTTGAGCGATCCAGAGGCATTGGTTGCCGTGGAATCCTCGCCGTACATTTCCTTGCCGACCTTCGCCAAAGCGAACGCGACATTTGGATCAAGCACCGCCCCCTGAGGGGAAAGAATGCCGCCCTTCACAAGACTATCCTTCAAACCAAGCTGGCTGATTGCACGGCTCGTATATTCGAGATTGTGCTTATAGCCATCGGTGTCAGGATCGCCCCATTGTGACGTGATAGCACGGTGAGCATCGCCTTCCGCCTTTGCCATCTGCTCACGCACAGAGGTAAAGACACCGGCCTGTTGCCCGACGAACTTGTCATGAAGGGTTTGCGCCTGCTGCGGAGTTAGCCCCGCTTCGTGCGCCCATGTACGGAACTCAATCGCGCTCTTTTCGTCGTAGGGGAAATCCTGAGGCACGGCTTCGGTATTGAGCTTAAGCTCATACTTATCCGGGCTTTCTGGTCGGCCCAACTTTCCGTAGAACGCATTCCATTCTTCTGCCGTTGCATCTGCACCCGGCACTTTCAAGGCCTTGCTCGCGTGGGCTTCCAGTTCTCGATACGACTTGATCGCATCCTCTGGAGATTTCCACTGCTTCGCTTCGACTAGAGTGCGGTTATCTTCTTCACGAAGGCCAGCCACCCAGTTCGCGTTATCGCCGTTCGACCCATGATCAGTGATAACGGTCGAGTCGGTCGCGGTTGTTTGCGCTGCGGTCGCATTTGCGGCCTCAGTCGCAAGCCCATTCGCCTGCTCTGTCATAAGATTTTCCTTGGTTAGATGTGCTCGAACTCTTGCCGAGCGGCTTCTTCCAACGCCCTCAACTGATCATCAGGGAGGGATAGGAATTGGAAAATGCGCGCGAATGCCGTGCGCATACCGGCTGCATGACCAGCCTGATAGTTTGATAAGTCGGCTCCGGGTTCCTGCACTTGATAGAAACCCGTATGAGCGGCCAGATCGGAAAGAACTATTTCAGCTTCTTCACTGCTCTTGCCGAATAACGACTGATAAGCGTTCGCAACCTTAAGCTCTGCGGCCTTTGGCTTGGTCTGGCGAAGATATGCGGTGTTACGCCAACTCATGCCGGCGCCATCCCGTTAGCCTGTGCCATGGCCTGCATTGCTGGCGTGGCGTCCTTGGCGGCTGTCGCCATACCTTGAGCCATTTGAAGTGCTGCGGCCTGTTCTTGCTGCTGTGCTGCGGCTTCTCTGATCTGACCGACTTCATCATCGGTACGGAACATCTTGCGAGGTGCGCCGCTGATTTCGCGGCTGAGTTCAAGCACTTCATCGCCATCAATCCGGGCAAGCACTGACTGGTCATACTGCCCGACGGCTGTTGCCATTTGAAGCACACGCTCTACACCCTGCAATTCAGCCATACGGCGCATACGAGCCAACGGGCCAGTGAATGCGGGGCTGACATTCTTGCCACCGATCGATGCTGGCGGTTCCAACGGGGAACCGGCTTCAAAGGCTCCCTTGCGCTGGATGATGTCAACTTCACGCTCGACACCAAGCGCAATGCCGCTTTCGATCTTTGCGCCTGCCGGTCCAAGCTGCTCACCCTTCTCATTCGCACGAAGCAAGGCTTCTGTTGCCGTCTTCTGAGGGTCTTCGGCAAGGATCTGGAACAGGTCAACGAACATGCTTTGACGCACGCCCATGCGCTTTGTTTCAATCAGGCGTTCTGCAAATGTTGGATTCTGTGCCTGAATAATCGGCTGTGCCAACAAGCGGCCCTGCTCATCCAGATAGCCGGGGTTTACTGCGCCACTATTCAGGTTCAGGCGATTGTAAATACCTCGCGCTGTTGCCATTGGCGGCTTAATCATCTGCTGCGAGACTTGAGCAACGGTTTTCCCCATCACTTGCAGCATCTTGATTTCAGATAGCGCTTCCATGATTGGCGACTGGCCATAAGGAGAACCGTCCGTCTGATCCCACCACATCACGTTATATGGGAACGTAAAAAAGCCGCTCGACCTGATCAGGGAGCGGCTGGAAACTTCAATCCAGAATGAAGCGTAGGCGGAATGTCGCCGTTTGTCTTTGTATTCCCCCGCTTCCTCACGAGGCATGACAGCATGAATGAAGGTAAATGGCTGGTCTGGCTTTTTCTCAAGCGATTGCTTCACAACCTCCGGAAGCTTGTCGCCTTCCTGACTGAAATAGTCACGAGCTGCACGCGCTGTCATTTCATGGACGCGGATGCACTTATCAACATCATCATAAGCATTGATGCCAAGATAGCATTCAACAACCGGCACCGAGCGATAGAAGAAGGGCACCTTGACCGGATCGACACCGCGGCGGCCAAGATTTTCCTCAAGGTATGTTATGCCAGTGCCAAGCCCACAGGTGGCGCGAATGGCTTTCTGATTGGCGAGGGCGAAGTTTGATTTTGTATTGTACCGCGCCGCGAAATGATAATCACGCAGATGGTCAAGCCATTCTTCTTCAAGATCGGTCGGCTCTGGTGAAAACGGATCATCAAGCGAGAATGAATGCCACTTCTGAACACGCGGCGTAATCAAGCTTTCCATGCCAGCAGACAGGCGAGTGAGCGCCCATGAAGCTGTGTTATCGAATATCTCTTTGCTGCGCTGTGCGGCCTGTGGCTGCTGCGCTGTACCAGTAAGAGACGACGATAGCGTAAGCCCGTTGATTTCATACTTGTGCGAAGCATAAGGCATACACAGATTGACTACATCACGCCAAACCGCTTCCCACGGATAGCGTTCAGCCGCCATCTGTGACTGCTGCTGCATGATATCATCTGCAATGCCCATGGATTAAAACCCGCTAATTGTGGTGCGGCGGCGATTTACTTCACTTCCATAATCCTGCGCACCAAGCGGCGTAGTAATAATGGTTGAAGCACGGCCTTGTGCCTGACGGCTTGCATCTTGTTCTGCTGCACGGCGCGTCTTTGCTGCCTCTGCATCTTCGCTTGGCACGGCTGGCGCCTCGGGAATGTCCGGTGTTTTCGGCTTAAAGCACATCTTCCCAATCCTCTCGTCTCCAGCTCCAAAGCTGGAATGTCTCGCCGTTCACACCGTAATTTGGCATGTCGGCCTCGTGTTTCGCTCGAATGGATTTCAACCACTTATGCGCGAGGTCATGATCTGCGATTGATCTAATCTCGACCCGCGTCACACCCTCTGCAATCAAGCGCCGGGGCCATTCTTTAATGCAGAACCTTGTTATTGCAGGAGCGGTACGTTTGAACTTGTCTGTCCCATAAGCCCACGCATAACGCATATGCGGCTGATACGGGCTGCCTTCTGATACGCCGAACGCGGCGACTGGCTGGCCATCAATCCAAGCCGTCCAGCAGAACCCCGGCGAAGTGAGAAAAGACATTGCGCCTGCCTGTGATCCGCTATCGAGTAATGCCGTGGCAAATATCTCGCGCCTGTCCTGTTCACGTAGGTTAGCCGCAATGAAACATATGTCTCTGAGGTTGCCGTCTCTGATTTCGACTTTCACCAGCTATCCAATATCGGTTCGTCGGGGGCTACAGTCTGCATTTGACCGAGCGGAATGTTTTCAGGCCGTTCCTCTATCAAGCCGGGGAATAGCTCTGTGAAGCCCCAGACAAGAGCGTCAACTCGGTCAGGCGAATAACCGGCGCTTGATCGGTCAAAGCCAGTTGTGAAGCTGCACATCTGATCTTCAAGCTCTGTAAACTCTCTCACATGGCGAACGCGTCGACGTGCATAGAGTGCACTGATCGGCTCTGCTCGAACAACCTTGCCGCGCGATGCGTGAACCAGCTTAACCGGAATCCACCGGCCTTTAGCCTGCGCCTGAATGGTGCTTTCGACCATTTCGCCGCCTTGGTTCTTTTCAGCGACGATGCAATCAGCCTTGTAGTAATTGTAGAGCGTAACCGCGCGCTTGGCCCATTCTTCGGGCTTCATAACGCCGCTGGCGTCCTCAAGAACGTAGCCGTAACCCTCTTTGTCGATGGCACAGACAACAATGCCTGTTTCATCGCTGCCGGGATTAGAGCTTGTAGCCGGATCGACAGACACAACGATCTTAACGAAGTCCGGCAACTCATCGTCACCAAGAACATACAGGCGTTCAATAACGCCGCGCGACCAGAGAGCATCTTCCGCATCACCTGAGAACTCGCCAAGAAAAAAGCGCTTGCGCTTGGCTTCTGGCAGATATTTCAGGCTTTCGAGATAGTCAGGCGGCAGATTAAGATGGTTATCCATCGGGTTTGCCACATAGTGGCTGTAGTCACCGCGATTGATTGGCCTCTTGCTTTCCGGGTCAACACCCTGGACGAATAGCTTGTAAGTCCAATGGCTTTGAGTTGTCGGGTTTAAGTCCACATAGTTGCGCAATGGCAGCGGACCCGGATGCCCGACATTTGCCTGCACGTTCTGTGCAAGGCGTGTCATCAGCGTAGTGTGCGCATCGTAACTAAGCTCTGAAGCCTCGTTCTCGTAAATCGTGGCGTATTCTTTACCCAGAACCTTGTCGACGCGCTCTTTGTCATCCAGACCAGCACACCAGACCTCGGCCCCGTTGCCGTAAACGAAAACACCGTCCTGTTCGTACCATTTATATGCAGCGTCAGGATAAGCCAGCCGCATAACCTTCGGGAAAGTATCGCGCCCGACTGATTGCTTTACCGCGACAGCGTGCTTACGGAATATTCCATGCCGTGAACCTTCGGCACGCAAAGCCCGTGTAGCAATCGCGTAGCAGGTCAGGAATGTCTTACCCGAACGCGACCCGCCATAAATCAGTGTGTGCTTTGTACCCTGTCGACCAAGTAGAGGAAGCAACGCTTGCTGTTTCTTCGTCAACTGAATCGTCATAGATCGGAAGCCTCTGGAGCAATCATGATAACCTGCCCTGTATGTTCGACTTCCTGTTTGTCGCCGTACTTCTTAGGAGCTAGTTTAGCCGCGCGCCATTGAAGCGCTGAAAGCTTCACCCGCATAGCAGATGCGTTCTCGACATTGACGTCATCAATCAACTGAATGATTTTGTCATCCATCAGATCGGCTTGGATTTCTCTCGCACGCGCGCACCTTGTGGCAAAAGCCTCATCGTCTTCCATCCAACGGAGAATAGTCCGACGATTTGGCATAGTGTCTGACGCGCAAATCTGCACGAGACTATACCCATCCATCAAACCGTTGATGATTGCTTCTTCCATCTCAGGCGTGCGCTTTGATGGTCGACCGGTTTTTACAGGCTGGCCTGCTCTTGCCTCTTCCCTGTCAGCTATTTCTTTTACACGCTCTGGTGAGAGAGCCATCACTTACACCACGTCTTTGTCAGGTAATCGTTGAATGAGCAGTGACGCTCGTAAGGTAATGCGCATGAGGCTAGGAGGATAAACGCAGAGAGAGCGAGAAGCTTGGCGGTCATGCGTACCTCTTGCTTTACTGTGAGAGCCACTGTTTATTACTGATGGGTAAACTTGGGGGGGGCTTAAATGAAATACGGCATCACTTCAGATAGAGAAGACTGGACTGATCGAGACATCATCGTAACAATTTTCAGCGACGGCACTGCGCGCGTTAGAAATAAGGATGAATATCTTACTCCACTAAGATCGCCGTTACACAAAGCCATCAAGAATGCAGAAAACTGGCTCAGACAAGAGGCGCATCATTACGAGCGGATTATGATCCACTTGCTGATCGGCGACGAAGCATCAGACGAAAGTGAACGCTCTCCTCCAAACAGAAAACCCCGCACTAGGCGGGGGTGAACAGGTACGATTTAATAAACGGAATTAAAGTGGACTCGCACTGAAAAACATAAGCTAAAACAATAGCTTGATACCCGATTTGATGCCATTACCGCGCAGTGGACTCGCGACACCACCTCAAGCTATTGAATTTTCTACACTTTCACGGTTTTCAGCACGTTTTAAGCACCACCTGCATACACGGTGGCCTACCACCATACGGATAAAGTCTTTCGGCTTGGAGCATTCCCCCATTTAACCAGCCTGCTATGAACTGGCACCGAATGATATGCGAGGCGCACCGTAGTCGGCCCATTTGGGCGGCAGTATACACGGGGCTTTTCCTGCCAGTTATCCAACTATCCCAGCGCTCACTTGCAGCTATTCGCCGGGATCGGCTGCAATCCGCCGCCTCGCATTCCGTTGAGGCGTTGCCTCGAATCAAAAAGCGGCTCGAAAGCCGCTGAACTCTAAACATTAAAAACCATGCTGCACCATGCGCGTGTGGCATGGCTGGGTTTGACCGGCGAGTATTCCCACTATGTGGTCCGCATCAGAACATCAAATCATCCAGTTGCATATATATCTGATTTGGTGATAAGCGCAAAGCGCTTTTTCACGCAGCTGGGGATAGATCGTCTAGCCCGACCTCTACCGGAACAAAGCTATTCAGAGCATTGAGAAGAACCTTGATCTTGCCTGAGCTGGTCACTTCCTCCACGATGCCGGTAATGTCAACGAATGGCCCGCGTACCAGTGAGACAGACTGACCCTTACTGAATTTAAGCTTTGCCGTTGCCTTTTTTGTGCGGGCTTCTTCCTCGCGATAAATCCGGGCTTCGCGTG
Organism: Ochrobactrum sp. S1502_03; assembly: GCF_044435015.1. Classification (NCBI taxonomy): domain Bacteria; kingdom Pseudomonadati; phylum Pseudomonadota; class Alphaproteobacteria; order Hyphomicrobiales; family Brucellaceae; genus Ochrobactrum; species Ochrobactrum sp. S1502_03. The sequence continues at coordinate 9,056 of NZ_JAYEXN010000012.1, forward strand.
TATCATCAAACTGCATGTCGCGCTCGGCCAGAAACATAGCCTCAACGGCATTTGCAGAAACACGGACATACGTCCCACCACACTCCAAAACACACTCGACGCCCTCGCAACGCCGCAATCTGAACCAATCCGCATTTGTCTTCGGTTGCGCAACAAATAGATAACGCAGCATCAGGGCGCTTTCTTTTACCACTCGCGTCTTTGTGCGCTTATGGATGAATTCCTTGCGCTGCCTTGGCAAATAAGCCTCATATCCAGCACGTGTGAGATTGTTACACGCCTTTTCCTCGCACTTGATGTTCGTGCGGATCACATACCAATCTTTGTCCTTACTGATCGTTGTCGCCGCCATAGTGTTTCCTCATCGCCTGGGGTTAGTCGCGCTTGTTATGAATGTAGACGTTGATTTCTGAACTCTCGCCGCTAGTCAGAAAATTCAAATATTTCACAGCGCAGTCATTTGTTGCCTTAGCCGTTGCACGCACGGCAATCAGATCAAGGGCGAACAACCATGCAGCAAAAGCCACAGCCCAAAAAAAGATCTTCATGTACAGATCGCTCATCAGAATACCTGCATGAAATAAGCCCCCACCCGTAACGCAAACAAAGAACGGGTAATAATCCCTCACTAACTCTCGCAGCCAGTTTGCAAACCTCTTGATTGCCCTCATCGCCCTCTCCTATGCCGCTTGCTCGATGCCGAGCATTTTGTTTCTTGCTTCGTCCAAAAGCTTGACCACTTCCGCCTCAGACTTGTTCATCCGTTCAGCAATCTGCATGGTGTCTAATTGCTGGCGGAATAATCGATGGGCCTTGGCTGCGCATGAATTGCCAGCGAGGAACTTCCTTTGAGCCTCCAGCCTCCTGATAAGCGACGGGGCATAGCCGTGGTATTTACCCATTGGGTGTTCTGCAGCTTCTTGCATCATGCTGCCCTCCCTGCTTGCTTGAATGTGTCGCTTGGCGCGTTCTTGATCTTGTCAAGATTGAAATCTGCGCTGTTGGCTTCGGCTGCTGCCTTAAGGCGAGCCATGCAGGCGTCTGTGCTTGTGTCGTACTGGTCGCGGCGGGTTTCTTCTGCCGCGTTATCGAGGCGCTGCTGCGCCTTGGTGGCTTCCCACTTTGCTGTTGCGCGGGCGCGGCTTTCTGGTGTCCATGAGTCATGAATTTTCTTGCTGGCCTCCCGTTCCTGCCGCTGGCGTTCTGCATGGCGATGGATATCAAAGTCCGCTCGCTGCGCATTCAGGATCGGCTTCATGATCTGATCACACAAGCCGCGAAGCTCTGGCGGCAGAGGCATCCACTTGTGACCAAGGGCATTCTGCATGATCCGCTCGACTGCCTCTGAGAGCGCATAAGCTGTAACACCGCGAAGCGCAGACATGATATTTTCGACTTCGGCGCGGCGAATATCAGCCTTTTCCGGTTCGGTTAGCCCCTCAGGAAGACCGCGCGAAGGCAAGGCGTAAAGGCGCCTCATCGCCTTCTGAATGTCGGACATTCCCGCCAGCTTCATGTACTGATCGTTCGTCGCTATCTGGGTCTTCTGCATTTTGATGCTCCAGCTTTTGACCAAGGCGCAGCCACATGACGCGCGGGTCATCAAGATCGGTGTTGTTGGATTTCGGGGAATTGTCTCGTGCTGCTGGCGCAGCGCGATTGTCATAACGGCCTTCGAGCAAGCGGGTGAACGACTGTTGCTGAAGGAGGAAATCTAAATCTGCTCGGAAATCGCCTTTGCGGCCCAGACAGAAATCACTGACCTCGACCTTTGCCAAAGCCTCAAGCCATACCGGCATGCCGTGAGCTTTGAGCAAGGAGGCAAGTTTCCGCTTTCGCGCTTCGTTCAGGACACGGACGGCAGGCAGACCGCACCGAGAAGCCAAAGCCGAATATGCTTCGAGCGCTTCCGAAACATGGTCCTGTTTTTTTGCGCGCTCGCTAACATCTGAACGAAGTGAAGATGTATTATCTGTATCTGTATCTGTATGGTTGAACGTCTGTTGAACGTCCGTTGAAGTCATGCGTTGTTTTTGTTGTCTTTTTTCGGCACTTGCTTTTCCTGCCTTGGAATTAATTTTCAACTTGTGCGCACGACTTGAAATTTCAGCTTCGGCTCGGTGGTTGGAAATCATGCCGTCGAGAAGCTCCAGCTTCCCAAGTTCGATGAGCTTTTCGACTGTCTTAACGAATGTCGATTCACGCATGCCGCAGTATGTTGCGAGGCGCATGACGTGATATTCTACAGGGCCGTTTTCTTCATAGATGCGGCAAAGCATCATTGTGTAGACGCCGACTTCCTGAGCCGACAGGCCACGAACGCCGTGCATGAAGTCAGACGGGTAGAAATCAAAATACGGGATGCGGTCTTTGCTCATGTCGCTAACGCCTCCTCGGCGCGCTGCAAGATGACGACACACTCCTCTTTCAAACCGGCATCCCACGTCATTGTGAGGCGTTCACAAAGGCTGTCGTTCTTGATGACCTTGTAATGCTGGAGAACGTCGAGAAGCGCTTTCATCCGGTTGTCGAGGTCCATGCGCTTATGCGGACGCTTCAAAGAAACTGAGATGCTGAAAGGCCCGTCGATGAATTCATTCTTGCGGTTTAGAAAGAAGCCGCAGTCATTGCGCCACTTCGCATATTCAGGCGACAGGCGGCGAGACTTTCCCCAGCCGACATAGATGTCCCAAACAGACGGGGGGAACGGGAGCGCAAGCTTAATCATGCTGCCGCCTCGCCTTCTGCCTTGCGGGCGATGGCTGCAAGGATAGCGTGACCTATCAATTCGGGGATTTGAGGGACAACAGCGTTGCCTAATCCTTTAAGTCTGTGTGACCGATCGGGAACCCCATCAGCCACTCGACCCATTCCGGGTTCAACGCGCCAGCCTCCCCAGATCGGTAGAGAACCGCGTTGGGAAGCTGTCCAAGATGACCGTTCTTGCCACTCTTTAGACTGCGTTCGATGGAGGTCAGAGAATTCTGGCCCTTGAAATCGTGTGAGGATGGCGTTGGCCAGAATTTGACCGCTTGCGATAATCTCACCTGGCTTTGAACGCCCTTTGGGTTCAAATGCCGCAGTGTTCCATTTTTCGTGATGTGCGGCCGCGCAGGTGGCTTCCTTTCCGCTGTATCCGAGGCAGCAGGGGTAGGCCACAATCCAAATTCTGTCCCTGATGTGACGGGCGCCAATGGCTGAAGCCGGAATGCAATGCCATTCCGCATCATACCCGACCGAGGCCAAGTCTCCGAGAACACGGTCCAGCCCTCTACCAAGCAACGCTGCGACGTTCTCCACGATGACGTATGACGGTCGTAATTCGCCAACAAGTCTAGCGATCTCGCTCCATAGGCCGGAGCGCTCACCTTCGAGACCCGCTCCATCACCGGCGTAACTAATATCTTGGCATGGAAATCCGCCACAGATGACGTCGACTTCAATTCCATCGGCAGCAAGCTTATCTGCTGTGAGTTCTCTAACGTCATGATAGCACGGCACCTCTGGCCAATGTTTCGCGAGGACGCGGCGCGGAAATTCTTCAATCTCGCAGAACGCCACGGTTTCAAATCCGCCCGTGCGTTCCAAGCCGAGAGAGAAACCGCCAATGCCGCTGAAAAGATCGAGAACGCGGAGCTTGTTCATGCTTCGCCTCCAAAGAGTTCGCCTTGTCTGGCGTCTTTGCGGTCGAGCATGCGCAGAACGGTTTCGCCGTGATGCTCTTTATCCCAGACAAACCAGGCATGAAGCGCAGGAGGAGAACCCTGACCGGTAAAGTCGATCTTCCAGCGCATGAGATACACGCGTGCAGGTGGGAATCGGCCCCAGAATGATGCAAGTCCAACGGCACCAGGCCAGGACCAGTTGAGCAGCAGCGCCATGTAATCTACGCTGAGCGTATCTAGAGCGTGATAAAGCCAGCGTGCTTTGCCGTCGCCCCAACTGCACTGATCGAAAGGAGGATTGGTGACGATAGCAGGGGCTGGCGATACGGGGAAATCATAGAAAGACCGGATATCCGCATCACAGCCTCGATCAATCAGATCAGACGAACGAACGATAAGGCCAAGCGATTCCATTTCGCGAACCATTGCGCCGTCACCTGCTGCAGGCTCCCAAATGCAAGGGAAGTCGCGCAGACGCTCTATTTCAGCATGGAGAAAGGCCCGTGTAGGCTCTGGCGGGGTTGGGTAAAACTCGTTCGGTTCACGCTCAAGGGAATCGGTCTTCACAATCTCGCCATCGAGCATGATGTGAACCGGCTTTGGCTTATTACCTGTAGCTCTGAAAAGACCGCGTGCGCTTGCTGTCATTAGAAGTTCCACTTCATGTAAAACAGCACGACAATGAGCGGGATAAGCGCGCAGGCGGCAGCAATGAGAATGGAGCGGAACTCAATCATTTATCGCCCTTCTCTATTCTCGTCGGATAGGTTTCCTGATCCTTTTGCCGGCGAACCTTGCGCAACCAATACCGGCGCAATTTCTGCCACAGCTCCACGGAAAGGCGTGCCAGCAAGAGCATCAGCCAAGCCAAGTATTTTCGAATTACGTGCATTGGCCAGTTCCCTCTCAGACTGGTAGGCTTTTTCTGATGCTTCGAGCGCGGCCTTGTACGCACGAGCAATGGCCGCATAAGCGGACACAGGCATGTCTTTGATGGATCGATAGCGAAGACGGTGCATCCAAGAGGCAGGCGCGCCATACATGCGCTCTGCTCGGTGCATGGCAGCATCTACCGTGTCACCCGGACCCCGGTAGGAACTCTGGAGAATGAAATCGCTCATTCCCTTAGCGCTGCTGACAAACTCGACACTCATTTTGTCAGATCCTTCAAAACCTTTGTCGGACATTGCAAAGCTCTCCAGTTACGTTTCAGGACAGCAAGGAACTGAAACGAAACATTCGCTGGAGAGATTGTTTGGAACACATCGGGCACGCGGCGTGGCGCGTTTTGCAGAACGCACGAAAGGCAGCGATGGCCCGAAGAAATGACGCGGATGCAGAAATGCGTGAGCCTGCTTTGTTCAAGGTTGAGGGGAAAGCCCCGGTCACGCGCCGCCAAGATGCACCCGCTACAGCCGAAGAACTTGGCGGACAGGCATTCGCGCCCGAAAGATCGCGCACTTAACGCTCGGCTGATTTTTGAATTTGAATTGGACAGGATGTTCCTCATCATCGCCGCCTATTCCTGTCCAGAAAGGAGAGCCTCACCGCGCTTATTGAAGGCGGTGAGGCTTTTCTCGTCTGCTGCTTGGGAGGCGGGAGACGCAGACGAAAGGAGATTGCGTAAAGCATGTTGACGAGTGCGACCGCTCGCGCCTCGGCCAGTAATCTGGCAAGTCGCAATGAAATTACCGTCTTGTGTGGGATATACGGTCGCGCTCATGGCTCAGCTCATGCCCAATGCGTCCATATAAAGCTGAAGCATTGCTTCGGCCTCTTGGCGCTCATGATCTTCTTTCTTACGGAGACGGATGATTTCGCGAACGACGGGCGCTTGGAATCCAGAGCCCTTCAGTTCCGCATAGACTTCCTTGATGTCGTCGCCGATGGTCTTCTTTTCTTCTTCGAGGCGTTCAATACGCTCGATGAAGGCCCGCAATTGGCCGACAGCAATTGTCTGGGCTTGCGATGTAATATCGTCGCTCATTGGGTTATCCTGATTAAGGTTGGGGTTTGGACTGTTCATGCGCTTGCCCTCGTGCGGGAGCGCTTTGGTGCTGACTTCGCTATGAAGTCCTCTGGCTTGAGCTTAATCTTTCGGTCTTGCGCAGCTTCAATAAGTACCGGGACATGCCAATGAGGAATTGCCCCTCCAGTCCCGCCCGCGTCTTTGGGCATGCGCCAGCGCATCACCGAATGTGGAGAAACGCCGACAATGGTTGCAACGGCGGTCAAACCGCCAAATTCAGTGATGATTGTGTTTGCTGGCTCGTGTCTCATAACCACGAATGTATGATATTCGTACAATCAACGCAAGCAATAATGTACGATAATCCTACGTGCTGGATTTATCCCGTTGTGCGAAAATCGAACAATGACGGATAATGTGTCTCAACTGTTCATTGATTGGATCGCCAACAACCTCGACAAGAAGGCTGGGAAAACTCAGTCTGGCCTTGCCGAGCATATGCATGTCGCGCACCCGCAGGTAACTCAGCTGTTGAAAGGCAAGCGTGACTTAAAGGTCCGGGAAGTGCCGGTCATTGCTGAATACCTGAACGCCCCGCCCCCGAACTGGCCCAATACGGCTTCGGACGTAATTCGGGGCGACCAGGCTATAATTGAAGCACTTCAACGCATAGAAGGTTTAGACCAACGTGGCGTGGAAGTCGTATTCTCGGTTATCGACACCGTTATTCAGCGTCAGCCTGCCAAATCAGGACCATCTTCCTCTGATGATCAACCCGAGATTTCCAAGCCCCACCGTGAATTGAAGTCATAAGATTTGCGATTGAAACGCTCTCGCGTTCGATCTTGTTCATCAATCGCATTTCATCGCTTTCTAAAGCGTCGTCCATCATCTTATCAGCGGCGCTTTTTTCTGCCACCGGAGCTTTCGGGGCGAATCTAATCATTCACACCCCCCGGTGTTAGATTTTTTCCATCTCATCGACTTCTGGCGGTAGCGGGTCGCCGTGCGCGTAAATCAATTTTGGCGGCTCGAAATCACCTGTCTCAGCATCGCCGGTATTTGTGAACGCAATCACCATCGGGCTACTCTTAGCCATTCGTTCAGCTGTGCGCTTTGCGTGTGCCGCATCCTTTGCGATGAAAGGCGTGTCAGGGTTCAGCTTGCCCCGATAACCCTTGCTGTAGCTCTGCACAATATAGTTCGTTTCCATGCTCATACTGTTACTCCATGTTCCGCTGTATGTGCGACAGGATGACTCATAAATGAGAACAGAACAAGAACATTCTTGATGAAAGGTTAACGGCGTTTTGTCGCCGCTAGATGTGGTACCGAGCCTCCGCAGACCCACCAAAATTATCTTTTCTGCGGTAAACCCAGCATCAACTCCACTTATAGATGCGCGGTGGCTTGCAATTGGCAACCTCTCCACGAAATGATGAAACTCAAAGATTCGGAGATATCTATTGAGCTTCAGCGACTACATTGTTTTTGTGGACGAAAGCGGCGATCACAATCTGGAGATAATAAATCCAGAGTATCCCGTATTTGTCCTAGCTTTCTGCGTCTTCAAAAAAGAAGATTACGTCAATATCGTATGCCCACGCGTACAGAATTTTAAGCTGCAATGGTTTGGGCATGACAACGTAATACTGCATGAACGAGAGATACGGAAAGACATGTCTCCCTTTGATTTTCTGAGATCCAGAGAATTAAAGGGTCAGTTCCAGAGTGATCTATCCCAGATAATTTTGGATACACCTATGACAATAATTCCAACCGTTATTCATAAGGATAGGCTGCGGCAGCGATACAACGATCCAGATAACCCTTACCACTTGGCGCTTTTATTTTGTCTTGAGAGGTTGCACAGTTTTCTTGGCCACAATCGCCGAGTTGAAGGAACAACACATATTATATTCGAACAACGTGGCGGCAAGAAGGGTGGAGGAGAGGAGGATAAGACACTTGAGCTAGAGTTTCGCCGTATAATGGACGGTCAGCATTACTTAGCTCGCAATGGATTTTCGGATATGGAGATACAGATTGTATCAAAAGCGACTAATTCCATTGGGCTACAATTGGCCGATCTAGTAGCAAGACCTATCGGTCTTAGATGTATGCGACCCGAGCAAGAAAACAGAGCCCACGATATAATCAGGACTAAGTACATGGGTGGCCACAATTACCCATTTGCCCACGCTGGAATAAAAGTATTTCCTTAAAAAGCGAAAGGCCCTCGGTTCATACCGAGAGCCAGACGCCGAACGAGAATCCCCATTCCATTTGCAATACATATAACATCTAGAAATTCAGAATTCCAGAAATTCAGCAAGTTTTTGTCGAATTAGTACATTTTATCTAACTGATTGCCTTCTAAGCGCGCCACACGCTGCGGTTCACATAATAACCTCCCCTATCCAGAACAGAATTACGATCATCGTAATGCGCAGCAGTCGGGCTGCGACTTGTGCACACTGATTCTAGCACGGTTCGCGGCGGCGTCAAAAATAATTATGATTTTCGTACATTTCCTATTGCGCGTAATGTATGATTATCGTACATTGATCTCAGCAAACGAGTTGGGAGCAACGAAATGCACTCCACATACCAGATTACCGGAAACGACCTTGCGAGAGCCTTTGCAGGCATTGCGCAGACGGTAAACAAGCCGCGCTTTTTGCGTGACGTTCTCGCCATCAAGAAAGAGCGTGGCGACGAGGATTGCGCCTATTTCGAGCTTAACGCTCGCTACTACGCCAACCGTCTGAACTCGACCGTTGAAGGCGCTCATTACACCGCAAGCCGTGCTCCAAGCATGAAGCGCTTCGCAGGAATGCTTGAGGAGTTTCTGTGATGGCTCTCCTCGTAACAATCCTTTTTATCCTCGCCATTGCTGGAACAGCAGCAACGTTTCTCATGCTCTGCCACGCAGAAACAATGGCGGAAATCGCTCGGAGTGAAACAGATGCGCTCTAAAGAAAAAGTCCCGCTGAAAATTTCCGTGATGCCGTCGACTTCAACTCGACAGTTCGCGATCAGAAGCAACTACCGCGATGCCGCAGGAGAGTGGGACGACATCTATGTCGACTTCTCTGGCTTCTTTGGGAAGTTCTCGCCGCACACATTCGCCGTAGCTCCTGAAATGCTTGAGGTGTTGGATATCGTTTCTGCCCTCGACATTGACCCTCGTGTTTTGCACCGTGTCGATGATCTGAGAGCGAAAGCCAGAGGTGCATCATGACCAATCATGCCGATCACCTCAGCGCTGAACAGGTCGAATTGTATCTGACCGCAATCAGCACAGACAAATCTATCGAAGACCGCATTGAAGCAGCTGGCGACCTTCTCGCCCGCCCTCTCCCTTACGATGCACGCAAGGAAATCCGGTCAATCTATCTCACCCTCACAGACCATGAGCTTTTGACTGAGGAAGGAGTGTTAGCCGCATGAGCGAAGAAGCCAAGAAGCAGTTCTTCTCCCTTTCGCAGACACAGCGCCGTTTGGCGAAGGAATATCGCGATTGGGCCAAGTACGCCGAGATCAAAGGCAAGGGCCTCCGCGCTGCCGAATACTGGCAGAAGTCAGAACGCCTCTGGAACTCCGCATTCCGCAATCTCAGTTTAGCAAGGTGATGGCATGAAAACGAAGACAATAAATAAAGTACTGTCAGCCAAAATAAACCAATGGCTCGAAAGCATTGAGGATGAGGAGGTCCGCGATATTGCTCGCAAAAACACAATCGTCACCGGTGGGGCCATTGCTTCTATGCTGCTCAATGAGCCGGTCAACGATTTCGACCTCTATTTTAGAACGACAGACGCGGCGTTAAAAGTAGCTAACTACTACGTCAGCGCCTTCGCAAAAAATACCGGCTTCACGATGGCCGTTACAACCGAGAGCGACGGACGAATTAAACTCACGACTGAGTCAGGTCGCCGGGGAGAAACGGCGGGTGTGGTTCCTTCGTTGTCTGACGACGAGAGCGATGAAGGTTTTGGAGAGGCATCCGGAGCCGAGTCCGTTGAGCGCAATGATGATGGTGCGCCCTACCGGCCAGTATTCTTATCCAGCAATGCAATTACGCTGTCGAACAAAATCCAGATAATTGTCCGCTTCGCTGGCGATCCAGATCAAATACATGAGAATTATGATTTTGTTCATTGCACCAACTATTGGACTAGCTGGGATGAAAAGACGGTTCTGCGTCAAGCGGCGCTGGAAGCTCTTTTAAGCCGTGAACTAAGGTATGTCGGCAGCAAATATCCGGTTTGCTCAGTTATTCGACTGCGAAAGTTTATCAAGCGCGGCTGGACCATAAACGCAGGTCAAATTCTCAAAATGATCATGCAAATTAGTGAGTTAGACCTCACGAATCCCGCCGTCCTTGAAGACCAGCTTACCGGCGTTGATAGCGCTTATTTCATCGAATTAATGAGCAAACTTCGGGACAAAGATCCTGAAAAAGTAAACTCGGCATACTTGGCCGAAATCATTGATAGGATTTTTTAAATGGAAAATTCAGTCAAGGAAATTGGCATAGGCCATAACGGCGCACCTGAGCCCACCCCATTCGAAACTGTCAAAGCGAAGATCGATGATCTTTATGATGAAGCCAAGCTTTGGCTAGATGGCGCAGAAATAACCAGCCAGGATCAGGCAGACGAGATCCAGAAACTCATGCGCCTTATTCAGGCATCAGAGAAAGAAGCCGACGAAGCCCGCAAAGAGGAGGCCAAACCTCACGACGATGCGAAGGCCGAAATTCAGGAGCGTTTCAACCTCCTGATTGGCAAGACAAAGTCTGTCACAGGAAAGACCGTGAAGGCAGTCGAAGCATGCAAGAAGGCTCTCGCGCCATGGCTTCAAAAGCTGGAAACAGCACGCCTTGAGAGAGAGGCTGCAGCTCTAAAAGAAGCCGAAGAAAAGAACCGCCTTGCTATGGAGGCCATGCGCCAGCGCACCGGTGACAATCTTGAGCAGAACGAGCAGGCTGAACAGCTTGTGAAGGAAGCCAAGGCAGCGGATTCGCAAGCGCGCCGCATCGGTAATGAGAAAGCATCTGCAAAGGGCTTTGGCCGCGCCGCGTCTCTCCGCACGTCTTACGTCTCGGAAGTGACCAATTACACGGCGTTCGCTCGTTTTGTCTGGGCTCATCACAAGGTCGATCTTTGCGACTTCCTTGATGATCTGGCTCGCCAGATCGTTGCTCGCGGCAATCACAACATCGACGGCGTTACCGTCAAAGAAGAACGGAAGGTTGCGTAATGTCAGCCAAACTCGATCTGTGGGAAGCCCACGCCGATATCGATCCTCAGTACACAAAAGCCATCACTGGCAAGGCGTACAAGGGCACGTCTCCAAACCCGCAATATGTCATCAAGTGTCTAACGGAAATGTTTGGCCCTGTCGGTCAGGGATTTGGCTGGGAAGTGCTGGCAGAGGATTTTACGCCTCTCGGTGATGAAGTTCTGCATTGGTGCCGCATTCGCTTCTGGCACACGAAGCGAGAGCATTATTACGAGGCTTACGGACAGACCAAAGCGCTCATGAAGACCCGCGATAAGGGCCTAATGTCTGATGAAGATGCTCCAAAAAAGAGCCTCACCGACGCCATTATTAAGGCCGCTTCGCAACTTGGCATCGCCGCCAACATCTTTCTTGGCCGGTGGGACGATCAGAAATATGTGGCCGAGGTCGATAAAGAGTATCGGCAGGATGAGCAGGCAAATAAGTCCGCACCAAAGAATGATGAAGCGCGTGCGCTCTATACAGCACTCGAAAAAGACATGCGCCTCAACACAAGCCGCTCTGACCTTGGCCGTTGGTGGCGCGATCAGGAGTGCGAAACCCTCCGCAAGAAACTTCCGGCTGATTGGCAAGGCACATTGAAACAAGCCCTGACCGATTACGGCAATACCCTTCCCGAAGAACAGAAAGCGGCCTGACCATGAAGAACATCACAATTTCCGGACGCATTGGCAAAGACGCTGTTCTTCGTCGCACTCAAAACGGGGATTCCGTTCTTGGCTTCACTGTGGCTGTTGATGACGGTTACGGACAGAACAAATCAACGATGTGGTTTGACGCCTCTATCTGGGGAAAGCGCGGCGAAAGTCTTGAGCAGTATTTGCGCAAAGGAACTCGCGTCACTGCCAATGGTGAATTTGGTCTGCGCGAGCATGAAGGCAAGTCATATCCGACAATCCGCGTGAATGAAGTCGACTTCGATACTCCTAAGCGTGAAGAGCGCAGCGAGCCGTCAAGGTCGCGCCAAGCTGGCCAGCCAGCCAATTTCTCGAATGATCTGGACGACGAGATCCCATTCGCACCGGAGTGGCGATAATGGCGAAAAAAGAAAAGGCGCTCATTGTCGTTCGCAAGACTCCGCGCGGTTTGCAGCCGGTATCTGGCTTCGATGCTGAATTGTTGCTCGCAGCGCCTCTTGGAACAGAGTTTAACCTGGCATCGCTCACCAAGCGTTCCCTTCCTCAGCAGCGCACCTATTGGAAAGCGCTAAGCGAAGTCGTCAAGGCAACTGGCAAATGGCCGACCGCCGAGAAGCTTCACGACGCTCTCAAGCGTGCCTGTGGATATGTCGAAATTCGTTACAACCTCGACGGATCGTCCTACATCGCAACGGACAGTACGTCCTTTGACGCCATGAACCATGAAGAGTTTTGCACGTACATGGAACTGGCAATGGCGAAGCTTTCCGAAGCCATCGGCTATGACCCGCTCGCCTTCTTAGAGGATGCAGCATGAAAACCATGTCCCTCCAAGCCCCGTCCGATGTTCGCCGCAGCCGTGAGAAGGCGAAGCTTTACATCGCCACACACGAGCAGCTTGAGCGCGAAGTGCGCGGCAAGTTCGACCGTGAATGTGTTCTTGAACTGGATATCGTCCTGTCTCTCACCGATTTCTCGGAGGTGAACCATGGCGCGGCGTGAATTCTCGAAGGAAGTTAAACGAACTGCTCTAAAGCGATCTGGCATGAAATGCGAGGCTGTTGGCGAAATGTACGGCTTTGAAGCCGGACAGCGTTGTTGCGTCAGTCTGAGCGCAGGCGTTCAATATGATCACATCATAGCTGATAGCATTGGTGGAGAACCCACGCTGGAAAACTGCGCGGCTGTCTGCATACCTTGCCACGGATACAAAACCCGTACTGTCGATACGCCAAGAGCGGCAAAAACAAAGCGCATGAGTGACAAGGCGAACGGCATAGTTCGCGCAAAAGGTAATTTGAGAAGTCAAGGCTTCCAAAAGACTGAAAAGTCTCCACGCATCGACAAATCCGCCCTTCCGAAATTGCCATTGTCCCGGCTTATGCAGGCTGGGATTGCGAGGATTCGCCCATGACCCCGACCATACCAGAAGCAGCAGTACAGGCGGCGCTTGATACGTGGCTGGACCATGAATTTGATGGAACACTTAATTGGACGAGAATGAGAAACGCTCTCACAGCCTCCCTGCCTTTCCTGCAAGGGGTGAAGGTGAAGGCGTTGAAGTGGACGAAAGGAGTGGTTGACATAGCACATCCGCACCCCGGCATGAAATATGTCGCTTGCAGCACAACTCCGAAGGGATCGTGGGCATGGTGGCTCGATAATGCGCCCGAAACTCGCGACGTCTTCTCGTCCGAAGAAGCCGCCAAAGCCGCAGCACAGGCCGATTATGAGGCTCGCATCCTCTCCGCGCTTGAGCCCTTTGCTAATAGTTATCCACAAGGCGCTAATTTAGCGGCTCATTCGAAGAACGAAAACGGACCGGATCATGAACCATCCCCGCGTGCGCAGGCGTTGGAGGAAGGCGACCTCTTGAAACGCGCAGCTCTGATAATTGAAGGACGAAGCACGGCGGTTAACAGCGAATTCATTGAGAGCCTTTCCAACCGGAAGGCTTGGGAAGTTGCTGAGATCATCGCAGATAACGACATCAAACTTGGTGCTGAAATCCGCGCCCTCTCGTCTCAGCCTGTAGAGGATTGGGAGTGTGAGGCTGATTATGAAGTTATCTGCAATGGTGACTTTGTGGCAGGATCATCAGACCTTGCTGACGCCAAGCATTACGCCGCTGTATATGCGCAGGACGGGCCAGTTGAAATCATAGAGGCTCGCACGTATCGCCGTCCCCTCCCAGCCTCACCGGGAGTGTCGGAATGAGTAAGCCAACGCTGAAAGAAAACCCGGAGACGTGGAAAGGTTCTTACGACCTCCACGCATACTGCAAATACGACAACCCCGATCACGAATGGGATGAGTTTCCGCACATGAATGGGCCGTGCGAAACGGGCGGTGACGCTCGTAATCAACTTCGTTCGTATGGTTGGATTTTTCATCGCGATGGCACAGCGACTTGTCCGAAGTGTGCAAAGGTACTCACCCGCCCGACAGGAGGCAGCAACCATGGCGAATGAATTGAAGCCTTGCCCGTTTTGTCACAAGACATCTTACCTCAAGATTGAGATGTACCTTGATCCTTCATTTGAAGAATATCATGGGTTTACTGTCGTCTGTAGCGCAGCTGGGTATGAAGGCACAGAACGAGGCTGCGGATCATCTGGCGGATGGGGCGAAACAGAGGCAGGCGCCGCCACAGCTTGGAACACCCGCCCCGCCGCGCCGGTCGATGGGTTGAAGACGGTCACCTATCGCGGAAAATATATCGCAGACGGTAATGGAGCATGGGATCACTACCCTTCTGCTGATGTGAGTTTTGACCCTGACAAATATGAGCAGGAAGCTCTCGTCACCCGCTCACAGGCCGAGGCCATCATTGCGGCGAAGGATGCCGACAATGCGGCGCTTATTCATGACCTAAACCGGATTAAAGATCATGAGACGGAACTGGTCAACGACAACGCGGCGCTGACTGAGCGGGTTAAGGCCCTAGAAACCCAACTCGCGGCGGCAAAGAAGGCGTTGGAATTCTATAGCAACTTAGACAACTGGAAAAATGGTCGCTTTGAACAGGTGGAAGGTGGAGCAGTCCTTCGGCACCACCCTTCCTCCGCGCATAAAGATCGCGGAGCAATTGCCCGCGCCGCCTTGGAGGGCAAGCCATGACCTGTCAGATGTCTTTCGACTTTTCAAAATGCATGAACATTGTTTCATCTCTGACTGAAATGGTCAGTGTCTACAGGAAGCGTGACGATGAACGAATAATGGAATGGTCAGATCGTGCTATTCCATTTCGCAAGGAAATTGTCAGTGCATTCCTCAAAGCTGGCGGATCTATTTGGTGCGAGCATGGAGAGGTTCGTGCGAGCCTTAACGGGCTTCTAGCGCGCGAACCAAATCGGGTCTCAGATGAACACCACAATTTTCTTCCCGTCCTTCGATGGGTAGAGATTTGCCTTGGTAAGCCGGGAGGAAGCCATGACCCTCATTGACAGACTATCAAAGCTGGAAGCCCTTTTTGATGCTGTCACACTAATGCAAAAGCATGACGAAAAGTTTGAGGGCGAGATACCGTTAGCGACAATACAGAAGGTTTATGCGGCTCACGCCGATGTCTTGCGCGCAAAGGAGGCCAGCCATGGCGAGTAAGGAACTGACGAACGCCGCGAAAGCCATTTATGAAAGCCGTAACGGAGCACGATGCAAGCCGTGGTCGCAATTGCCTCAATCGCATCAGGCTCCTTATCTGGATGATGCAGAGGCGGCACGTAAATCATTCTTCGCCGCTCTACAGGAGCCGACAGAGGGGATGCTGGATGCTAAAGCTCCATGGCCTGATCATTGGGGTGACTACGACAAGGCTTCACCCATGCAACGGTCTGCTTATCAGGTTGATAGATTAGTTGCTCGGTCATCTTGGCGCGCCATGCTCGCCGCATCCGCACTAGGGGAGCAGAGCGAATGAAGCTTAATGAACCCGTTTTGCCAGACGATTATCCAGTCTATGCGGGATACCTGTACGTTGCAGATGGTGAGGTAATAGTCAGCGATTGGCACGATACTGATGTGCGGCATCTCAAGCATCACCTGAAAGCAGCAGAAATTCGTCGCTGCGACATTGCCGGTCGCCAAGCCCTGAAAGGCGGTGAGTGATCATGGCTGATCTGTCAAAACTCTCACCACAGGCATTGAAGGTCGCGATGACGGAAGGCACCCAATCATGGGGCCAGTACGGAAATTCGGAAACGCAGACCCGATATATGGAGCCGCGTAAATCCCGCCGCAAATGTCATTGTGGATGCAATGGACGAGAGACGCACATCGGCATGTGCAATGGTGTCGGACTGGCTTCTGGTTGTGAATGGTCAATGTCTGTCTGGGTAAAAGGCGGGCACTCAGCGCTCATCCAGCACCAAAGACGCCACACCGCACTGCAAGAAAGGGGGAGAGATGACAAAGCGTCTTGATGTGACCGAAAGACAAGTAACGGCGATCTGCAAAGGCGCTGAGAAAGCTGCACATATCCCTGAAATCCAAATTGGCAACGCATTCATCCGTTTGGTGCCAAAGGACTATGCCGACAATAAACAAGTTGACGATAAAGGAAAAGGCTATCTTTAATGCGCGCCATGCCAAGACCGCGCAAACCATATATTCAGAAAGAAATAACCAGACACGGTAAAACGGTCTGGTATTTTCGTCGTGGGAAAGAAAAGCGCATCCGTTTGCCGGGAGTGTTTGGATCTCCAGAGTTCAATGCGGCGTACGATGCGGCTGTTTCTGGTAAATCTGCCCCACAGAAGGCAATGGCGAAGCAAAATAGTCTTCGCTGGCTTGTCGATGAATATTACGCCAGTGGGCGATTTATGAGGCTTGCTGACGGCACGCAGCGCAATCAGAAGCAATTATATGAAAAAGTATGTGAGACAGGCGGCGATCTGAATTATCGCGCTATCGATAAACAGGCGGTAAGCGCCGGGATAGTTCGTCGTGAAGGCAATCTCTATGCAGCGAAGGCTTATCTCAACTGCATGAAAATATTGTTTCGGTATGCTCTGGAACGCGGCTTGATAGAAATCGATCCCACGGATGGCCTCACCGTCATACTTCCGAAAAGCGAAGGTCATCACACGTGGACGATGGAAGAAGTGGATCAGTTCGCCGCCCATCACCCGTTAGGCACTCAGGCACGGCTTGCGTTTGATATAATGCTGTATACGGGGTTGAGGATTTCAGACGCAATCCGCCTAGGTCCACAGCATATCAAAGATGGCCGGATAAACATCAAAGCTCAAAAGACAAAGATTGATGTTTCAATCCCGGTGCTGCCGCCGTTAGCCAGAAGCATTGCAGCGGCGAATATATCGAGCCTGCTGTTTTTAACGAACCGTAAGGGGAAAGCTTGGGATAGGCAAAACGCCAGCGCATGGTTTGTAAAGCAGTGTGTGGATGCCAATATAAAGGGTACTGCGCACGGGCTTAGAAAAGCTGGCGCGACATTGGCAGCAGAGAACGGGGCAACGCCACATGAGCTTGCTGCAATGTATGGATGGGCATCGACAAAGATGGCTGAGGTCTATACGAGGAAGGCAGATAAACAGCGCCTAGCGGAACGCGCCGCGAACAAGCTATTCCCGCACCAGTGATTTAGGTGCGGGGTTGAGTGGCGTAAAAGTCAACAAAAACAAGGCTGTAGTTTTATAGAACTACATTCGGTAGCAATGTCCGATTTCCCTGATGATATGCCGTTCTTCGGCGATGAAACACCAACTGACCGCGCCCCCGCGACAGGCAGCATTGCCGCACGCGCCATGGCAGCGCGCAACCAGCAACGTGGCGAACCTGATTATTTAAAGGGTCTCAACCCTGAACAGCGTCAGGCCGTCTTGACCACAGAGGGTCCGGTTCTGGTTCTCGCGGGTGCAGGCACTGGCAAAACCCGCGTTCTCACCACCCGCATTGCGCATATTCTGACAACCGGCCTCGCCTATCCGAGCCAGATTCTCGCCGTGACCTTCACCAACAAGGCTGCACGCGAGATGAAAGAGCGTATCGGCCATCTGGTTGGCGGCGCTGTGGAAGGTATGCCGTGGCTTGGCACGTTCCACTCCATCGGCGTAAAACTGCTGCGCCGCCACGCTGAACTGGTCAATCTCACATCTGATTTTACCATTCTTGATACGGATGATGTGATCCGCCTGATCAAACAGCTCATTCAGGCTGAAGGTCTGGATGACAAGCGCTGGCCTGCCCGCACCTTCGCCAATATGATCGATGGCTGGAAAAACAAGGGCTTTGGTCCTGCCGATATTCCGGAAGGCGATGCGCGTTCGTTTGGCAACGGAAAAGGCCGTGAACTTTATCAAGCCTATCAGGAACGGCTACGCACGCTGAACGCCTGTGACTTTGGTGATCTGCTGCTGCATCCGATCCGCATCTTCCGCAATCACCCGGATATCCTGCGCGAATACCACGCGAAATTCCGTTATATTCTGGTCGACGAATATCAGGATACCAACACCGCGCAATATATGTGGCTGCGGCTTCTCGCCCAGCGACCGCAATCGCGAAACGCAGCACCTGTGCCATTTGCGGCAGACGGCCCACAAGCGCCATCAGGCGCGAGCGAAAACAAAGTGAATCTGTGTTGCGTGGGCGATGACGATCAGTCGATCTATGGCTGGCGCGGTGCGGAAGTGGACAACATCCTCCGCTTTGACAAGGATTTTCCGGGTGCGGTCGTTATCAAGCTTGAACGTAACTATCGCTCGACGGCCCATATTCTGGGCGCCGCAGCACATCTGATTGCACACAATGAAGGCCGCCTCGGCAAGACGCTTTTCACGGAAGCGCCCAATCCAGACGATCCTCGGGTAAAAGTGCACGCGGCATGGGATTCCGAAGAAGAAGCCCGCGCCGTTGGCGAGGCCATCGAACAGGCGCAGCGTCAGGGCCATCTGCTCAACAATATGGCAATCCTCGTGCGTGCATCTTTCCAGATGCGCGAGTTCGAAGATCGCTTCGTCACGCTTGGCCTCAATTACCGGGTTATCGGCGGTCCGCGCTTCTATGAGCGCCTCGAAATCCGTGACGCCATGGCCTATATGCGCGTGGTTGCGCAGCCTGCCGACGATCTGGCACTTGAGCGCATCATCAACACACCAAAGCGTGGCCTTGGTGAAGCGGCAATCCGCCAGATTCACGATTATGCCCGTGCGCGCGACATCTCGATGTTTGCCGCTGCTTGTGATCTGGTTGAAACCGAAGAGTTAAAGCCAAAGCCACGTTCAGCGCTGCGCGAAGTGGTCGATAATTTCCGCCGCTGGCAGTCGCTTCTCGACAATACACCCCATACAGAACTTGCCGAAACCATTCTCGACGAGTCCGGCTACACCGCCATGTGGCAGAACGATAAGTCAGCAGAAGCGCCGGGACGCCTCGAAAACCTCAAGGAACTGATCCGTTCCATGGAAGACTACGAGAGCCTGCGCGGCTTTCTTGAACACGTTGCGCTCGTCATGGATGCCGAGAAAAATGAGGACATGGATGCCGTCAACATCATGACGCTGCATTCGGCTAAGGGTCTGGAATTTGAAACCGTCTTCCTGCCCGGCTGGGAAGAAGGGCTGTTTCCACATCAGCGCGCACTGGACGAAGGGGGGCGCTCAGGTCTCGAAGAAGAGCGCCGCCTCGCTTATGTTGGCGTCACGCGTGCCAAGAAAAACCTGCATATCTGGTTTGTTTCCAACCGCCGTATTCATGGCATGTGGCAATCGACCATCCCGTCACGCTTTCTGGAAGAGCTTCCTGAAGCACATGTCGAAGTGGCTGAAATGGAAGGCAATTACGGCGGTTATGGCAATAGCGGTTACGGGCAATCGCGCTTCGACAAGGCCGATCCGTTCCAGAACTCCTATTCGACACCCGGCTGGCAGCGCGCGCAGCAGAACCGCTCGGAAGCGACACGCAACAACTGGGGCTCGCGCTCCGGTGCCAATGTTGAACGCATTGGCTATGGCGAAACGGATTCAGGTTTCGGTGCGGGGCGTGGTTCTGTCAAAGGCCGTATGATTGACGGTGAACTGGTTGCAAAGTCGGTGGCTGACAAGCCGTCAGCCTTCTTCGTCGGCGACCGCGTGTTTCATATCAAATTTGGCAACGGAACAGTCGCGACAATCGATGGCAATAAGCTGACCATCGACTTTGACAAAGCCGGACAAAAGCGCGTTCTCGACAGCTTTGTTCAGCGCGCTTAAGTTTGAATAGACAGGGAGCCGGAGATTACTCCGGCTTTCCTTTTTCCCAGGTCACATCCCCCTTGAACAGCGGAACGGTTGAGAGTGCAGTCTTGGCCGAACCATCCTGAACCTGTGTCGCATGCGCGAGATAGAGCAGTGTGTTGTTTTTCTGGTCATAAATGCGGGTGATGACCAGCTTTTTCCAGATCAGGCTGGTGCGCTCCGAAAAGACGCGCTCTCCGCCTTTACCAAGCTTGATGTCACCAATCGTAATCGGGCCAGACTGCTCGCAGGAAATCGAGGCATTGGATGGGTTTTCAAACCAGTTGCCCTTCTGCAAACGGTCGATAACGCCGCGTGAAAACGACGCCAGATAACAGGTTACGCCCTTTACTTTCGGGTCCTGAACCGCATCAATCACAACATCATTGCCCAGCCAGTCAACGCCGACCTGACCAACTTCCTCCGCCGATACGGCAGCAGAAGCGCCAAGCAGCAGCATTGGAGCAACAAACAACCCGGCAAGCTTATTCAATTTAGACATGAGAAATCTCCAGCAACTTCAACCTGGAAAGTGGAGAAGCGGACGAGTCATTGCAAGAGAGCAATGCCTAAACGCTCCATTTTTCAAGAAAAGCTTCGATGTCAAGCGTCTGAATATCAGGGACTGCCTCATAAAGCTTTTCCACCGGCCAGTCCCACCAGCAAAGCGCGAGCAATCTTTCAATAATCTTATCATCAAAACGCTTGCGAATGACGCGGGCTGGAACACCACCCACAACGTGATATGGTGCCACATCTTTTGTCACCACGGCATTCGCGCCAATCACCGCGCCATGGCCGATGCGCACGCCCGGCGTAATGACGGCACCATGGCCAATCCACACATCATTGCCAATGGTGACGCGCTTTGCCTGCCGTCTGGCGCGGAATTCACCATCGACGCCCAGATAGCGAAAATATTCATTGGGCCGATAGCTCACCTTATGCGTGGTCAATCGTTCCATAGGATGCTCAAGCGCGTTAATCCGCACATTGGCAGCAATAGAGCAGAACTTGCCGATCTCGGCGTAAATGCCCTCACCGTTTCGCTCGAAATAGGTGAAGTCGCCAACCGTCACTTCACGCAAAATCACCCGCTCACCAATATCGGCATAACGACCGAGTTTTGACGATTTCAACTGGGCGGTCGAATGAATACGTGGTTCGCTATTCTGGAAGCGAAGGTCTTCACCCTGCGTCATTTCAAAACTTTCTGAAATCTTTGTACTCTGCTAGACTGACACGATCATTCCAACATAAGGTGCATCCGTTAAAGAAGCGCTGTCTTGTTGGAGATCGGCGAAGATCTACAAATAGCGCGCCTATGTGCGATAAATGCAAAACAAAATTCAAGGCTGACTGAATATGCAAAAATTCCTGCCCATCTTCATTGTTGCCTTCATCGTCGTGATCGTCGGCGCTGCTGGCTTCAACATGATCCGTGACAGAAATGCAGCAAACGAGCCATTTGGTGGCCCGTTCAACCTCGTCACCATGGACGGGAAGCCTTTTACCGAAAAAGACCTGCGCGCGACGCCGTCCGCCATTTTCTTTGGCTTCACCCATTGCCCGGATGTCTGTCCGACAACGCTTTACGAGCTGGATGGCTATTTGAAACAGCTTGGCCCGGAAGCCGCAGACATAAAAGCCTATTTCATTTCAGTTGACCCGGAGCGCGACACACAAGAAATCATGAAAACCTATGTGAGCAACGTGTCTGACCGTATTATCGGCATCACCGGCACACCTGAAAATGTTGCTGATGTGGTCAAGTCCTTCCACATCTATGCCAAGAAAGTTCCGACCGAAGACGGCGAATATACTGTCGATCACACGGCATCGGTGTTCCTTCTCGACAAGGGTGGACGCTTCCGCGGAACCATCGCTTATCAGGAAAACCCGGATACGGCTCTGGAAAAATTGAAGAATCTGGCCAAAGGCCGCACAAACGAGTAAACAGGGCTTCCAATTCGATTTCAGAGCTTATTATCCATGCCCCAGTCACGACTCTTCTTCTCGGCCGACAAGACGGAAGCCGAACGAATCTACAACATCCTCGAAGTCGCATTCGAGGATGACGGCTTTCCGGTCGCAATCACCGAGATTGATGAGGACCGCCAGATATTCGAAGTTTCCGTCTATACCGAAGATGAAGCGGATGAGCTTGCAGCCCGCATCGGTTCACTCGTAGGAAACGACAAGTTCGAAACAGAAGAACTCCCGGACATTGATTGGGTCACCCATTCACTCGAAGGCCTCAAGCCTGTTCGCGCAGGTCGTTTTTTCGTTCATGGCTCGCATGATCGCGACAAACTGCAATCCGCTGACATCCCGATTTTGATTGACGCGGGCTTGGCTTTTGGTACGGGCCACCACGGCACCACATCCGGTTGCCTTGAAATGATCGAAGAAGTGGTTGAGCGGGAGCATCCAACCAACGCGCTTGATCTGGGCACTGGCAGCGCTGTGCTGGCAATTGCGATCGCCAAGCTTGCACCGATCCCGGTTCTTGCCACCGATATTGATCCCATTGCCGTCACTGTCGCCGCTGAAAATACAGTTCTCAATAACGTAAGCGAACATGTCATCACCGCGACTGCTGAAGGTTTCGACCACCCGATCTTCCGCTCCTACACGCCGTTTGATCTGATCGTCGCCAATATTCTGGCCAATCCGCTGATTGAACTTGCACCGTCGTTGAAATCGCATCTGGCTCCAAGCGGCTCTATCATCCTGTCAGGCATTCTCGACAGCCAGCACGATATGGTGCTCGCCGCCTATCAGGCGCAGGGCCTCACACATATCAAAACGCTGCATCGTTCAGGCTGGGTCACAATTCATCTGAAATAACGCAGTTTCCTTATTTTTTACGAGTTACGCTCATGGCTTTTCAGACTTTTGATGTAACGACCGATCCGGCCAATGGCGCGCCACGCGTGGCTATGCTGCGTGAAAAACTTGCCGAACAAGGTCTCGACGGCTTTCTCGTTCCGCGTGCCGATGAGCATCAGGGCGAATATGTGCCGCCCCGTGCGCAGCGTCTCGGCTGGCTCACAGGCTTTACCGGTTCGGCAGGGGCAGCCCTTATCCTGAAAGATGCCGCCTATATTTTCATCGATGGGCGTTATGAGTTGCAGGTTCGCAATCAGACAGATGGCAACGTGTTTTCTTATGAAAGCCTTGTCACCAATCCGCCTGCAAGCTGGCTTCTTGAGCACGGCAAAGGTCTGACGATTGGCTTTGATCCATGGTTGCACACGATTTCCGAAGCAACAGCTTTGCGTGAAGCACTCGAAAATCAAGGCGGCAAACTTGTGCCGGTTGCGCATAATCTGGTTGATCTCATCTGGGATAATCAGCCAGAAGCCCCTCTTGCGCCCGTTACCATCCAGCCGGCCCGCTTTGCCGGACGTGAAGCGCAAGACAAGATCAAGGAGATGCAAAAAGCGGTAACAGCGGCGGGAGCAAGCGCAACCGTTCTAACCGACCCTTCATCGGTTGCCTGGGTGTTCAACATTCGCGGCAAGGATGTCTCCAACACACCTCTGCCATTAAGCTTTGCAATCATCCCGGCAGAGGGTGAGCCTGAACTCTTCATTGACGAGCGCAAGCTTGCCATTGAACCGCGCGCCTATCTCACACAGCTCGCCAAACTCTGTGAACCCGCCAAGTTGGAAGGCCACCTGAGCGCACGTGCAGCAAAGGGTGAAACCATTCTGCTTGATCCGGCACTTGCCGCTGAAAAGCTCCGCCTCGCGGTGGATGCTGCTGGCGGTCATGTCATTCATGGTAAAGACCCGGC
Source organism: Ochrobactrum sp. S1502_03 (assembly GCF_044435015.1). Lineage (NCBI taxonomy): Bacteria > Pseudomonadati > Pseudomonadota > Alphaproteobacteria > Hyphomicrobiales > Brucellaceae > Ochrobactrum > Ochrobactrum sp. S1502_03. Next base: position 32,674 of record NZ_JAYEXN010000012.1, read on the forward strand.
CCGCCTGCCCCGCGCAATCAAGAACAAGGCCGAGCTTGACGGTTCTCGCGCAGCGCATGAACGTGACGGCGTGGCTATGGTCAACTTTCTGTCCTGGCTCGATGAACAAAACCCCGGCACGGTTGATGAAATCTCGGCGGCGCAAAAGCTGGAGCAAAGCCGCGACAAGGCTGGTCGCGATTTCCAGATGCCGCTCGAAGATATTTCATTTGATTCGATTTCCGGCGCAGGTCCCGACGGCGCGATCATCCATTACCGCGTTAACACGAACACCAATCGCAAGCTCAACGATGGCGAGTTGTATCTGATCGATTCCGGCGCACAATATCGCGATGGCACGACAGACATCACGCGCACAGTTGCAATCGGGACAGTGACGCCAGAAACGATCCGCTCTTTCACACTCGTTCTCAAAGGCATGATTGCGATCACCACCGCCCGTTTTCCAAAAGGGACGCGCGGACAGGACATTGATGTGCTGGCGCGTATCGCACTCTGGAAGCAGGGCTTCGACTACGCACACGGCACCGGTCATGGCGTCGGCAGTTATCTCTCTGTCCATGAAGGCCCGCAGAGCATTTCAAAAAAAGGCGCACACGAGCTTCTGCCCGGTATGATCCTTTCCAATGAACCGGGCTATTACAAGCCGGGCGCTTATGGCATCCGCATTGAAAACCTGATCATTGTAAAGGAAGCGGAAGTGCCCGCAGGCGGCGAACTGCCAATGATGAGCTTTGAGACGCTCACCTTCTGCCCCATCGACCGTCGCCTGATCGACAAATCACTGCTCACGCCGGAAGAGCTTGATTGGCTCAACGCCTACCATGTAAGCGTGCGTGAGAAGCTGATCGGCCATCTCGAAGGCGCTCAGGTCGAATGGCTGGAAAAAGCGACTGCGCCGCTTTAAGCCGGAAAGAAATGGCGCAGCGTGATTAACAGCGCTGCGCCCACAAAAAAACAGCGTCATCATACTGACGCGCAGCGAAAGCAGCAACATTTCAGCATCACCTATCAGAATGCGTGATGAATCGATGCATTATTCGGATGCTTGCGGAACAGTGCCTTCGATCTTCTTGATCCAGTCGATCAGTGGGCGTGCCTGCTCGGCAAATTTGACCAACCGATCGGCAAGGTCGGCGCGGGTAATGCTATCGGGATCGATTTCGAGGCGAACAGCAAAATGCCGGTTGCGAATGGCTTCAAGAAGATCTGCATCCGCTACAGTTTCAAAACCACGCGGCGTGCGCTTCAACCGATCATGATCGCTGATTTGCAGGCTATGCTTCTTAAGCTTTGCCACGACCGCACGATACGCATCCGGCTTTTCGGCAATCGCTTTGCGGATGGCTTGCAAAAGCTCTTTCTTCGGCCCCCACCATGCAACACCTGCATAGCAATCGCGCACACCCGGCAAACCGATACAGACATAAAAGCAGCCGCTTTCATCCCATTTTGTGCCCGAATTGGACAGAAGGGCCGACAGATGCCGGTTATACGGAGCCTTGTCATGAGAGAAGCGCGTGTCCCGCTTGATGCGGAACTGTGACTTCACACGATCACCCTTGAACGGCAATCCGGCCTTTTCAAAACGCGCCGTCAGTTCTTCAACCAGATCACCAAGCGGCCCTTTCAGATGCTCTTCAAACAGGTCCTTGTTTTCAACAAACCATTCGCGGTTTTGATGAAAATCGAGCGCCTTCAAGAACGGAATAGCCTTGTCGCCAAAGCCCTTGAACGGAGCCATCAGCCTTCTCCAACCAGTTGAAGCCACGCATCTTCATCAATGACTTCGATGCCAAGTTCCGATGCTTTTGCAAGCTTTGAGCCAGCCCCCGGCCCTGCCACAACAAGATCCGTCTTCTTGGAAACAGACCCTGCCGTCTTGGCACCGTGACGCTCGGCCATGGCTTTTGCTTCATCACGTGACATGCGCTCAAGGCTACCCGTAAACACCACTGTCTTGCCCTCAACCGGCGATCCGGTTGCCACGCGGGCAACTTCATCAAGAGGCGTGACTTCATCAAGCAACGCTTTCAAGACCTGCACGTTATGCGGCTCGGCATAAAAATCGACCACCGCTTCCGCCACAATCGAACCAATGCCTTCAACTGAAATGAGATCCTGCCAGGCTTCATTGCCTTTATCGCTTCGGTCCCCCTCTTTTGGCGGGACTGCGGTTTTGGCTGCCTCAGCAAACTTGTCATAGCTGAGATAAGCCTTGGCAAAGCGCTTGGCGTTCACTTCGCCGACATGCCGGATACCAAGACCAAACAGGAAGCGATGCAAGGCAATCTCACGTCGGCCATTGATTGCGTCATAGAGCTTCTTCACGGAAACCGCACCAAAGCCCTCAATATTTTCGAGTTTCTTGAGCGCCTTAGACTGACGAGCCTGTAGCGTGAAAATATCAACAGGGGATTTGATTTTCAGACTGTCATCGTCCGCATGGAAGAAGAACTCGACCTGCTTCTCGCCAAGGCCCTCAATATCGAAAGCATTGCGCGATACGAAATGGCGAATGCGCTCCACCACTTGCGCAGCACAGGTCAGACCACCTGTGCAACGATAAACCGCCTCACCCTCCTCGCGCACGGCATGACTGCCACAGACAGGACAAACATGCGGGAAATGGAACTCCTCAGCATCGGCGGGACGCTTTTCCAGCACCACATCGACAATCTGCGGAATAACATCGCCAGCACGCTGTACGATCACCGTATCGCCGATGCGAATGTCGTGACCATCCTCGCGAATACGTTCACCCTTGAGACCAATGCCCTTGATATAATCTTCATTATGCAGCGTGGCGTTGGTCACAACCACGCCACCAACAGTAATCGGCTCAAGGCGTGCAACGGGTGTCATTGCACCCGTCCGCCCGACCTGAACATCAATGTCGCGCAGAATGGTGGTTGCCTGTTCTGCCGGGAATTTGTGCGCTATCGCCCAGCGCGGACTGCGCGAGCGAAAGCCAAGCCGCGTTTGCAGATCCAGCCGATCCACCTTGTAGACAACACCGTCGATGTCGTAATCAAGCTTGGCGCGTTCAAGGCCAATCGCCCGATAATGCGCGATCAGCTCATCGGCACTGTGCATTCGTTTCGTTAACGGATTGACCGGAAAACCCCACTCACGAAAAACCTCGACCATGCCGTGTTGCGTATCCGCCGGCATCTCCGACATTTCGCCCCAGGCATAGGCAAAGAACCTGAGCTTGCGGCTGGCCGTCACTTTCGCATCCAACTGTCTCAACGACCCAGCGGCTGTGTTGCGCGGATTGACGTATGTTTGTTTGCCCTCGGCAACCATCTGCTCATTGAGCGCAAGGAAGTCGCTCTTGGCCATATAGACCTCGCCGCGCACTTCAACGACCGCCGGCACACCTGCCGGAAGCTTATTGGGAATCTCGCTGATGGTGCGGATATTGGCGGTTACATTTTCGCCAGTCGTGCCATCACCACGAGTCGCGGCACTGACAAGAACGCCATTTTCATAGCGAATCGACATGGAAAGCCCGTCAATCTTCGGCTCTGCGGTGAAGGCAATGGAATTATCCGGCAATTGCCCGAGAAAACGATAAACGCTGCCGACAAAATCGCGCACGTCTTCATCAGAAAACGCATTGCCAAGTGACAGCATCGGACGTGCATGAACGATTTGTGCGAATTTGGAAACAGGTGCTGACCCAACGCGCAAAGAAGGGCTATCAGGGCGTACCAGATGTGGAAAGCGCGCTTCAATAGCATCGTTAAGACGCTTCAGTGCATCATAATCCGCGTCCGAAATCTCCGGTCGGTCATTGGCATGATAAAGCTCATCATGATGAGCAATTTCACGCGCCAGCCGCTCCAGCTCTGCTGCTGCTTCAAGGTCGGTCAGTTTTTCGACGGAGATATCGGACATATGCGTGGCAAAACCTGCTGAATCAATTTTGCCCAACATAACCAAGAAATTGCGCCGCGCCTACAGCCACGCGTGGTTACGAACATGTGCTCCCCCTGACAGCGTTCTGTCAGGAGACAAGCGCATTGTTTTCAGCCAACAAACGCTCGGCTGCGGCACGCGCTTCATCGGTAATGCTGGCACCGGCCAGCATACGCGCAATTTCTTCCTGCCGCTCATCAACACCAATCGAACGGATTGATGTGGACATGCGATCTTCATTGGTCGCTGATTTCGCAATGAGGAAATGGGTCGATGCACGCGCGGCCACCTGTGGTGCATGGGTCACGGAAAGCACCTGCACGCGCGATGATAACCGCGCCAGACGCTGCCCAATTGCATCGGCAACCGCACCGCCCACACCCGTATCAATTTCGTCAAACACAAGCGTCGGAGCCGAACCGCGATCAGCCAATGCCACTTTGAGCGCCAGCAGGAAGCGCGAAAGCTCACCACCCGATGCAACCTTCATCATCGGGCCTGCACGTGTGCCCGGATTGGTGCGAACCCAGTATTCGACCGTATCAGTACCTTCCGCCGCCCGTGCATTGGTGTCGGTTGTCATTTCAACGATAAACTCGGCACGTTCCAGCTTCAATGCCGGAAGTTCGGCCATGACTGCCGCTTTGAGATGTTCAGCAGTGTCCTTGCGACGCTCTGACAAGACCTTCGCAGCAGCATCATAGGCTGCACATGTTTCTGTGGCCTGCGCTTCCAGCTGGGTCAGCTTTTCTGCACCGGCATCAAGATCAGCAAGATCAGCATCCATCTTATCGCGCAGTACGGGTAAACCCTCAACAGACACCGAATATTTGCGGGCGGCAGCTCTGAGCGCGAAAAGACGTTCTTCAACTTGTTCCAGCACGCGCGGATCAAAATCAATTTCGCGCATAGCGTGATCGATGCCGTCCTGCGCAAGCGCCAGGCTGTTGAGTGCTTCGTCTATCGCCTTGCAGACTGGCTCAAGCAGATGCGGCGCTTCCGGAATTTTACGCTCCAGACGACGAACAAGACTTGCCAGTGTCGGGACTGGCGAACCGTTACCCGACAGAAGCTCGCCTGCTTCGTTCACGTCGCCTGCAATCTTTTCCGACTTCATCATGATCGCGCGGCGCTCGGCAAGGTCATCTTCCTCGCCCGGCTGCGGATCGAGCTTGGTCAGTTCTTCAACCGATGAACGCAGATAATCGCCTTCGCGCTCGGCCTGCTCAACACGCGCGCGATGCTTCGACAAAGCATTTTCGGCATCGCGCCACGCTTTGTAGCGCTCGCGAACAGCAGCAGCCTCAGCATCAAGACCACCAAAAGCATCCAGCAATGTACGATGAAGATCGGTATCGATCAGCGCACGGTCGTCATGCTGACCATGGATTTCCACCAGCCGTTTGCCAAGCTCGCGCAACAGTGCAACGCTTGCCGCCTGATCATTGATGAAAACGCGTGTGCGGCCGTCCCCCATCTGAAGACGGCGCAGGATGACGTCACCGTCATCATCAAAACCATTTTCGCTAAGGAACTTGCGGGCGGGATGCCCAACCGGCACATCGAATACGGCAGTTACCTGCCCCTGATCTGCGCCGTGACGCACCAGAGAAGCGTCGCCGCGTGCACCAAGGGCAAGCGACAACGAATCAAGCAGAATCGATTTACCAGCGCCGGTCTCGCCCGTAAGCACGGACAAGCCGGTCTTGAACTCGATGTCGAGCCTTTCAATCAGAACAATATCGCGGATCGACAGGTGCGACAGCATGCAGGTATCGGCTTAATTGCCGCCTGTGATCAGCGACGAAGCCTTGGCCAGCCACGAACCACCGTTTTCGCGCGGCTCAAGACCGCCGCTCTGTAGAAGCTTGTAGCTATCCTTATACCAACGGCTGTCCGGGAAGTTCTTGCCAAGCACCGACGCTGCCATCTGCGCTTCCGACGTCAGACCAAGCGCATAATAGGCTTCGACCAGACGAGCCAGTGCTTCTTCGACCTGACGAGTGTTGGAATATTCCTCAACCACCAGACGGAAGCGCTTGATTGCAGCAAGATATTCCTTGCGCTCAAGATAATAACGACCGACCTGCATTTCCTTGCCAGCAAGCTGATCGCGGGCAACGCGGATCTTGGTCTTCGCATCATCAACATATTCGGAATTCGGAAAACGATCGACCACTTCCTGCATCGCAGCAATGGCACGGCGGCTTGCAGCCTGATCGCGTGTCACGTCAGGGATCTGACGGAAATAGCTCAAACCAATAATGTAATAGGCATAAGCCGATTCAGGCGATGTCGGGTAAAGCGTGTTGTAACGCTTGGCCATGCTGATCGCTTCTTCATAATTACCCTGACGGTAATTGGTGAAGGCAGCCATAACGAGCGATTTACGCGCCCATTCAGTATAAGGGTGCTGACGATCAACCGCCGCAAACTTCTTTGCAGCTTCGCCAAGTCGTCCTGCATCAAGGTTTGCGAGGCCTTCATTATAAAGCTTATCCGCCGGATCGATCGTTTCCACATATTTGGTCAGATCAATATCGTCGTTTTTGCTGGCACATCCCGCAAGCGGAACAAAAACGGCAAGAGCGCTGGCAATCAGCGCGGTTTTCGTCTTCACCGGGAAATTCGAACTCGTCATGCGGTCTCCGGCCATCTGGCAACGTCTTTTCTGTCTGGAGCAACGTAAACATGTGCGTTCACGATTTTCTCCATTCTTCCCAATACATCAGCATCAGCACATAGGTAAACATAGCCGAGGCTGTTTTGGCAGTTCATAAACCACATGCTGGCGAAATCGGCAATCGTCTAGCTGATCAATCGTCAGAAATTGGCCTTAAACTACGGTCTGAAACTGTATCTATGCAAACCAATGGCTTTATCCTCACCAAATACGGAGGCTTGGCTGTCAGTTCATCATGAGTCTAACGACTCAACAGAAGAAAACCCGTCGATCACGGCCCAATTATGGCCATGAACGCCGACCTGCTCCACATGAGTTTCAAAGCGCCCAGGGTGCGGCAATATTAGGCTGAAGTGCAACCATATCCGAGCTGTCAGCATTGCGACGCACGCCACTGGCCTCAACAATATCGTAATTTGACTTATCGGCCAGAAGGGCCTTCACCGTCTCCGCATTCAATCGATGCCCGCCACGATACGAGCGGAAGCAACCAATAAAAGGCAGACCGGCCAGCGCCAGATCACCCACCGCGTCCAGCGTCTTATGGCGCACGAACTCATCCGTAAAACGCAAACCACCCGGATTGATAACCGAATTGTCGTCGCCAATGACAAGTGAATTGTCGAGCGACGATCCAAGTGCAAGACCAGCCGCCCACAACCGCTCGACATCTTTCATAAAGCCAAACGTACGTGCGGTGGATATGTCTTTTCTAAATATCACTTCATTGATATCGTTGGCATATTTCTGACGCCCGATCAGCGGACATTCAAAATCGATCTCGACTTCGTAGCGCGTACCCGAATAGGGCTGAAATTCACCCCACGAACCGCCAGCTTCGACGCGCACGGTTTTCAGAATGCGGATAAACCGGCGCTTGGCTTCCTGCGTGACAATACCCGCCTCATCGAATGCATCGATAAAACGCGCCGACGTGCCATCAAGAATAGGCACTTCCGGGCCTTCAACTTCAACAATCATGTTGTCGATGCCAAGGGCTGCTATCGCTGCCATCAAATGCTCGACGGTATTGATTCTCGCCTCTTTCGGTCCAAGAGCCGTACAGAGATCCGTCGCGCCGATTTCGGATGCATGCGCACGTATTGCGGGCGCTTCCTCGATGTCGGAGCGCTGAAATATAATTCCTGTGTTGGCGTCGGCTGGAACGAATGTCACCGATGCATGTGCGCCACCATGGACACCCACACCGGACAAAGTCAGCACACGACCGATTGTCTTTTGATAAACGCTCAAAACAGGTCCAATCTATTCTTCATAAGTGCAGTCTGCTTAACCACAATCCAGCAGACCACCAGCCTCGCATCTTGACGCCGCTGGCTTCCGTCATGCTCTCTTTAATATAAAGAGATATGGCAAAATTAGTGGCAGATACACATAAGCAACCCGCATCTTTATACGAATTTATTGTCTATAAATAATGAGTGCCTCCTGGCATTCAAAATCACGCTTTCTTACAAAATTTAACGTATACCCCCAACAAAAAAGCCGCAGGATATATCCTGCGGCTTTGATTTTTAACACGGGGTCAGATGATCAGTTCGACTGACGGCGCAGGAATGCCGGAATTTCGAGCTGGTCTTCTTCCGAAGCAGCACGTGGCTGCGGACGGCCCTGATCGTCAAGCTGGCCACGACGTGGCGCATAGATCGACGCATCCTGCTGCATTGGGCGGCGCTGTTCTGGCTGGCGCATTGCAGGTTCACGATGCGCTGGTTCCAAACGTGCAGCTGGCTGCTCTTCTTCACGGCGCGTCAGACCACGGGTCAGGCGGGAAAGCAGACCCATTGGGCCGCGTTCTTCATGAACAGGCTGCTGCGGCGCTGCACGGCGTGCATTGATTTCAGCCTGTGCTACAGGCGGGAAATCCGAAACAGCTGGCATACGTGGAGCAGGACGTGGCTCGCGAACAGGCTCTGAATGCATTTGCTGTGGCTGCTGATAAGCCTGTGGCTGCATAGCCTGAGCCGTTGCCTGATTGTTCATCATCTGCGGCTGTGGAGCGGCTGGACGTGCAACAGGTGCGCGCTCGAAGCTGTCAGCGGCTGGCGCCTGGAAAATGCGGCTCTGCGGACGGAATTCAGGAGTTGCCGAAGCTGCTGGAGCAGCAGGCGTTGCCGGAATTTCGTTTTCAATCGACTGAGCCGCAGGCTCGGCCTGGCGTGGCTGTTCAACAACCGGAGGACGCAGAGCGCCGTGCGGAGCCATCGGCTTGGTCTGGGCAGCAGGCTTTACCGGTTGGCGAAATTCCAGCGGCGCAGGCGCCGCATCTCCAATCTGCTTGTCGATGCCAGTCGCAACAACGGATACACGGATGACGCCTTCGAGGCCTTCATCAAAGGTGGCGCCGAGAATGATGTTGGCTTCTGGATCAACTTCTTCGCGGATACGGGTTGCAGCTTCATCGACTTCAAACAGCGTCATGTCGCGGCCACCGGTGATCGAGATCAGAAGACCCTTCGCACCGCGCATCGAGGTTTCATCAAGCAGCGGATTGGCAATTGCAGCTTCAGCAGCAGCCATCGCACGGCCTTCGCCTGACGCTTCGCCTGTACCCATCATCGCCTTGCCCATTTCGCGCATGACCGAGCGAACGTCAGCAAAGTCGAGGTTGATAAGACCTTCCTTGACCATCAGATCGGTGATGCAGGCAACACCCGAATAAAGCACCTGGTCGGCCATTGCGAACGCATCGGCGAAAGTGGTCTTGTCATTGGCAATGCGGAAGAGGTTCTGGTTTGGAATGACGATCAGTGTATCAACATTCTTCTGCAGTTCTTCGATGCCCAGCTCAGCCGTCTTCATGCGGCGAGCACCTTCGAAATGGAAAGGCTTGGTAACAACGCCAACGGTGAGGATACCGCGTTCGCGTGCAGCGCGTGCCACAACAGGAGCAGCACCCGTGCCGGTACCGCCGCCCATACCAGCAGTAACAAAGCACATATGTGTGCCATTGAGGTGATCGACGATTTCGTCAATGCACTCTTCAGCAGCCGCACGACCAACTTCCGGCTGCGAGCCAGCGCCCAGACCTTCGGTGACAGCTGCACCAAGCTGGATCATGCGTTCGGACTTCGACATCGTCAAAGCCTGCGCGTCAGTGTTGGCCACAACAAAATCCACACCGCGCAGACCGGCATTGATCATGTTGTTGACCGCATTGCCGCCGCCGCCGCCAACACCAAATACGGTGATGCGAGGCTTGAGCTCGGTGATGTCCGGCTTTTGCAAATTAATGGTCATGGTTCTCGTTCCTCTTAAGCCTCTCACCGCTTCGCCGCCGCGGTGCTAATTGGTTATTACGCTGATGGTTACGCCCACATCACGCAATCAAATCACTCAATGTGTACTCAAAAACTCTCTTTCAGCCATTGGCTGACACGTTGAATTCGCCCCCCCGTACCGGTCATAAGACCGGAGGAAGCTGCTTTCACCGACCGCTCTTCAATACCTGCCACCTGGGGGTAAATCAGAAGCCCAACGGTCGCGGAGAAAGCCGCACCCTTAGCCGCCTCTGGCAATCCTGCTATGCCTAGCGGACGCCCGATGCGTACATTCCTTGCAAGAATCCGCCTGGCAGCTTCCGGCATTCCCGGCAACTGGCTTGCGCCACCGGTCAACACCACACGCTTACCAACAATATGGCCGAGGCCCGACTGGTTCAGCCTGTCGCGAACCAGTTCCAGCGTTTCTTCCACACGTGCACGGATGATCCGCGTCAAAACCGAACGCGGATATTGATTGGGTACATCACGCTCGTCATCGCCAATGGGCGGCACCGAGATGAGGTCTCGGTCGTCAGCTGCACTTGGCAGCGCCGAACCATACATAACCTTGAGACGTTCAGCATCTTCCATACGCGTAGAGAAGCCGCGCGCCACGTCCATCGTGACATGCGATCCACCGATAGCGACAGCATCAGCGTGAATGAACTTGCCTTCGGAGAACACGGAGATCGTTGTTGTGCCGCCGCCCATATCGATGCAGGCCGCACCCATTTCAGCTTCATCACCCACGAGAGCGGCAAGGCCGCTCGCATAAGGCGTGGCAACGATTGCTTCAACGGAAAGATGGCAACGATTGACGCAAAGCTCAAGATTACGCAAGGGTGCTGCATCAGCCGTCAACACATGCATATCAACGCCAAGGCTGTCACCCAGCATGCCAAGCGGATCGCGAATGCCGCGTTCTCCGTCAAGCGTGTAACCGACGGGCAGCGAATGCACGAGGTGGCGTTCGGCAGCAAGCGCCTGCTTGGCACCAGCGGCCAGCACGCGGCGAATGTCAGTCTGCTCAACTTCATGACCGCCAAGATTAACGCTTGCGGTAAAGGTTTCGCTCTTGAGACGTCCTGCGGAAATATTGACGATCAGACTGTCGACGGTCAAACCGGCCATACGTTCAGCAGCATCAACCGCAAGGCGTATCGACTGTTCTGCGGCATCAAGATCGATAATGACACCGGACTTCACACCGCGCGAACGCTGATGACCAATGCCAAGAACTTCCATGCGATGCGTGCGCCCCGGAAGAAGCACACCGCTTTCATGCGGACGCAAGCGTGCAATCACGCAAGAGACCTTGCTTGAACCAACATCCAGAACGGTCAGTAGGCGCACCTTGCGCCCTGCCCCTCCAGCCTGTGTTGAACTTTTTCCGCCAAGAATACTCATACGCGCTTCCCCGTGCGGGCTAATTCTTTCTTACGATCAGCCAAGAACTTCTGGCGCTGCTCCATACCGCTTGCCGTCAACTGAACCGTAACACGATCATCAAGACGCATATCGACCGATGCGATATCGCGGGACAGAAGATGTTTTTCCCCATCAAGGCGTTCAATTTCCGCAAGAGCCTTCATCGGCTCATCTTCCGGCAGCATGATGCGAACGCCGTTTTCCAGCAGCAAATCCCACCGACGATCCGCAACCCGGATATAGGCCCGAACCTTGGAAGCCAAAGCAGGATAAGCCGCAACCTCGTCCACAAAACCCTTAACGCGCTTTTCAGCGCCTTCACCCACCACAAGCGGGAGAGCATTGTAACGACCCGGACGGAATGGAACGATTGTGTCGCCCGCCGAATCAATCAGCGAAAGCTCCTGACCATTCTGCCAGACGGCGAAGGCCTTGCGCTCTTCCAACGAAACCAGCAGCGTGCCCGGATAAACCTTGCGCACTTCAGCGCTCTCAACCCAAGGCAGCTTGGCAATCGCCTGACGCGCACTTTCCGCACTCAGGCCGATCAAAGAGGTCTCGCCGTCCAGTTCAAGCTGACCCAGAATATCAATATCTGACGTTTCGCTGTTACCAACGACCTTCACGTTTTCAATAGCAAAACCGAAAGTCGAAGCCGTCGCCTTGATCATATTCTCGGAATGTCCACCAAGCACCATGCCATAGATGCCGGTTGCACCAAGAAAGCTGAGCATACCAATCGTACCGGCATAACGCGGAACATTGATATTGCCCTGAAACATACGGACAGCAAAGCGGAACGGCTTGCGCAGAAAGCGCGGCAGAACAAAGGCCGCACCCGATGCATCCCGCATCGCGCCCGAACGCCTGTATTCATGTGATCTGCCGTTTAACGCAAACAAGACGCGTCCTCCACCATCCAACTCAACAATTCACCAAAAGAGATACCTGCCGTCTTCGCGATGTCAGGTACGAGCGAGGTAGGAGTCATGCCCGGCTGAGTATTCACTTCCAGCCAGATAACTTCGCCTTCTTCAGAAAAACGATCATCGAAACGGAAGTCTGATCTGCTTACGCCCCGACACCCGATTGCCCGATGCGCCGTAAGGGCCATTGTTTGTATTTTTTGGTAAATATTTGGTAAAATTTTTGCCGGACATACGTGAGTTGATGCGCCAGGCACGTATTTTGAATCAAAATCGTAGAACTGATGCCCCACCGGAATGATCTCGCAGACATCCATCACGCGATCACCCATCACCGCGCAGGTCAACTCACGGCCGGGGATGTATTTTTCAACCAGAACTTCGGCACCATAATTCCATTCGGCAGAGCCGATGATCTGCGGCGCATGCGTCTGGTCTTCCTTGACGATAACAACACCGAAGCTGGAGCCTTCACGCACAGGCTTGACGACGTAAGGAGGCTGCATAGGGTGCTCGGAACCAATATCAAAACGGTTCATGAGACGCGAAGGCGCAACCGTGACGCCGGCCGCAGCAGCAACCTTTTTGGCGCGATCCTTGTCCATGGCAAGCGCTGAAGCCAACACGCCAGAATGCGTGTAAGGAATTTGAAGATATTCAAGAATCCCCTGAATAGTACCGTCTTCACCAAACGGACCATGCAGCGCATTAAACACCACATCAGGCTTCAATTCAGCAAGAACGCTTGCAACATTACGATCAACATCAATGCGCGTGACGCGATAGCCGCATTCTTCGAGGGTCGCAGCACAGGCAGTACCCGACGAAAGACTGACCGGACGCTCTGATGAGAAACCGCCCATCAAAACGGCAACATGCTTTACAGCCTTCTGTCCAGCCATGTCAGTCATCCCCTCTGCGCATTCCCTGCGCTCGAATCAAAAATAGAATCAGGATAGCCCACCCACATTATGCAGCGGACACCCAAGTCAGGAAAAACCCTGACGAATCAAATCACTGTACGGTTAACCATAAAGAATCAGAGAGTTGATTCCGTGGCAAGCCCCTATCAAAAGGGGAGCACGTTTCGAATCACTCAATAAGCACAAAAAAGCCCGGAATTTCAGTGGGAAATCCGGGCTTCTTAAGAATGGACTTTTTATAAGAATTCTTTCACTTCCCGCCCTTCGCGGAACAAGCCGAGCCGCTTAATCTCCCAATGAAGGCGAATGCCTGAATTCTCATAAACTTTAGCGCGAACTGTCTCGCCAAGCGTTTCAAGGTCATATCCGGTGGCGTCGCCGGCATTGATCATGAAGTTGCAATGCATCTCTGACATCTGCGCGCCACCCACGCGCAAGCCACGGCAACCAGCTTTATCAATTTCCTTCCACGCAGACGTGCCTTCAGGATTCTTGAAAGTTGAACCGCCCGTTTTTTCGCGCACAGGCTGCACCGTTTCGCGGTGATTCTGCACCGCATCCATAGCCTTCTGAATTTCGTCGCGGTCGCCCGGAATACCTTCAAACAGAGCCGAAGTGAAAATCAGCTCAGGCGATGCCGAGGAATGGCGATAGGCGTAGCCCATATCGGCGTTGGACAGGATATGCAGTTCACCCTTGCGATCCAGCGCACGTACTTCAACCACACGCTCGCGCGTTTCAACCCCATTGGCACCGGCATTCATGCGCAGAGCACCACCAATGCCACCGGGAATGCCATGGTAGAAGTGAAAGCCGCTGAGCCCCGCTTCAAGTGCTGCCGCTGCCACACGTTTATCCGGCGTCGCGGTCCCTGCTCTCAACTGGGTTTGCGAAACCTGCTCGACATGACCAAACCCCTTGGCAGACAGACGCACCACAAAGCCCGGGATTCCACCGTCACGCACCAAGAGATTGGAACCGATACCCACAACCAGAAGGGGAATCTCTTCCGGCACAGCCTTCAAAAATTCAGACAAATCTTCTTCATCAGCAGGCTGAAACAGAACCTGTGCAGGACCGCCGGCACGGAACCATGTAATCTTATCCATACCAGCATCCGGCGTCAGCTTGCCACGCAGTCCCGACAGCCTTCCATCAAGCTTCTTGAGAAGCGCCTCGCCGCTTTCCATTACTTTTTACCCTGTTCAGCCAGCTCTTTCGGCAATGCATAAGCCCATTGCGTGATACTGCCTGCACCCAGACAGACCACGAAATCCCCAGGTTCAGCAATAGATGCGACCAGTGGCGCCAAGGTTTCCGGCCCACTTGCAAAACGCGCATCGCGATGACCTGCCGTTTTGATACGAGAAACCAGCATTTCCGAATTCACACCCTCAATCGGGTCCTCACCTGCTGTATAAACCGGCATTACGATAACAGTGTCAGCGTCATTAAAGCACGCTGCAAACTCATCAAACAGGCTATGCAGGCGCGTGTAACGATGCGGCTGAACAATGCCGATCACACGACCCTTGGTTGCTTCACGCGCAGCCTTCAACACCGCGCGGATTTCAACCGGATGATGGCCATAGTCGTCGAAAATCTCAACGCCATTCCACGATCCCGTATGGGTGAAGCGACGCTTGACGCCACCAAATGCCCCAAGTCCACGACGAATATCGTCTGCCGAAATACCCAACTCATGTGCGACAGCAATCGCCGCCGTCGCATTGGAAACATTGTGCAGACCCGGCATTGGCAAGCGCAGATCCTTGATCTCGGTTGTTTCGCCCTTGCGCGAACGGATCAGGACGTCAAACAGGCTGACAGCGCCGTCCATGCGATGATTGACAAAACGCACATCAGCCTGCGGGTTCTGCCCATAAGTCACAATGCGACGATCTTCGATGCGGCTGACCAGAGCCTGCACTTCAGGATGATCAAGGCACATCACGCCAAACCCATAAAACGGCACATTCTCAACGAACTGCGCAAAAGCCGCGCGCACATTGTCGAAATTGCCATAGTGATCCAGATGTTCCGGATCGATATTGGTCACAACCGCAATATCGGCGGGAAGCTTAAGGAAGGTGCCATCGCTTTCATCGGCTTCAACAACCATCCAGTCGCCGTCCCCCATGCGTGCATTGGTGCCGTAAGCATTGATGATGCCGCCATTGATAACCGTCGGATCAAGATGACCAGCATCAAGCAGCGCTGCCACCATCGACGTGGTCGTGGTCTTGCCGTGCGTGCCGCCAATGGCAACCGCACGACGAAAGCGCATCAGCTCGGCCAGCATTTCCGCACGGCGAACGATCGGCAAAAGCTTTTCGCGCGCACTCACAAGTTCAGGATTGTTTTTGCGGATCGCCGTCGAGACAACGATGACTTCGGCATCGCCAATATTTTCGGCCTTGTGACCGACAAAGACTTCAATGCCCTTCTCGCGCAGACGCTGCACATTGGCGCTGTCCGACTGATCCGAACCCTGAACCTTATAGCCGAGATTGTGCAGCACTTCCGCAATGCCGCTCATGCCAATGCCGCCGATCCCGATAAAATGGACAAGCCCGATATTCAGCGGCATTTTCATGGCCGAGTTCCTTCTTTGAATTCCTGAACAGATTTACCTGCTGCAATAGCCTCTGCAAGATCGGCAAGCAACTGCGTGGCATCCGGCTTACCAACGCTTTTTGCCGCTTTTGCCTGCTGTTCGAGCCTTTCAGGCGCATTCATGGCTGAACAGATGATTTCGGCGAGCCGCTGCGGTGTAAGCTCTGCCTGACGCACGACATCGCAACCTCCTGCCGCAGCAAGGGCCGCCGCATTCGCAGCCTGATCATGATCAAGCGCATGCGGAAACGGCACCAGCATGGCCGGACGGCCAATCGCCGCAATTTCTGAAACGGTGGATGCGCCTGAGCGCGAAATCACAAAATGCGCATCTGCAATGCGCGCGGGCATGTCGTTGAAAAAGGGTGCCACATCGGCTGGAATTTTCAGCCTCTGATAGGCAGCACGGACGGATGCCTCGTCCTCTTTACGCGCCTGTTGTGTAATCAGCAGCCGTGCGCGTTCGCTCTCCGGCATAAGCGCAATTGCTTCGGGAATAGCATTTGAGAAAAACTGCGCACCCTGACTACCACCGAATACCAGAAGGCGAAAACGCTGCCCCTCTTTGGCTGGCTTATAAGACGTGTTGGCAGCCGCAAGCACAGGCGGGCGAACCGGATTGCCGGTCGCAACGATCTTGTCAGAAAAAGCACCGCTTGTTTCTGGCAGAAACCCACCAGCAATCGCTTTCACGCGTGAAGCCAATCCCTTATTGGCACGGCCCATGACAGCGTTCTGCTCATGGACAAGCGTCGGAATGCCCATATTGCCTGCTGCATAAAGCGGCGGCAATGTCGGATAGCCACCAAAGCCTGCGACAAGCTTCGGCTTGAGGCGACGAAACAATTTGCGGCTGTCGAGATTACCCTGCCACAACGACCACAATGTGCGTGCCAGCGCAATTGGATTGCGTCCGGCGATGGTGGCAGAGCGGATCACGTGCACATGGTCCTCTGCAAAGGCACCGGCAAAACGCTGCGCCCGTGCATCGGTCGCCAGATGCACGTCCCATCCGCGAGACTTCAATTCATGCGCCAGCGCTTCAGCTGGAAACAGATGACCGCCCGTTCCCCCGGCGGCCAATACGATTACGCCTTTTCCCATAATCCCCTCACAAAGCCGGAATGCGCTCACCCATACCAACCGTATGCGTCATGCGCGCTTCCGGGCGACGACGGGTCAGCGCCAGCAAAATGCCCATCGTGATTGCAATAGCGACCAGCGAGGAACCACCATAAGAAATGAATGGAAGCGTCATGCCCTTGGCAGGCATCAGATGCAGATTAACGGCCATGTTAATAATCGACTGGAAGCCGAACAGAATCACGATGCCCGACACAGCCAGACGTGTGAATGCGTCACGCTCGCGAAGCGCAATCGAAAGCCCGCGGATCACGATAAAAGCGAAAAGCGCCATGATGATCATGCAGAGAATGATGCCATATTCTTCTGCGGCAACTGAAAAGATAAAGTCGGTGTGACTGTCTGGAATACTGCGCTTGACGATGCCTTCACCCGGCCCCTGGCCGAACCAGCCACCGCGCAAAAGAGCCTCACGCCCCATATCCACCTGAAACGTATCACCTTCACCCGTCATAAAGCGATTAACACGGCCCGCAACGTGATCCAGTGTCATATAGGCACCGAAAGCACCGACCGCTGCAATACCGCCAAGGACCAGAATCCACAGCATCGGCAGACCGGCGAGGAAGAACATTGCACCCCATGTGCCGGTGGTAAGCATGGTCTGACCAAAGTCGGGCTGCAACATCAACAATCCGGCCGTCACACAAAACAGCATCATCGCCAGAAAATAGCCCGGCATCTCACCACCGCGTTCACGCTCGGAGAAAAGCCAGGCGCAGATGACCACAAAGGCTGGCTTCATGAATTCAGACGGCTGAATAGACAAGCCTGCAAGGCTCACCCATCGACGCGCACCCTTGATCTCGATACCCACAAAAAGTGCGGCCGCCATCAAAAACAGCGACACACAAAGCAGCACCAGCGCAAAGCGCCGGATCTGGCGTGGTGTCAAAAACGACACGCCAATCATCACAATCAGAGCCGGGATCATGAAGAAGATCTGCCGCTCAACAAAATGGAAGCTGTTAAGGCCAATGCGCTGTGCAACGGCAGGACTTGCCGCAAAGGACAACAGCACACCAAGCCCCATCAGAGCCAGACATGCAGCCAGAAAGTAACGGTCGATTGTCCACCACCAGTTGGCGACAGGACCACGGTCAACGCGACTTACCATCGGCTTTCCCTTCCAATTGGTTCAATACCGGGGAGCGTGAGAACGGTGGTGCGGAATGCATCACCACGTTTTTCAAAATTCTGAAACTGATCAAAGCTTGCACAAGCCGGTGAAAGCAGAACCACGGGTTCGCTTGCCGCATCATTGCCTGCATCGCGCGCGGCGTGCTCAACCGCAACAGCCAGCGTGTCGGAAATCTCAAATGGCACGGCGTCGCCCAGCGTCGCAGCAAACTGTGCTGCCGCTTCACCAATCAGATAGGCTTTTGTTATACGCGGAAAGAATTCCGACAAAGCGCTGATGCCGCCAGCCTTGGGTACACCGCCGGCGATCCAGTAAATATGATCAGCAAAAGACGACAACGCCGGAGCTGTCGCCTCCGCATTGGTCGCCTTTGAATCATTGACGAACAGAACCTTGCCGCGATGGCCAATCTGTTCCATGCGATGCGCAAGACCCGGAAAAGTTTTCAAACCCGCACGAATTTCTTCAATCGATAGGCCCACCGACAAACAGGCCGCAATTGCAGCCAACGCGTTCTGCGCATTATGCGCACCGCGCAAAGAGCCAATGCCTTCAAGGGAAGCCAGTTCTTCGGCTTTGCCATTTGTGGCACAATAAAGCTTTGCGCCTTCGGCGAAGCTTCCGTTTTCAAGCCGCTTATCCTTGGAGATCCTTGCAACGTTTACGCTGCTGCTTTCAAGACGATCTGCGATACCCGCACAATATGCATCATCCACGCCGATGATTGCCACGCCGCTATTCGCAACCAGCCGTTCTTTGATAGCGGCATAGTTTTCCATCGAGCCGTGGCGATCAAGATGATCCGGCGTCAGGTTCAGCAGAATACCGGCAGTCGGGTTCAGCGATGGTGCGAGATCAATCTGATAAGACGAGCACTCAACCACATAGAAACGGCCTGGCGCAGGCGCTTCCAATGTGAGGATTGCTGTACCGATATTGCCGCCGAGTTGCATGTCGCGGCCTGAAGCCTTGATGATATGGGCAATCAGTGCGGTTGTGGTGGATTTGCCGTTTGTGCCGGTGATGGCGATAAACGGACAATCGGGTGCAATATGATTGCGCTCGCGAACAAAGAGTTCGACATCACCAATAATTTCAACGGCATTTGCACGAGCCAGATCAACGCTCCAATGTGGCTTCGGATGGGTCAGCGGCACGCCGGGTGAAAGCACAAAGGCAGCGAACTGTGACCAGTCCGCCTGCCTCAAATCCCCCGTCGCAATGCCTGCGCTCTGCGCACGTGCCACACTGTCGGGATTATCGTCCCAGGCAATGATCTTCGCACCACCGGCAACGATTGCCTTGGCGGTGGCGATGCCCGACCCGCCCAGTCCGAAGAGGGCGATAGTCTTGTCTTTAAGGGCGGTGATCGGGATCATTCTGTTTGCCTTATCTCAGCTTCAATGTGGAAAGGCCGATCATGGCAAGGATAATTGCCACGATCCAGAAACGGATCACGACCTGACTTTCTGTCCAGCCCTTCTTTTCAAAATGATGATGAATGGGGGCCATCAGGAACACACGCTTGCCAGTGAGCTTGAACGAACCAACCTGAATAATGACCGAAAGTGCTTCCATGACAAAGAGGCCGCCAATGATGGCAAGAACGATTTCGTGCTTGGTCGCAACAGCAACCGTACCAAGCATACCGCCCAATGCCAGCGAGCCGGTATCACCCATGAAGATTGCAGCCGGAGGCGCATTGAACCAGAGAAAGCCAAGACCTGCGCCGATAACAGCACCCAGCACCACGGCCAGCTCGCCCGTACCCGGAACAAAATGGATCTGAAGGTAATCGGCAAAGATCGCATTACCCGAAAGATAGGCAATGAAGCCAAAAGATGCAGCCGCGACCATCACAGGCACGATAGCAAGACCATCAAGACCGTCAGTCAGGTTCACCGCATTGCCAGCGCCAACCATGACAAAGGCTGCCAATGGAATGAAGAACCAGCCAAGATTAAGCACAAACTGCTTCACAAACGGAAATGTCAGCGACGAGGAGAATGGCTCCTGCCCTGCCCGCATGATGATGAAGGCTGCAACGGCTGCAATCAGGAACTCGATAGCCAGACGTGATTTGCCGGAAAAACCTTTGTCCGACTGCTTCGTGACTTTCAGATAATCGTCATAAAAGCCGATGGCGCCAAAACCCACCGTGACCATCAACACAACCCAGACATAGATACTGGAAAGGTTGGCCCACAAAAAGCAGGAGACCAAAATACCGGTCATGATCATCAGGCCGCCCATGGTAGGCGTACCGGCTTTTTTGAAATGTGTCTGAGGACCGTCAGCGCGGATCGGCTGACCTTTTCCCTGTCGCACGCGCAGCGCATTGATGATCGTGGGGCCAAAAAGGAACACGATCAACGCCGAAGTGATCATCGCGCCGCCAGTGCGGAACGTGATGTAGCGGAACACGTTAAACGGTGTCACATGCTCGGCGAAGATTGAAAGAAGCATCAACATGCGGAGAAAAATCCCTCAAAAACTGCTACTCGGCAGGCACCACTGGCGGAAACTGGCTGGTCAGCGCCTTGACGATTTTGGAGAAGCCAATCCCCTTGGATGATTTCACCATGACAACATCGCCGGGACGCACAGCCTTCGTCACCAGCGGCAACAATTCATCGGTGCTCTGCCTGTATTCGACGTGAATTTCAACCGGCAAAGCATTTTTGAGCACCGACATTTCGCGTCCGCCGATATAAACCGCGTTCACTTCTGCATCGACAATGGGACGCGCAAGATCAGCATGAAGCTTCCCGGACTGACGACCAAGCTCCAGCATATCACCAAGAACAGCGATGCGGCGTCCACGCGGTCCTTGCGGCGGGGTGGCCTGCAAAAGCGAAAGAGAAGCGCGCATCGAGGTCGGATTGGCATTGTAACTTTCATCGATCAGCGTGAAGGAACCACCGTCTGGATGTTCCAGCACATGGCGTGCACCGCGTCCGCCTTCAGCGGTCAGCGTTGCCATGGCGATGGCAACCTTGGCCATATCTGCACCAACAAGATGAGCGGCGCCAAGAACCGCAAGCATATTCTGCACAATATGCCGTCCCGGCATACCGACTTTGACGACGGCTTCTTCATCACCGATCTTCACCGTCATACAGGAGCAGGTCGGATGCATCTTCACTTCACGCAGGCGGTAGTCAGAACGGGCATTTTCACCGAAAGTCACCACATGTTCGACGCCTGCCTGCGCAGCGAGGTCTTCAAGCTGCTTGAAACGCTTGTCGTCGCGGTTGAGCAACGCATAACCGCCCGGCACAACACCTTCAAAAATCTCGGCTTTGGCTGTTGCAATTTCTTCAAGATTGGCGAAATGGCCAAGGTGGGCCGGAGCAATCAAAGTAATCAGTGCTACATGCGGACGAACCATTTTCACCAGCGGGCGAATTTCGTCATGATGGTTCATGCCGATTTCGAACACACCATAATCTGTATCGGCAGGCATACGGGCGAGCGTCAGCGGCACACCCCAGTGATTGTTAAATGACGCGACCGATGCGTGAACTTTGCCGCAATCAGCCAGCACATGACGCAACGCTTCCTTCGTCGTTGTTTTTCCCACAGACCCGGTCACGGCAATGATCTGCGCTCTGGAGCGCGCACGCGAGGCAATACCAAGCTTGATCAACGCTTCAAGGACATCATCAACCACGATCATCGGCACTTTGAGATTGCCAAGAGCAGGCAGACGGGATTCGTTGACCACCAGAAGACCAGCACCAGCAGCCATGGCCGCTGTTGCAAAGTCATGACCGTCAAACAATTCACCCTTAATTGCGAAAAACGCTTCGCCCTCTTTCAACGTGCGGCTATCAATAGAAATGCCGGTAATTCCGGCAGGCATGGTGCCAACAGGACGACCTTCCATGGCCTCGACCATATCGGCAGATGCCCAAAGCCAGTCACTCATTTCTTATTCTCCTCAAGACGTGCAGCAAGCGCTGCCGCCACTTCCGCATGATCGGAGAAAGGAAGCGTAAGGTCACCGACGATCTGGCCTTCCTCGTGGCCTTTGCCCGCAACAACCAGCGTATCGCCGGGCATCATCATCGACACAGCGGTAAAGATCGCTTCACGCCGATCGCCAATTTCGGTCGCACCGGGCGCCGCAGCCATAATTTCCGAACGGATCTGTGCAGGCACTTCCGAGCGTGGATTGTCGTCAGTCACGATCGCAACATCCGCCAGACGCGCAGCGATTTCTCCCATGATCGGGCGCTTGCCCTTGTCGCGATCGCCGCCACAGCCAAACACCACGATGACGCGGCCAGTCGTGAATGGGCGCACCGATGTGAGAACATTTTCAAGTGCTTCCGGCTTATGCGCATAATCCACATAGGCAGGAGCGCCCTCTTCCGTGGCACCAACCAGATCAAGACGGCCCGGCGCCCCTTTAAGGCGTTCAAGCGCACGCATGGCGGCTGCAACCGGAACACCTGTGACCATGGCAAGGCCAGCTGAAACAAGCGCATTGGCAACCTGAAAATCACCGGCCAACGGCAATTCAATCTCAAATATTTCATCGCCAATACGCACTTCAACGTGCTGGCGGAAGCGCTCATGCTCAACACGTTTGATGGTGATGAAATCACCCTTGCGGCCGACTGTCTTCACATCGCAACCAGCAGCTTTTGCCGCTTCTATTGCCTGGGGCGAGAACTGGTCATCTGCAAAAATGATTGCAGGCGATCCCTTTGGCAGCAAAGTGTCGAACAGGCGCATCTTGGCATGCAGATATTCTTCGATCGTCGCATGATAATCCATGTGATCGCGACCAAGATTGGTGAAAGCACCTGCGGCCAACTTCACACCATCAAGACGACGCTGATCAAGACCATGCGATGACGCTTCCATCGCGGCATGGGTCACACCTTCATCGGCCAGTTCTGCGAGCACACGCTGCAACTCAACCGGATCCGGTGTTGTCAGCGAGTTGTAATCGCTGCGCGTTGGCGAAAATACGCCTGTGGTCCCGATATTGGCAGCCGGAAAACCCGCATAAGCCCAAATCTGGCGCGTAAACGAAGCGACAGACGTCTTGCCGCTGGTGCCTGTCACTGCAACCATGACCTCAGGTTGCTTGCCGTAAAACTGTGCGCTGGCAACCGCCAGCGCATGGCGTGGATCTTCCACATGCACAACGGGTACGGCTGCATTGCTAATAATCGTATCTTTACCGGCAATGATCGCAGCAGCGCCACGGCTGATAGCATCCGCAGCAAAAACAGCACCATCGGCCTTCACACCTTTGAGCGCGGCAAAAAGAAAACCGCGCTGCACTTTCCGGGAGTCCGACGTAACACCCGTGATTTCCAGATCACCCGCCGAACCGGAGGTAAGTTCCTTAAAAAGTGCGATGTCTTTCAACTTCATGGTCATACCAATTCCAGTTACAGTGTGCAGACGGTCAGGTTTTACATGCAATTGCACAAATCAGTCATTTGCAGAATCAGCAAAGGCCAATTCAGACTCTGCTGGCGCAAATTCGAGTCGAAAATCGGGCTTTACTCCCAAAAAAGTGGCTGAACGGCGAATAATGTCAGCCACCATTGGCGCAGCATTGAGACCGGCGGTTGCGCTATACTTGCCTTCTTCCGGTTTCGGTTCGTCGATAATCGTCAGAACGACATAGGTTGGATCGTCCATCGGGAAGGATGCAAGGAAGGCGTTGAAGCGCACATCTTTCGAATAACGGCCATGCACAACCTTTTCAGCCGTGCCGGTTTTGCCGCCAACGCGATAGCCCTGAACGGTGGCGCGCTTGCCAGAACCGCCGGGCGCTGTCGCGTTCAAACGATAGAGATAGCGCATATCGGCGGAAACCTGCGGATGGATGACCTGCTTTGCAACCTTATTGGCTTCAGCCTGGGTTCGGGTCAGGAAGGTTGGTTCAATCAGCTTGCCACCATTCATCAATGCTGCCGCGCCCACTGCTGTCTGAAGCGGTGTCGTCATCATGCCGTGACCAAACGCAATGGTCATGGAGTTAACTTTCTTCCAGACGCGTGGTTCGACAGGACGGGCAACTTCTGGCAACTCCGTCTCCATGCGGTCCAGCAAACCCATTTTCTTCAAAAATGCGCGATGGCCTTCAATGCCCACAACATTGGCCTCATGACCAGAGCCAATATTGGAAGAGAAGATGAAAACCTCTGGCAGCGTCAACACACGGCCCTTACCGTGGAAGTCGCGGATCGTCTGGCGACCAATCACCAGCGGACGCGATGCATCGATGCGCGAATTAAGCGTAAATTTACCCGAGTCGAGCGCCATTGCCGTGGTGAAGCTCTTGATCGTCGAGCCCATTTCATAGGTGCCTGCCGACATACGGTTGAGGCGATCCTTATCAAGCGCATGCACGGGATTGTTCGGATCAAAATCCGGCACCGAAGCCATGGCGATCACTTCGCCGGTCTTCACATTGAGAACGACAGCACCCGCTGCAATTGCGCGATACCGTTCAACAGCCTTCACCAGCACGTCACGCATGATGTGCTGCACGCGAATATCAATGGAAAGCTTGACCGGTTCCAGCGATTGTGCCGTCGCCATACCCGCAGCGCGCAGATCGCTCAGGCCCTGACTGTCGATATATTTCTCCATGCCGGCAATGCCCTGGTTATCGACATTGACGAGGCCAAGAATATGCGAAGCGGTCGGACCACCGGGATAAAAACGACGCTTTTCGGTGCGAAAACCAATGCCCGGAACACCGAGCGCCATGATCTGGCTCTGCTGACGCGGTGTCAGGCCACGCTTGATCCAGACAAAACCCGCACCGCTCTTCAGACGACGATAGGTCGTTTCCCAATCAAGATCAGGAATGACCGTTGAAAGCAGTTCAATGGTTTCATCGGGATCGACAATCTTGCGCGGTTCGGCGAAAAGCGATGATGTTTTAATGTCAGTGGCAAGAATTTCGCCATTGCGATCCAGAATATCGGGTCGCGATGCAAGCTGATGCACTGCTGGACCGTTTGACTCCTCATCTTCGCCGCCGATCACACCAAAATAGACCAGCTTCCCACCGATCACACCATAAATGCCAACGAAGCAGACAATCGCCATCCAAAGACGATTGCGGGCACGGTTGCCGTTCTTTTTACGCGAGCCGACAAACGCCATATTGCCAGCCGGCTCCATGCCGTCATGAATGTTCTGTTTGTTCTTTTTGGAAAACCCGAGCTTCAGCCGCATGATCAGTGCCTCGCTCCATTTTTCTTGATGCTTCCTGTGGTCGTTGCGTCTGGCTTCAGAACACCGCTTGCGACCAGTTCGTCACTGCCGGAAATCAGCTTCTGAATGTCGTCCAGCTGACGCTCAGGAATATCTTCAACGCCCATAGCAAACTGTTCAGCTTCAATGGGTGCAAGTTTCAACTCGTCCGCATAAACACCAACAAGGCTCTGCAAACGGCCCGGCTGTCTCATCAATGCCCAATCCGCGCGCAACAGCGTAATCGTGTCCTTTTCGGAATCGATCTGGCGCTTCAATTTTGCAATGACAGCGATCTGCCGTTCCGCATCATATTTGATGGTATAGGTGATCGTTGCTGCCACCAGCATCGCCGCTATCATGATGAGTTCAAAAGTACGCAGCACTCGTTCAACTCCGGGTCAGTTCATGCGTTTCAGGCAGCTTTGGCAGCCCGAACAGCGAAAGATCATCTTCAAGAGGCGGATTTTCAGTTCTCACACCCGCACGCAATTTTGCGGAACGGGCACGAGGATTGCGCTCTTCTTCTTCAACACTCGGCCCAACAGCCCCCTTCACCGCAGCCGTAAAGCTGGGAAGACGCACGTGGGTTTCCGGCAGATGCCGCGATCCGGCACTGCCACCGGCGCGATCTGCAAAGTAACGCTTGACCATCCGGTCTTCGAGCGAGTGGAAGGTTACGACCACCAGACGGCCACCCGGTTTAAGAACGCGTTCTGCCGCAAGCAGTGCACGCGCCAATTCACCAAGCTCGTCATTCACATAAATGCGCAGCGCCTGAAACACACGCGTTGCCGGATGAATAGGCACTTTCGGATTGCGCCCGACCAGCGCTTCAATGGCATTGGCGAGATCAAGCGTGCGTGTGAAAGGCTGCGCTTCGCGCCGCTTTTCAATCATGCGCGCGATACGCCCCGCATGGCGTTCCTCGCCAAGAAAATTAAAGATGCGCGCCAGATCACCCATCTTCAGGCGGTTCACCACATCGGCAGCACTTGGCCCCTTGCGGGACATGCGCATGTCGAGCGGACCATCTTTCTGAAATGAAAACCCACGCTCAGCTTCATCGATTTGCATCGATGAGACACCAA
Organism: Ochrobactrum sp. S1502_03; assembly: GCF_044435015.1. Lineage (NCBI taxonomy): Bacteria > Pseudomonadati > Pseudomonadota > Alphaproteobacteria > Hyphomicrobiales > Brucellaceae > Ochrobactrum > Ochrobactrum sp. S1502_03. The sequence goes on from NZ_JAYEXN010000012.1 coordinate 59,069, forward strand.
TATCAAGCACAACACCATCAACTTTCGCGCCGTCGCCCAGAACCTGCTCAACAGCCTGATCCAGCCTGGAAAACTGGCTTTCAACCAGCGTAAGCCGATCATCGAACTGCCTGACCATGGCCTGTCCGGCGTCAATCGCGGTGGGATCACGGTCGATTGCAATAACATTCGCCCCCTGCTCCAGAACGCACCGCGTGTAACCCCCTGCACCGAATGTGCCATCGACGATTATTTTGCCGGTTTCGGGCTTCAGGGCATCAATCACTTCGGAGATAAGCACCGGAACGTGACGGACCTGAGCCCCTTCGGCTTGAGATTGGTCTCCGCCGAGGCTAGCCATCATCACGGTCCTTTCCCGGGATCACGTCCCGCTATCCTGTGTTTTCTTTCGAATTCCGGCCAATTTCAAACGGCCGCCGATTTGACGGATTCGTTCAAACAGTTATCGGATATTAAGCTTAATGAACCGTTATGCTTTGCTCTGCCCAATCAAAAAACCGGAACTTATAGAAAAGTTTTGTTGCCCCGATTTCACGTGATTCAGGCATCCAAAACCGCGCTTCCGGCGTGCGGTCAATTCGTCCAATACCTAGATTGAACAATCACACTGATATGAAAAACGCTCAATGAACAGCAGTTGACGGCAAACCATACAAACGTTATTTATTGCAAATAATTCGCAATTGCATTTTGGAAACATGACGCATGGCATTTAAGATGCCCCTTCGGGGAAATACGCCTCCCGCTCCGCAAGACGTTACATTTGAAGGCTGGCGTCGGGAACGGGGCGAAGCCTCAATGTCGGATGTCCACCGGTCAGTCCGTGTCAACCGCTCCGGCTCGAAATTTCGCCGTGCCATGGCCTTTTTCGGGCCTGGCTACCTGGTTGCTGTCGGCTATATGGACCCCGGCAACTGGGCCACTTCGCTCGCGGGCGGATCACGCTTCGGCTACACGCTTTTGTCAGTCGTGCTGCTTTCAAATCTCATGGCCGTTCTGTTGCAAGCGCTGTGTACCCGGCTTGCGGTTGCTACGGGTCGTGATCTTGCGCAGGCCTGCCGCGATGCCTATCCGCGTTTTCTCGCTTGGCCTTTGTGGTTTCTGGCAGAACTTGCCATCTGTGCCACAGACCTCGCCGAAGTGATCGGAACGGCAATCGGTCTTAATCTGCTTTTCGGTATTCCGCTGGAAATCGGTGTCATCCTGACTGCCGCCGACGTGCTTCTTGTACTCTATTTGCAGAACAAGGGCTTCCGCCGTGTCGAAGCACTGATCATTACCTTACTCGGTGTGATCGCTGTCTGCTTTCTGATCCAGATACTGATGGCACAGCCCCATTGGGGTGAGGTGATCCGCGGGTTTGCACCAACCACGGAAATCATACGCAACCCGGATATGCTTTATATAGCATTGGGCATTATCGGTGCGACGGTCATGCCACATAACCTGTATCTGCATTCAGGCATTATCCAAACCCGTGATTACGGTCACACCTTACCGGAAAAGCGGGAAGCCATTCGCTATGCGACACTCGATTCGACAATTGCACTGACCTTCGCTTTGCTGGTCAACGCGTCGATCCTCATTCTTGCAGCGGCCAGCTTCAATGCGACCCGCAATACAGGCGTCGAGGATCTCGATAAGGCACACGCGTTGCTCAATCCGCTGCTCGGTTCAGCGCTTGCCCCGACGCTTTTCGCAATCGCATTGCTTTGTTGCGGGTTAAACTCGACCATCACCGCGACAATGGCTGGCCAGATCGTGATGGAAGGCTTTATCGACATCAAGCTCAAACCATGGCTGCGCCGCGCCATCACCCGCTTTGTCGCCATCGTACCAGCAGCCATCGTCACCATTATGTATGGCTCCGAAGGAACGAGCGAACTTCTGATCCTGTCGCAGGTCGTGCTCAGCTTGCAATTGCCTTTTGCGGTCATCCCGCTGGTTATGTTCACGGCAGAAAAGAAAAAAATGGGGGCGCTCACAGCGCCACGCTGGGTGACCTTGCTTGCCGCAATCACAGCAGCCATCATCGTCGTGCTGAACATGAAACTGATCTACGATTTCTTCACCGGAGCACCGATCTGAAATGGGAAGCGGCTTTCCAGCCCGGAAAGCCGCTGACTTTTTATTTGACGGCTGAATTGCCGCCATCAGCATAGAGTGCTGAACCAGTAACGAAACTTGACATCGGCCCCGCGAGAAATAACGCCGCCTGAGCAATTTCTTCGGGCTGCGCAATCCGCTTCATTGCATGCAGGCCTGCTGCCCATTCTTTCTGCGCATCGTTGCCTGCCATCGGCGTATCAACTCCGCCCGGCAAAAGCGCGTTGGCTCTGATGCCTTGGGACCCATAGTCTGCGGTGATGCCTTTCACCAATCCCATCAAGCCAGCCTTTGCAGCACCATAAAGTGCCATTCCTGGAATGCCGACACTGCTGCCGACAAAGGTTGATGTGAAAATGATTGAACCGCCGCCAGACCTGAGCATTGACGGTATCTGCGATTTTGCACCGAGAAATGCCGATGTCAGATTACCGGCGATCACATTGTTCCAATCATCAAGGCTTGCCTCTGCCATCGGTACGACGGGACCGACAGTGCCTGCATTATTAAAGGCAATATCAAGACGGCCGAACACGTTCTGCGCTACGGCTATGAGTTTTTCATGTGTTTCAGAATGAGAAGCGTCACCCGCCACATAATACGCTTCACCACCAAGCTCTTTGATAGTATGCGCTACCGCTTCAAGCCCTAACTTGTTACGCGCATTCAAAACAACAGATGCCCCCTCAGACGCAAACAACATTGCCGCAGCACGCCCTATTCCTGATGATGCGCCAATAATGATTGCGACCTTATCTTTTAAACTCGACATAGAAACCTCCTTGATTGGGAGGCCCCGCAATAGATATGCAACACGCACACAACTATCCGTTTCCTGCGATCAAATAAAAATGTCGATTAGCGGATACGGGGAAGAAAAAGTGTCAGTCGGTCTATAAGCCGGGTTTTGTATGGCCGGACTTACGTCCAACGTGGCAGCCATTCATCTGGGACGGATGTCGCCACCCGCCTCTTGCAACCCACCCGGACGGCTGATCCGGAAACTGATTGCCGATCCTTGCGGACCGGCGCGCCGTCCCTATTCGGTTTTGCTCCCAATGGGGTTTACCGTGCCGCCTGTGTTGCCACCGGCGCGGTGGGCTCTTACCCCACCCTTTCACCCTTACCCCGTCATCCCTGCCGCTTTGACAAGCGGTACGGAAGACGGGGCGGTCTGCTTTCTGTGGCACTGTCCCTGGGGTCGCCCCCGCCGGGCGTTACCCGGCATCGTGTTTCCATGGAGCCCGGACTTTCCTCACCTGCCGCCTTTCGGCATATGACAAGCGCGGCTGCCCGACCGACTGACGGCCGCGTATATAACACGTTCGGACTAGCTGGGAACCGTGTTTCGAAAAAATCTGCACACAACAGAAAAGCCGGCAGCGAAACCGCTACCGGCTTTTCGTTCACATCATCGACCTGAAACTCAACGCGGCCGACAAAGTAAATTTAATTATTAAAGGCCAGCCATATAAGACTTAACCGAGCTGCAATATTTTGCAGAGGTCGGGTTCATGCGCTTGGCGCCATGACCGGCATTATACTTGAGGATCGTACCGCACGTCGTGCCGCCGCCAAGCTTCTGTGCCTGAGCGAGATATTTCATACCATACTGGATATTGGTCGATGGCTCATAAAGCCCCTTGGCAGAGCCGGAATAACCCAAGCTGCGCGCCGTGGAGAGTTTAATCTGCATGAGGCCGATCTCGCCAGCCTTGCCACGAACATTTGGCTGAAAATTGCTTTCATGACGCACAACGGCATGCGCAAGCGAGGACGGCACACCATAGGTCGCAGCATAACGATTGATAATCTGGGAATAAGGCTTGCCGGACTTCTCTACAGACTGTGAAGCCGTACCGTCTGCCTTGGAGCGCTTCGCGCCTTTAGCATTCGGCGCAGAACGCCTGGTAACCACGGAAGCCTTTTTGGCTGTCTGTCTTGGCTCTGCATTCGCGGAGCGCGATTTATTTTCTGCCTTATTGGCTTCAGCCATCTTGTTCTGTGCCCGAGCCTTAAGCAGGTCCGTCAGATTGGTTGGCTCATTAAGCGGAGCACTCATCGCAGAATTAAGACCAAAGGAACTCACGGCGCCAATAAGGGCGCATACAACAACAAATTTTACTTTCATGACCTACCGTCTTGGATTGCTTATGGGCATTGCTGGTCTTGGGGGCAGCAGTGCCGTTTATTTATGATCCCGCTCACAAACTCTTGCCCGCTTATCAAAGCTGGGCCCGCTCGTCACAGCCGGGAATGGCAGCTCATTTGACGGGCAAATGCAGCCGAAGATTGGTTCGGGAAGTAAAATAGTCTTACAGGTTGTAATAAACCCTGTCACAATCCGTGATGCGCGCAGCAGTAGAAAACCACCACTACCCAAAGATGCATCCGCTCTAGTTTAATGAAATTGTTACAGAAATATGAAACTTATACCTGTGCCATGAGAGAACAGATCAAAGCTCTTAAGCGGTAACGTTTTGCAATGAAAAAATCAGCCTATAGAGGGTATCGATCGTGGATACATCGGCCACGCCGTCCACATTCTGTGTTCGAAAACGTCGTTGAAACGCCTTAATCACGGTCTCGGTAGCCTCATCAAACACACCATTGATCTCAATTTTGTAGCCATAAAGCGCTAGCATGGATTGCAAAGCCTCGACGGGTTGCCCCTGCTCGCCACGCGCGAGAAAACGTCCGCCACGAATGGCTGTCGGTTCAATGTGATGGGCTAGCCCTGCTTCATGCAGGCGCTTCCATGGAAAATTGTGGCCAGGATCTGTCTTGCGTTCTGGCGCTATATCTGAGTGCGCGAGAACATGCTCGGGGCGGATGCCATAACGCTCGCAGATGCTTCGGCAAAGCTCAATGACGGCTTCAATCTGGCGATCGGCGAAGGGCGGGTAGTTTTCTAACTCACCCGGATTGACGATCTCAATGCCGATCGAAGCCGAATTAATGTCGGTTTCGCCTTTCCAGAAACTTTTCCCTGCATGCCATGCGCGCGCCTTTTCAGAAACCATCTGCACTACGCGGCCATCTTCATGGACAAGGTAATGGGCCGAGACTTCCCTCTCGGGCGACTTGAGAATATCAAGCGCCTCCTGAGCGGTCGCGAGGCCGGTATAATGCAGGATAAGATAGGTCGGCGTCTTGCCATCCTTGCGGATACCAAAATTCGGCGATGCATCGACAGTCGCGGCTGGATAATCGGGCTTTTCCAAAGCGAGTGCCGCCAGGAGTTCTTCTTCTGATGTATCTGGGCTGCTCATGCGGCTTCCAACTGTTTTTCTACGCTTGCCCAGGCTGCATTGATGGCAGCAAGGCGTGTATTTGCAATCTTGATGAATTCAAGCGGAAGACCTTCCGCAACAAGCCGGTCAGGATGATGCTCTTTGACCAATGAACGATACCGCTTGCGCGCATCCTCAAACGAAACACCCCGCACCAGACCCAGTATGGCATAGGGGTCGCCCTCGCCTTGGTTGACATGGCGCAGAGCAATACGCTCGAAACCTTCCTCATCAAAGCCGAATATCTCGGCAACACTTGAGAGGAACGCCATTTCTTTCTCATGCACATAACCGTCGGCCGTTGCGATATGGAACAGACCGTCGAGAATGTCTTCCAGCAAATGACAATTATCATCGCCTTCACGGCAAAGGCCAGCAAGCTGACGCGCGTAGCTCTCATAGCCTGCAACGTCCTGCTGTGCGAGATTATAGAGCCGGACCACATGAGCATGCTCTTCGGGTGGAACAGAAAAAATATTCTGGAATGCCCGAAACTCGTCCTGGGTAACAACGCCATCAGCTTTCGCCATTTTGGCTGCAAGAGCGATCATCGCGATGGAAAAAGCAACACGCCTGCGCGTATCTGCATCCCCTTCAAAAACCGTTCGCACAGCCTCAATCACGCTTGAAATAGCGTTCAGCGTTAAGGAAGTGACAAACTCACCGATGCGGCCCCAGATCGACATGAATCGTTTCTATAGAATTCCGTAATGACTGGAAACAACAACCCGCTGCAAAACAGAAAAAACAATAAACTGGAAGAATATAGGCTTGGCAGCGCCGATTATTGCGCTGCCTGACGAGACTCAAACGACCGCTGAGCTGCGCTCGCTGCCGCTTCACCTGCGGCCTGCGCCTGTTGTTCGCTCTGGCCAACAGCCTTGGCTGCCGCTTCCGCATTCGCGCGCGCCCGGTCAATAGCGGCTTTCTGCTCTTCCGGCGTCATAACGCCGGAATTATCCTGCAAAGCCTTTATCAAGTTCGGGCCATCCTGCTCTGGCGCAGGTGCAGACGTTGTTTGCTCTTCCTGAGAAGGAACGGCAGCCTGCTCATCCTCCCCTTTGCCGCAAGCGGCAAGGGCAACCAGAACAATAGCGGAAATCAAAAACAAAAAATGGCGGCTCATAACAAAAGACATAACCGAAGAAAGCCGGCGTTTGAACATGGAAAACGCAGTTATACTGTCTTTATTATCAACCGCTGCGGAATTATCCATCATCTTCGCTCCTTACGGGGCGAATGGCGGCCCGCCAACCGGACCGCCATTCACTTATCAGCAAACAAAGCTGACGCAAAATCAACTGAACTGCCCCTTAATTTGCAGGCGGCGTGCCGGTCGTACCTGGCGTTGCCGGCGCAGGAGCAGGTGTCGAAGGTGGGGTCGCCGGTGGGGTCGCAGGTGGAGTCATTGTGTCATTGTTAGCAGGCGCAGCCGGCGCTTCAGGCGAAGGCGATGCCGGTGCCTTGCTGGCATCGTTGGAATTGTCGCTGCATGCTGCAAGCCCCAAAAACGATACGGCAGCAACCGAAGCAATTAAAAACTTCTTCATGATGGCTATCCTTCCCTAAAAAAACAGCGTTGTGGGGACTGATCCAACGCGCATTGTTTCTCGTGCCTGACCGGTTAACGGCCAATCACCCTATTAAGACATCGTCACATCACTTTTTCGTCCCCGGTGATGCTTGGCGACGCTCTCAACATCACAGGACAAAACGGCGAGTATGCGGAAAGGTTCTCTCAATTAGTCTTACGACTGGTAACAAACCGCCATAATAACAAAGTGGTAACCATATTTTTCCGTCGCGTGCCGATAACCCGAAAGGGTTCAACTTGAGCAGAAACACCGCAGCGGCCTCTCGGGGCGCGCTTTTAAAATAAGGGAACGGGAATTTCCCCCTCTCAATCGCCGCAACACAATCTATTTCCCGCAAGTTTTTGCGAGCATAACTGATGACGTTGATACACGGATCGCGTAACCGTTGTTAAAATTGATTCGCGACAACGGGATCCCTGTATGAACCGTATGGCCAACCGCAGCATTCTAGCCCTTGGCATGTTACTTCTGGCCGGCTGCACCACAGTCGACTACGATTTTGCCGATGTTAAAAAATCCGGCAGTTCGATGCAGCAAATGGCGCGCCCCACAGGTTCCATAAACGCGCCACGTTTTGATGATCGCAAGCCATTTGAATGGACTGGGCGCACTCCGTGGCATTATCCGATCCACGGTACGGATGTTTCCAAATATCAGGTCGATGTCGACTGGAATGCGGTGCGGCGCAGCGGCATTTCCTTTGCCTTTATCAAGGCAACAGAAGGTGGTGATCGCCTCGATGATCGTTTTGCCGAACACTGGAACGGCGCAAAACAGGCTGGCATTCCACGCAGTGCCTATCACTTCTATTATTTCTGCCGTCCAGCCATCGAACAGGCCCGTTGGTACATTCAGAATGTTCCGCGCGATCCCAATGCCTTACCCCCTGTCCTCGACATGGAATGGAATGCGCATTCCCCCACCTGTAAGCTGAGGCCGAACGAAGCCATCGTGCGCAAGGAAATGAAGATTTTCCTCAATGCCGTTGAAAAACATTACGGTAAGCGTCCCATCATCTACACGACCGTCGATTTCTTTGATGAGAATAATCTCAATCAGCTGCACGGTTATCCATTCTGGCTGCGCTCAACTGCGGGCCATCCAACGGAAAAATATGGGCCGCATCCGTGGACCTTCTGGCAATATACCGGCACCGGCACCATTCCGGGTATCAAGGGTGATGCAGATATCAACGTGTTTGCGGGCAGCGCCAGCGCCTGGAAAAAGTGGCTGGAAAGCAACAAGGTCCGTTAACTCGGCATCAAATGAGAGCGCATACTAAGTTTCGCTTCATTTCCATGACGTGATGAGGCACTAAAGCGGCGTGCGTCCGGTTGGACGCACAAAGGACGCTCTACATTATTGAGTTTAAGCATAGAGCTTTCCAAAAACGATTTCGATTTTTGGGCCGATGCTTTAGATTTTGGAAATAAATGGGGAAGTTCTTTCTCTTTTAATTGTGAGTTCTCTCGATGAAACTTATCGCTTCAGTGATGGCTGCCGCTTTACTGGCATCAACTGCAATTTCGCCTGCGCTCGCCTCTCCGGGTCCAGATGCTGCAACCAATGCGGCCAATCTGCCTAAGCCGGAATGCGAGATCGATTATGGTCAGTGGATGGATAATCTGACCAAGGAAGCGCGCGCAGCAGGCGTGGGTGAAAAGGGCATTGCCGAACTGCACAAGGCCTCGCTTGAACAGAAAGTTCTCGACCGTGACCGTAAACAGACGGTCTTCAACCTGACATTCACCGAATTCTCGAAGCGCCTGATTTCTGAAGCGCGCCTGAAGAACGGCCAGAATAACCTCGTCAAATATGCCGATGTTTTCAAGAAGGTCGAAGACACGTATGGCGTGCCGGGTCCGGTGCTTGCAGCCTTCTGGGGGCTCGAAACCGATTATGGCGCCATTCAGGGCGATTTCGATACGCTGAACGCGCTTGTGACACTTTCTTACGATTGCCGCCGCCCGGAACTCTTTCGTCCGCAGCTGATCGCCCTTCTCAAGCTTTTCGACACCGGCGTTGTCGATGCGGCGACAACAGGCGCATGGGCCGGTGAAATCGGCATGATGCAGCTTCTGCCGAAGGATTATCTTGAACGCGGCGTCGACGGTGACGGCGATGGCAAGGTCGATCTCAAGAACAGCGTTCCTGACGCGATGATGACCGCTGGCCGCATGATTTCCGAACTCGGCTGGAAGCGTGGCGAGCCTTGGCTCGAAGAAGTACGCATCACCAAAGATCTGCCATGGGAAGAATCCATCCGCACCAATCGCAAGCCGCATTCATGGTGGGCAGAACAAGGTGTAGTCGGGCTTAATGGACCGCTTGGCCCTGATGATGGCGATGCATCGCTGTTGCTGCCACTGGGCCGCAAGGGACCTGCCTTCCTGTCTTATGCAAACTTCGATGTTTTTGTGGAATGGAACAAGTCGATCGTTTATGCGACGACCGCTGCTTATTTCGCCACCCGCCTTGCAGGTGCGCCAGCCTTCAATCCCGGCAACCCCGATCAGGGCCTGACGCAGGACCAGATGAAGGAACTCCAGACCAAGCTTCAGGCGCGTGGCTATGATATGGGCAAGATTGATGGCGTCTTCGGTGTGTTAACCCGCGATGCGGTCCGTACCGAGCAATTGCGTCTTGGAATGCCTGCCGATTCCTGGCCAACACCTGAACTGCTCGAAAAGCTTTAATTTCAGAATAAATCAAAGGCGCGGACAATCTCCGCGCCTTTCAACTTTTGCAATCACGCTGGTCGCCATGCTCTCAACCCTGATCGTCGTCCTGCCCGTGTTTGCCCTGATTTTCTCAGGTTGGCTGGCGTTCAGGCTAAAAATATTAGGCCCACATGCAATTGCAGAACTCAACCGCTTCGTCGTCTATCTCGCACTGCCCGCCCTGCTTTTCGACATCATGGCCAACACGCATGGTGGCGATTTGTGGCAACCGGGCTTCATCGGCGCTTTTCTGCTTGGCAGCGCCGTGGCCTTTGCCCTGCCCTTCATCATCCGCCTGCGCGGTAAACAGCCGCTTGCAGACAGCGCCATCGATGGCCTTAACGCCGCCTATCCCAATACAGGCTATATGGGCATTCCGCTATCGATGATTGCATTTGGTTCAGGCGTTCTCGCTGCGACCACAATCACGATCATCATCACCGTTTGCGTGACCTTCGCTTTTGCCATTGTCCTGATCGAAATAGGCCTGCAAACCGAGAAGAAGCCGCTTCATCTTGCCCGGAAGGTTACGCACTCGCTGATCCGCAATCCGTTGCTCGTCGCACCGTTCCTCGGAATGCTGGTGCCTGTAACCGGCTTTGCCATTCCCGCACCTGCTGAAACATTTCTGAAGATGTTAGGCGGCGCTGCCTCTCCATGCGCACTTGTTGCACTCGGGCTTTTCCTTGCCCAGCCGCGAAAGGTTGAGCGCGAAAGCATCAATGCCATCGCTTTTCTTGTTTCGGTCAAGCTGGTGGTCATGCCGCTCGCCACATGGCTGCTTGCTGTTTATGTGTTTCAACTGCCATCACATCTGGCACAGAGTGTGACCTTGCTGGCAGCCCTGCCCGCTGGCACCGGTCCCTTCATGCTGGCCGAACATTATCGTCGTGAGGCCGCAATTACGTCGAATGTCATTCTCTATTCGACAACGATTTCGGTCGTGACTCTGTCCGTTTTCCTTGCCTTTATCAGCTAAAACATACCCGACACTGGGTCAAAGCCACCTCCAAAATTGGCGGTTTCGTGGCATTTTCATGAAATGTGAACAAACTTTTACAGTTAAAAATTTCAATGACTTAGGTGGTAAACAGAAGGTTTTTTCCACGATCACCACATATTGCAGTGAGAAATGTTCTTTTGTTTAAGGCCTTTTGCGCTTAGATTCAGGATCTCTACCAGCGCGCATTCGACCTCGTCGGATGCATAAAAGGAGACAGACCAATGGGACTCACGCGATCTTTGAATGTCCTCATGATCTGTGCAGCATTTGCATTTGTTGCAGCGTTGATAGCAGGCGTCATTCCCTGATTAGGAATAGCCTAAGCCATTAGAAGACCTTGGTTTTGAGGATAAATCAATTCTTCTCATCTGAAAGAAAAGCCCGGTTTTAAACCGGGCTTTTCACGTTTCAGGCCATTTGCAATGAAGTTTCTGTTTTAGGCCGAATGCCAATCATGTGGCAGATGGCATAAGGAAGATCAGCCCTGTTCATCGTGTAGAAATGGAAATCCTGCACGCCACGCTCGATCAGATCCATCACCTGTTCGGCAGCAATGGCGGCTGCAACGAGCTGGTGCGTCTGCGCATCGTTTTCCAGACCATCGAAGCGCTCCGCCAGCCATGTCGGAATATGCGTTGCAGAACGTGCACAAAAATTGCGAACCTGCTTGAAATTATGCACGGGCAGAACACCCGGAACAATCGGAATATAGATGCCCGCACGGCGCACGCGTTCGACATAACGCTCATAAAGATCATTATCGAAGAAGAACTGCGTGATGGCGCGCGTTGCGCCATTGTCGACCTTACGCTTGAGCATATCGATATCTGTGGCGAAATCCGGGCTTTCGGGATGCTTTTCCGGATAGGCCGAAACCGAAATATCGAAATCGGCAAGCTTGCGTAAACCGCCAACCAGCTCGGCGCCATTCTGATAGCCGCCCGGTGTGGGAACATATTTCTCACCAATACCGGCAGCCGGATCGCCACGCAACGCTACAAAGCGATTAACACCAAGTTCTGCGAATTCCTGCGCAACACGATCAACCTCCTCGCGGGTCGCATCCACACAGGTGAGATGGGCCGCAGGCTTGATATCCGTCTCTTTCAGAATGCGCGCAACCGTGCGGATCGTGCGCTCCCGCGTCGACCCGCCCGCACCGTAAGTCACGGAGACAAATTCCGGCTTGAGCGGCGCAAGCCGCGTTACCGTTTCCCACAGGCGCTGTTCCATTTCTTCCGACTTGGGCGGAAAGAATTCAAACGATACCCGTGTGGTCTGGCCAATGTCAGATCGGCGTGAAAGACCGTAAAAGCCCATTAAACTGTCTCCGTCATGCTTATATTCTGTGGTGCCGGATCGGCGATCAGCAGGCGTGGGTCGCGGCCAAGCCACAGCTTGACTGTCAATCCATCGTCACCATTGGCAACCTTCGGCCCCAGGGTGCGCGTTTCTGCAGGCTCAAGCCCGGCTTCTTTCATCCAGCCCAGCATCTGCTCATCGCTAAACCCAAGCCGCAAATGCGCATGGTCTTCGCGCAGAAACTCAAGTTTATGCGGAGCAAAATCGACAATCAGCAGCCTTCCACCCGGACGCAGCGCACGCGCCGCCTCGCGGATTGCAGCCAACGGATCATCAAGAAAATGCAGCACCTGATGGATTGTCACCAAGTCAAAATTCTCGCGCTCAACAGGCAATGCATAAACATCGCCCTGCCTTACCTGCGCATTGTTCACCGATCCGAGATCAAGATTGGCGCGCGCCACGGCAAGCATGTCACGATTGATATCGATGCCAAGACCACGCGCATAAAGCGGTGAGAACAGCTCCAGCAGACGGCCAGTACCCGTGCCGACATCAAGCATAGACTGAAACGGTTTGTCGCCCACAATGGTTTTGAGTGCTGCTTCAACCGCATTTTCAGGAACATGCAGCTTACGGATTTCATCCCAACTGCCAGCATTGGCACTGAAATAGGCCGCAGCCTTTTCCTGACGATTGGATTTGACCTGTGATAGGCGCTCCAGATCGCGTTCAATAAGCGTATCCGCAGCATCAAGTTTCAACAAGAGATTGCGCGCAACCTCGCCGCAAACTGCGTTATCCGAAAGTCGGAAATAGGCCCAGGCACCTTCCTGATAGCGATCGATCAGATCAGCTTCGCCAAGCAGCTTAAGATGGCGCGACACGCGCGGCTGCGACTGGCCAAGGATTGCAGTCAGGTCCGAAACAGTCAAATCGCCCCTCGAAAGAAGCGCAAGGATGCGCAGACGGCTCGGTTCAGCCACTGCTTTTAAAACATCCACCATCTGATCGAGCTGCAAGCGCAATTCGCAATCTCCACATCGCTAAACATATAAAGATATGTTTATGTGAAATTCATTTGCGGTGCAAGCAGTTTTCACGATCCCATACACAGCAAAACTGTCATAGTGTTCGCGTAGCCGTTTGAGCAGAATGACAGCTGGGTTATGATTACATCGAATCTTGCTGCAAGCAGGAAAGGATGACCGCCATGGGTGCAAGCACAGAACGCCAGAAGGCTGTTGCAAAATCGCTTACGCTTTTGCTTCCTGCGGTTCCTTATTCGGATTCAGAACCAATTCGTGCGGCAGCCCTTGCGCCGCATATGAAATCGCTCCCGCCTTCAATTGCAGTATGGCTGGCAACAGTGGCACATGTCCGCCATGCCCATACCGACTATGACGCGCTGCGTGATGACGGTTACGACAAAGATTCAGCACGTTTCTTTGTGCTTGATGAGATCAATAAAAAGCTGACCGAATGGCGCGCCACACGGCTCGTTACCGCAGATGAAGACGAAAAGGTCGATCTGTAAAATCCGCCTGCCTATTTCTGCACAACAACAAACAGACGCGGAAAACGCAGCAGAACCCGGCCATCTTTGATTTCCGGGTAGTGCTTGTTGATCGCTGATTTATACGCACTCAGATACTGGCTTTGCTCCGCAGCATCCAGTGGATCGAGAAACGGGCGCAGACCAGCTGCCTTCACCCATTCAACAATCGCATCAACGCTTTCCAGCGGGTGATTATAAATCGTGTGCCAGATATCGATGCGCGACGCCTGCCCTGCAAAGGCATTGTAAAATTCTGACACAGGCGGCAGAGGCGCTCTTCCTGTCCTGCCAATTTTATCATTGAAGGCTTCCGATTGCGCAACCTCCCGCATGGCCACATGCACTGGCTCCATCATATTGTCGGGCATCTGAACTGCCAGAAAGGCACCAGGCTGCAAAAGCGATACAAGCCGTCTCATTTTAGCAACGGGATCAGCAAACCACTGAAAGACCGCATTGGAAAACAGCACATCCGTCTGCGCATCCGGCGCGTAACGCGTTGCATCAGCGACCGAAAACTCGACCTCTGGGAGACGCGCCCTCGCCTTTTCGATCATATCCGGCGAGGTATCAAAGCCGGAAACATGCGCGCTGGGCCAGCGATTAACCAGAAGCCCGGTAGAATTTCCTGGACCGCAACCAATATCGACCACCTTGCGCGGGTTATCGATTTTAATCTGCGCAAGAAGATCAGCCGCAGGACGGCTCCGTTCATCTTCAAACTTCAAATATTGCTTTGCGGACCAGTCTTTCATTTGCAAACTCCATACAGCAAAAAGGCCGGTGCGATGCACCGGCCTTTGAGTTTTTAGCGTGTCAGCGGCTTGTAAGTCACCCGCTTTGGATTGACGCTTTCGGGTCCGAGACGACGAACCTTATCCGCTTCATAATCTTCGAAGTTACCTTCGAACCATTCGACATGGCTGTCGCCTTCGAATGCCAGAATATGCGTTGCCAGACGATCGAGGAACATACGATCGTGGGAGATGATAACAGCGCAGCCAGCGTATTTTTCGAGCGCATCTTCAAGCGCTGCCAGCGTTTCCGTATCAAGATCGTTGGTCGGTTCGTCGAGCAGCAGAACGTTCCCGCCAGCCTGCAACATCTTGGCAAGATGCACACGGTTGCGCTGACCGCCGGACAGATTACCAACCTTGGCCTGCTGATCGCCGCCCTTGAAATTGAACGCGCCGCAATAAGCGCGGGAATTCATTTCAAACTTGCCAAGCTTGATAATATCGTTGCCGCCGGAAATTTCTTCCCAGACATTCTTGTTCGGGTCGAGATGATCGCGGCTCTGATCGACATAACCAAGATGAACTGTGTCACCGATGCGGATTGAACCGGAATCCGGCTTTTCCTGACCAGTGATCATCTTGAACAGCGTCGACTTACCAGCACCGTTTGGACCGATAACACCAACGATACCACCCGGAGGCAGCTTGAAAGTGAGGTTTTCAATCAGCATACGGTCGCCAAACGATTTGGTCAGACCTTCAGCTTCAATAACCACCTGACCAAGACGCTCGCCTGCCGGGATCAGAATCTGGGCATCGCCCGGACGCTGATTGTTGGCAGCTTCAACGAGCTGATCATAAGCCTTGATACGGGCCTTGGACTTCGACTGACGCGCTTTCGGGCTTGCAGCAATCCACTGGCGCTCACGCTCAAGGGCCTTCTGACGCGAATCTTCTTCACGGCCTTCCTGAATCATACGCTTGGACTTGGCTTCCAGATAGGCAGAGTAGTTGCCTTCGTAAGGAATACCGCGACCGCGATCGAGTTCGAGAATCCAACCTGTCACATTGTCAAGGAAGTAGCGATCATGCGTGATGAGAAGAACTGCGCCTTCATATTCACGTAAGTGCTTTTCCAGCCAAGCAGTGGTTTCAGCGTCAAGGTGGTTGGTCGGCTCGTCAAGCAGCAGCAAATCAGGCTTTGACAGAAGCAGCTTGCAAAGCGCAACACGGCGACGCTCACCACCAGAGAGAGTTGTAACATCGGCATCCGCTGGCGGGCAGCGCAATGCTTCCATCGCCATTTCAACCTGACTATCCAGATCCCACAGATTCTGGCTGTCGATGACATCCTGAAGTGCGGCGCCTTCGTCGGCGGTTTCGTCGGAATAATTCATCATCAGCTCGTTGTAACGGTCGAGAATAGCCGTCTTCGCGGCCACACCTTCCATCACATTGCCAAGAACGTTTTTTTCCGGATCAAGATGCGGTTCCTGCGCGAGATAGCCGCACGTTGCACCCTCAGCGAGCCAGGCCTCACCCGTATAATCCTTGTCGAGACCAGCCATGATCTTGAGGATCGTCGATTTACCGGCACCATTTGGACCAAGGATACCGATCTTCGCATCTGGATAGAATGACAGATGAAGGTTTTCGATAACCTTCTTTGCACCGTAGGCCTTGTTCAGCCCGGACATATGATAAATGAATTGGCGTGCCATAAAGCGCGTCGTCTCCACGAGTTAGAGAGCGTGAACGGCCATTTGCCGAACCGCAAGGAAAAATTCTGCTGGGTATGTAGGCGAAATAGCGCGCGGAAGCAAATATCATCGCGCAAAGTCGACATGGAAATGTGCTTGAATAAAATGAAACCGGGCGCGGATATTTCCGTCACCCGGTTTCCCCTCTGGCCACCACTCGGGAAAGTATCCTCCCTTTCACCGAACGGCCTGCTAGTTATGCCTTAAAGACTGAAATTCGACGCCTCTGAATTCTCTTCAAAACCCAGCCCACATCCCCTAATTAGGACAGATTTGCCTAGGATTTTGCGGTTTTCAAGCGAAATTTACTCGAAAATTGTAAATGCCTAAAATTAGTTCATTCAACCTCTGGATGCCTTTTTAAACGACACCACCAAAAGAGAATTTGACTATTTGCGCGGCATAAATTCTGATGACCTAATGACATTTCAAACCATCAAACGCTTGCAGCTCTCAGACGGAACCGAACTCCCATATCGGGAGGCGCTGGCTGCCCGGCCAAAAGCCGCCATACAAATCTGCCATGGATTGGCCGAACATTCCGCTCGTTATGCGCGCTTCGCCGAAGCGCTCAATCAGGCGGGCTATCATGTTTACGCCCATGATCATCGTGGGCACGGCGCCAATATAGGCTTCCATGCGCCACGAGGAATGTTTGCGCCCAAAGACGGCGATAGAGTGTCTATCGGGGATGTTCTGGCACTCAACTATCATATTCATGCAGCGCATCCCGGCGTGCCGGTGGTATTATTTGGGCACTCCATGGGGGGCTTGATCGCGCTGAATTACGCGCTTGCGCATTCGGATACGATTGATGCAGTTGCCGTCTGGAACTCTAATTTCAATGGCGGCATTGAGAATAGTGCCGCAAAGGCAATCCTTTATGCAGAGCGCATGTTGAAAGGCTCCGACGTCCCAAGCACGATCTTGCCGAAACTGACGTTCCGGGCGTGGGGAAACGCGATTCCCGACCATCGGACCGCTTTCGACTGGCTGTCTCGCGATCCGGCTGAGGTCGAAGCCTATATCCGTGATCCGCTCTGTGGCTTTGATCCAACCATTGCATTGTGGATCGACATATTCCGCATGATGAAAACGGGAGCGACAAACAGTCCTTTTGCAAATATGCGCAAAGAGCTGCCATTCAACCTCGTTGGCGGCATGCAGGACCCTGCAACCGACAAAGCCAAAGCCACGCGCAAACTGGCCGACAGGATGAAAGCCATGGGCTTTAAGAATATTACCTGCACTCTCTATCCTGAAACCCGTCATGAAGGTCTGAACGACATCAACCGGGATGACGTGACGCAAAATTTTCTGGATTGGCTCGCAGAGGTACTTCCGTCTTCCCCCATCTCAGAGTAAAAGCGGCGCACACAAATATCCAGTCTAGCTCACAATTTTTTGAAACGCTTGGTTTACCCGGCAATCAATGTTATGGAGCCCGCCTTGCGCGCCACAGGGCCCCTAGACTGAGATATTAGCAACGATTTGACGGAAAATGCGCAAGGAATGAAGGAAACTCCGCTTGGCAACACCAACGATTTCAGTGGTCATCCCCTGTCGCAATGAAGCTGACAACCTTGCTTTCCTGCTTGATGAGGTTGACAGCGCCATGCTGGGCCGCGCGTATGAAGTGATTGTCGTTGACGATGGCTCGACAGATTCCACCAGCGATGTACTGGCAGGCCGCATCCATGCAGGCAAGCCGCTGCGCCATATCCGTCATGATCGCTCCTCCGGGCAAAGCGCTGCTTTGCGATCCGGCGTTTTCGCGGCCCGCGGCCAGATTGTTGTGACAATGGATGGCGATGGGCAGAACAACCCGGCCTATCTGCCAGCGCTCGCAGATGCTTTGATCAATGCTGGCCCCGCTTTTGGTATCGCCGCCGGTCAGCGCCTCAAGCGCACGGATACCAAGCTCAAGCAGCTTTCTTCGCGCTTTGCCAACAATCTGCGCGGCGCGATCCTGAAAGACAAGACGCGCGATTCCGGTTGTGGACTGAAAGCCTTGCACACCGATCTGTTCCGCCAACTGCCATTTTTTGACGGCTGGCACCGTTATCTGCCAGCGCTTGCGCTGCGTGAGGGCTTTGATGTCGTGCATATCGACGTCACCGACCGCGAACGGCGTCACGGCAAATCCAATTACGGTATTCTCGACAGAGGTCTGCGCGGCATTCTCGACCTTTATGGCGTATGGTGGTTGCGCAAGCGTCGCAAGGTTGTGCCACGCGTGACGGAGATCACCCATGACTGATATTTTTAGCAGCGTGGTCCAATGGCTTCATGATGTATTCGTGGCGCAGTGGGACGGCTGGATCATTCTGGGCTTCGTTGCGCAGGCCTGCTTCACAATGCGCTTTGTCGTGCAGTGGCTGGCATCTGAAAAGGCCAAAAAAAGCGTAATGCCTGTGGCTTTCTGGTTCTTTTCGCTGGTCGGCGGCGTTTTGCTGCTCATTTACGCAATTCAGCGCAAGGATCCAGTCTTTATCGCAGGCCAAGGCTTCGGCCTGATTGTCTACATTCGCAACCTTTGGCTGATTGCGAATGAGAAAAAGAGGCTTAGGGCAGCAAATTAATGGGCTTTTGCGGATAGCGACTGGATTTTCGACGTCCGTCCCACTGAGCGATAATCAAGCCCCGTCTCAGCAATGTCTTCGGCTTTGTAGACATTGCGCAGATCAATCAAAACATTACCATCCATCACACCGCGCAATCGCTTGAGATCGAGGGCGCGGTAGGCATTCCATTCGGTCAGCAGCGCTACAACGCCTGCACCTTCTGCGGCCTCATAGGCAGAGCCGCACCAGACCACATCGGGCAATACGGATCTTGCAGCATCCATTGCCTCAGGATCGTGTGCGCGCACGGTAATACCCGCCTTCTGAATCGCTGCAATAATATCCAGCGATGGCGATTCACGAATATCATCTGTATTCGGCTTGAAAGCGACCCCCAACACCGCAACAGTCTTCGTTCCGCTCTCATGGGCCGCGGCAACAATACGCTCTGCCATTGATTGCTTGCGCGCCTCATTGACTGCAATCACTTCTTCGATCAGCGACTGCGGTGCGCCATATTTCTTGCCGGTCGCGGCAAAGGCACGTGTATCTTTTGGAAAACACGAGCCGCCAAAGCCCGGCCCCGCATGCAGAAATTTTGAGCCAATGCGATTATCCATGCCGATGGCACGCGCAACTTCCTGCACGTTACCGCCGGTCTTTTCGCAAAGGTCGGCCACCTGATTGATGAATGTGACCTTCATCGCAAGAAAGGCATTGGCGGCATATTTGATGATTTCAGCATTTTCCAGCGACGTGATCACCATTGGCGTTTCACGTATATAAAGCGGCCGGTAAAGCCGCTGCATGGCCGCCTTGCCACGCTCATCATCAACGCCGACGACGACGCGATCAGGCCGCATAAAATCTTCAATTGCCGAGCCTTCGCGCAGGAATTCCGGATTTGAAACCATAGAGAATTCAACACCCGGACGCGCAGCCGCAATGCGATCACGAATGCGCGCATTGGTGCCGACAACGACTGTCGACTTAATGACAACCACCGCTCCCGGCTTCATAGCGGCGGCAATTTCATCGGCAGCAGCTTCAATATATTGCAAATCAGCCTCGCCATCGCCGCGCCGTGACGGAGTGCCAACGGCGATCAGGATCACATCGGCATCGGCGACGCTTGTCGCCAAATCGGTACTGAATTCAAGCCGACCGTCACGAATATTACGCCCCATAAGCTCATCAAGCCCCGGTTCGAAAATCGTAACCTTGCCCGCAGTGAGCCGCTCGATGATAGACGGATTCTTGTCGACACAGGTGACGTGAAAGCCGAATTCGGCAAAACACACCCCCGACACCAGACCCACATAGCCCGTTCCGATCATCGCCAGCTTCATATGTTCAGTCCTTTAGTTGAGCTCAGAGCCATTTATCATAGTCTGACACCAAAAGGTGCAATGGCTGTTCGTTTTCCTCAATATTGGAAAAACGTCCGATCGGCTCGCGGAAAATATTATCCGTCAGGTCGTCGTTGACGGTCGAAACTTCTCCGATCAGCACGTCGCCCCCCTCACCCCAGAACGCGTGCCAGTTACCCGGCAAAAGCGTGACACTTTCGCCAGGGCTGAGCTTGAGATGCGCACCAGCCTTTTGCGTCACAAGGCGGCCATCGGTGGCAACCGTTACATCACTTTCTTCATCAACGCTGCCATCCGCGCGCGAATTGAAGAGTTCGAGAACCAGCGTACCACCACCACGATTGATGATGTCTTCTGCTTTGACCACATGGCGATGCATCGGCGAAATCTGATTCTTGCGCGAGATCATGATCTTTTCAGCATAGAGCATTCCACCGCCGCGCTTGAGGTCTTCAGCATTGCCATTGCGCGTCGTGAACAAAAACAATCCAAGATCAGCAAATTTTCCCTGACCGTAATCCGTAATGTCCCAGCCAAGACGCCCATCGCGAATGGCCTTTGCGTCGCTTGAAGTGCGCGTTTTCAACTCTTCTGGTGACCAGTAAGCGAAGGGAGGCATGATGTAGCCAAAAGAACGAATGAAAGCGTCGCTTTCGCGGATAATCTCGTTAACTTCAGAACGTTTCATGGCCTCTAAGCCTCCCATAGAATGAAACCGGATATATTTCGCAGTTTGGTAACTGCCTTTGAGTGCTCTTGGCAATCCCACACGCACACACCCCACACATTTGCAAACTGCTGCGCGTCATTTTGACGTGTCGTCTTTACGCGAAAATCATGTCGCATCCCAATGCGCGTTTAGAACATTTCAATGATTGAATCATGACAACGGAAGTCAGTTTGAACATGATCGCATGAGCAGGCAAGCCATTGAGATAATGGGAAACCTGTTCTTCCAGAAGACAACGGGAACATTCCACCGGGCATGCGTCGCTGAGAGAACAGCGCCTGCAGGCTCATGATGATGGACACAGAGGGTTCAATACTATGGACGTTCGCAACGAAATGCTGGGGCTTTTGACCGGGCGCGACCCAAATTTCAGCCTTGAGCAGAAGTTTTACACGGATCCCGATTTTTACAAGCTGGACTTGGAAAACGTCTTCTATCGCGACTGGCTGTTTGTCGGCCACGATTGCGAGCTACCCAAAACCGGTTCTTATATGACCGTTCAGGTGGGTGCCTATCCGGTCGTGATCGTGCGCGATGCACAGGGTGGCATCCGCGCGTTTCACAATTCCTGCCGTCATCGCGGTTCACGCATCTGTTCTGCCGAAAAAGGCACTGCAGCAAAACTCGTCTGCCCTTATCATCAGTGGACCTATGAACTTGATGGTCGCCTTCTCTTTGCGCGTCAGGTCGGTCCGGATTTCAAGCCCGCCGACTATGGTTTGAAACAGGTTCATTGCGAGAGCGTCGCTGGTTATATCTATATCTGCGTTGCTGATGAAGCACCGGATTTCAACAGCTTCCGCAGTCTCGTTGAGCCTTATCTCGCCCCGCATAACATCAAGGAAGCCAAGGTCGCCTTTGAAAGCTCAATTATCGAGAAGGGCAACTGGAAGCTCGTGTGGGAAAACAACCGTGAGTGCTATCACTGTGCGGCCAACCACCCGGAGCTTTGCCGCACCTATCCAGAAGCACCGAGTGCTACCGGCGTGCAGGGCGTTATGGAAGACCCGGAAATCAACCAGCTCTGGAAGAACTGCGCAACGATCGGTTTGCCAGCCCAATTCACCATGTCGGACGATGGCCGCTATCGCATCACCCGCATTCCACTCTTGCGCGATGCTGTAAGCTACACCATGTCGGGCAAGCCGGCAGTCAAAAAGCCACTGAGCGATAAGGTTGCTGGTAACACCAATATCGGCGCAATGCTGCTCTTCAATTATCCATCCACGTGGAACCATCTGATGGCCGACCACGCTATCTCTTTCCGCGTGCTGCCGATCAGCGCCGAAGAGACCATGGTGACAACCAAATGGCTGGTTCACAAGGATGCGGTTGAAGGCGTTGATTATGATCTCAATGAACTGACCCATGTCTGGCTTCAGACCAATGATCAGGATCGTCAGATTGTGGAAGAAAATGCGGTCGGCATTCGCTCACCCGCTTATCTGCCCGGTCCTTACTCGGTTGAGCATGAAGGGGGCGTGATGCAGTTCCTCGAATGGTACACCAACACAGTCACACCTCGCCTGAAGGGTGAAACTGCGAAACTCAGCCGCGTTGCGTAAAATAAAGCCATTGAGAAGTGAGAAGGCCATGCAGCCTCTGAAATATCTGGACGAAATGCTGCCGTGGAACGACAGGCTGCAAATGCTGCAATGCATCTCGGCCATCGAAGAAGCGCCAGACGTCATGACCTTCTCCTTCAAAACGCTGGAGGACAACTGGTTCCGCTATACACCGGGCCAGTTTGTCACCCTCGAACTGCCGATTGAACGCGCTGATGGATTGGGGCCGGTGCTGCGGACCTATACGCTGTCATCGACCCCTTCGCGGCCCTACCATATCTCGGTCACGGTCAAGGCCCAGAAGGATAGTATCGGCACCCGCTGGATGCTTGATCATCTTCGCCCGCCAATGACCATCAAAGCCTATGGCCCAAATGGTGACTTCTCGCTCGCCAATCATCCGAGCGACAAATATCTTTTCATCTCGGCTGGCTCCGGCATCACACCAATGGTGTCCATGACGCGCTGGCTATTTGATTGTGCACCGACAAGCGATGTTGCTTTCATCAATTGCGCACGCACGCCCGACGACATTATTTTCCGCAAGGAGCTCGAACTGCTTTCAGGGCGCATGGAGGCCATGCGCCTTGCCTTTATCGTTGAACAATCCTCAGCCCGCCATGTCTGGCCCGGCCTACACGGGCGCATTGACCGCGCCCGACTGGAACTGCTGGCACCTGATTTCATGCAGCGCGAAGTATTTTGCTGCGGGCCTGAGCCATTCATGAATGGTGTGCGGGGCCTTTTGGAGCAATCAGGCTTCAATATGGCCAATTATCATCAGGAGAGCTTTCAGCCTGCGACCGAAATCTCGTCGGTGCCAGTACCATCCGCTCTTGCTGTCGATACCCCAACCGCCCCTACCGCGCCCGCTGTTGCCCCGGCAAGCATTGTCTTCAGCCTGTCGGGCGTTGAAGTCGAATGCACCGAAAACGACACGATCCTGCTCGCAGCGCGCAATGGCGGGCTTAAAATTCCGAGTGCCTGCGAGTTCGGCATCTGCGGCACCTGCAAAGTCAAATGCATCGCTGGCGAAACCGAAATGAACCACAATGGCGGCATTCGTGATGACGAAGTGGCGGAAGGTTACATTCTTGCCTGTTGCAGCCGTCCGCGTGGTCGTGTCGAGATTGATGCCTGAACGACTTGACGGACCAAACCACATAGCGCACCACTATGCCGTTAAATTCAATGGAGTGCCTTATGATTGGTCATGCCCTTCTGGTTATCGATGTTCAGAACGATTTCTGTCCCGGTGGTGCGCTGGCTGTTGATAAAGGTGATGAAATTCTACCTGCAATCAACCGGCTGATTGATGAGAGCGAACATGTCATTCTAACACAGGACTGGCATCCGGCCGGCCATTCCAGCTTCGCCTCCAGCCACCCCGGAAAAAAGGCTTATGATAATGTTGAGATGGCTTATGGGCCACAAACATTATGGCCTGACCACTGCATTCAAGGCACCCATGGCGCTGATTTTCATCCCGATCTGCAACGGGACCGCGCGCAGCTTGTCATCCGCAAGGGCTTTCGTGTGGGAGTGGACAGCTATTCAGCTTTTTATGAAAACGACCGTCAAACACCAACCGGACTTGCGGGATATCTGCGTGACCGCAATATCGCATCATTGACACTTGCGGGACTTGCAACCGACTTCTGCGTCGCCTTTTCGGCCCTGGATGCCGTATCACATGGATTTCAGGTGCGTGTCCGGCTTGATGCCTGCCGCGGCATTGATATTGGCGGCTCAATGAATGCGATGCTTGAAAAAATGCAAAAGGCAGGTGTTGAACTCATCAACGAACCCACCCTTGCATCGCATTTCATCTGATTATTTTTCGATCTCGCCATCCGGCAAAACGACATAAATCAGCACGGCAATGATGGTGATAAAGAAGCGGAATGCAGATTCGATGCCGTTCCAGGTTGACGACATCCACATGCCGAACCATTCGCCACCAATCGACATAAAGCCAACCTGCCAGACGAGGAAACCAAGCGAGAGCCCACCAATGGCCCACTTCTTGGAACGGTTGAAGCTTTGTGCATCACCGCTCAAACGGCCACACATGGCAAAAGCACCGATCCAGCAGAGAATTGCAGTCAACGTTTCTGCTGCAATAATCATGATATAGGCGGCATTGTGCAGGAAATTGCTTTCAATCGCCCGATACTTGATTGTTGCATCCGGGAAGATCGTATCCATCAGAAGCACGTGCTGAACGAAGGCAAAATTGCTGCCGTAATCAGTGATATTGCCGAAAGAAACGAGTGTTGCAAAAAAAGCAATCGCCGCGACAAAGACGGTTTTGCTTAAACGGGTGACGACCATGGAAAACCCCTCTCCAAAAAAGTCGTAGCCACAGCCTTTTTGAAGCTGACAGCTTATGAAGATACGCTCAGACGGGCCATACCGTGAGTGGAGCAACGCTTGCCAACTCTTTTGATTCGGTCAACAAAAAAGGCGGCAATTGCCGCCTTTTATCGCTATTTATCATTCGCAACTCATTGAAGGGCTGTCTCGTCAGCCTCTTTCTGCCATTCAGGGTTTTTCTTGTTATAACGGATTGAGGATATGAAGGAGAGACCAATCAAAACTGCACCGATAAGACCAGTAATAACTTCCGGAATATGGTAGAGTGTCTGTACATACATGATCACTGCCAGCACCAGAATGGCGTAAAATGCGCCGTGCTCCAGATAGCGATACTGGCCGAGCGTCTTACGCTCCACCAACATAATGGTGAGCGAGCGCACATAAAACGCACCAATACCAAGACCAATCGCAATCACAAACAGGTTCGTCGTCAGCGCAAAGGCACCGATGACACCGTCGAACGAGAAGCTGGCATCAAGCACTTCCAGATAGATGAACGCGCCAAGCCCACCCCGGTGAACCATGTCCACCTGCTCCTGTGAAGCATCAAGAACAGCACCCAGCCCCTCAACCGCAAGGAAGGTCAGCAAACCAAACAGCGCAGCCACAAGGAAAGTGTGCGAGTGTTCGGCATCAAGCTGGTAGGAGAAAAACAGGATAAGTGCGACGGCAACACCAATCTCGATCCCCTGAACCGAAGCAAACTTCGACATGCGGCTCTCAATGGCCTTGACCCAATGCACGTCCTTCTCGACATCGAAAAAGTATTTCATGCCAACCATCATGAGGAATGTGCCACCAAAGGCGGCAATGCCCGTGTGAGATTCGGCAATCACCCGCGCATATTCATCCGGTTGCCAGATAGCAAGTTTGAGTGCGGAAAGAGGGTCTGTCCACATAGCAACTGCGACAATGGCAAGCGGGAAGATGATACGCATGCCAAAGACAGCAATCACAATGCCCCATGTCAGAAATCGATGCTGCCACTTCGGCGTCATGTCGCGCAGGATACGCGCGTTTACAATAGCATTGTCAAAGGATAGCGAGATTTCCAGAACACTGAGCACCGCGCAGATGATAAAAACGGAAATCATGCCACCGACCGTGCCCGTCATCGAATATCCGAGCCAGAGCGCGCCGAGAAAGCCTATGACCGTAAAAACGGCAGGCCAGATAAAATATTTATAAGTGGTCATCGCAAACCATTTGATTATGTGTTGATAAGACAGGTCGACATATCAACCTGAAAAGAAGCCAAGCCAACGGTGCCCCTCCTGCGGCGCAACGCTTATGTAAGAAACGTGCGCTCCGCGAACAAGCAAGACTGTGGTCAAATTTTGTTCACGAAAAAACGCAATATTCAAAATTACGTGATCGATTGATCATCCACCACGAATCCATCAAAAAGTCACATAGCAATTTCCGGGTTTTGTCATAGACTTAAATAAATCGCGTATATCTGAGATGACAAGGAATACTGCCATGATCACAGGACCACAATGTCGCGCAGCACGGGCGCTGGTGGAATTTTCGCGGGATCGTCTTGCCCAGCTATCCGGTATCGACGCGCAGGTCATCGAATATTTCGAAAGAAAAATCAATGCGCCCACTGACGAACAGAACAAGGCCCTTCAAGATACGCTCGAAAAGGTCGGAGCACAGTTCATCTGGGAGAATGGCGGCGGACTTGGCGTGAGACTGAAATTCAACCGCTCAGAATCAAAACGCATTGCAAGCCTTGAAAACGAAGGCGGCGTCTCTGGTTATGACGATGTTCCCTGATCATGAAAGGGGCGACCGTCTTGTCGCCCTACCCCCTGAAAATTAATCACTTTTCTCAAGCAGAGTTTCTACTTTCATTTTCCGTGCCGCCTCGGTTGATTGAATAATGCTGGCAACGCCCACGTAAAAACAAGCAAAATAACCCCTGCCGCTGATCGTCAATTGAGTAAAACTGTGTAACAATCGAACTTTTCAGTTTATTTACCGGCACGATTAACATATTGATGTTAATGAGCCTTTTCTGGAAATACTTTAATTTATTCTAAATTACGCTCCCGGGGGATTAGACCAAAATGAAGCTGAATTCAGGCAATGGTGGCAAGAGTTTTGCGGGTATGACTATGCGTAACATCCTTTTAGCAAGCACATTTGCCGTAATGCCAACGGCGTCTGCATTGGCGGCCGACATTATAGCGCCGGCACCTGTTCAAACAGAAATACAGGATCAACAACGCTGGCGCGTGATCTTCAGCCCTTATGTATGGGGTGCATCACTGAATGGTAATGCTGGCTTGCTCGGTCGTTCTACCACTGTGGACGTTCCTTTTAAGGATATTTTCAACAATCTCGATATGAGTTTCATGGGCAATGTCGAGATTAGCAACGGCACGTTTGGCGCTTATTTTGATGGGCAATACACCAAGACCAGCCAGGACGAAGATGTTCTCGGCAGACAGCTTGGACTGGACATTGTCTCTACAACGCTGACCGGCGGTGTTTTTTATCGTATTTATCAGCATGATCTGGATGGTCTGACCTATTTTGGCAAACAGCGCGTTTTTGCGATTGAGCCAACGGCGGGCGTTCGCTGGACGCAGCTGAAAGCAACATTGAGCGTGGGGCCTTACACCGAGTCCCGCAAGAAAGACTGGACAGATCCATTTATCGGAACACGCGTACTTTACGACATTAATGATCGCTGGAATATCGCCGCAGAAGCAGATATCGGCGGCTTTGGTGCAGGAACGAAACTGAGCGCCAATGGTCAGATTTACCTTGGCTACCGCACCAAGCTGTTTGACTTACCTACAATATGGCGCGTCGGCTATCGTGCGCTTCATCAAAATTACCGCGACAACGATACGCGTGAAAAGTTCAAATATGATGTGACGCAGCATGGGCCAGTGGTTGGTTTTTCAGTTGTGTTCTAAGCTGAAAAAACCCGGACCAATAGGAAGCCGCCTGTGATAACAGGCGGCTTTTTGTTTAGAAAGAAATAAGCACATCCCTATTTCGTCCTTGCAACATATTCCTTTCTGGCTTCAACTAAGGCCTTATAGGGCTGGGACTTGGCTTTCTGATTGTTCACAAAGGCTGCCCGTCCTGACATATCTCAAGCAATGAGAAACGGATGTCTCTGATTTTTGAACTTTCAGTCTATGCTTCTTTCATCATCTTTTTACTGCTGGGGGTGTGTTTCTACGCTATGGGCCATATTGCGCTCCACCTGCTTTCCCAGCATGCAAACCATGATGTGTTGTCCGTACCAATCGGTGCATTCATAAGCACAATCGCAACGGCATGGGCATTATCGCTGGGGTTTGTTGCCGCCGATATCTGGACCGCAAACTCCAAAGCGGACCAAGCCACCAGTGAAGAAAGATCATCGATTTCACGACTTGTTGGCGCCGCAAGCCCCGATATTCTCAATGTACCTGCCTTGCGCAGCGCGCTTGTCGATTATCGCGATGCAGTCGTGAAAGACGAATGGCTGAAACACAGCAATATCGAGCCGGCAGTAGCGGTCGAAATCGCATTGCAGAACATCCGCCGCGAGATTGTCGACCTCGCACGAACGGATATTCCGACACCCATCATTTCGCAGCTCGTCCATGATTTCGATGAATTGCAGGACGCGCGCAATACGCGCTTGTCCGTAGGGTCGACCTCTGTCGATATGTATAAATGGTATATGCTGCTGTTTCTGACGATCCTCACGGCCATCACCATCGCAGCCACCCATGCAGATAGAGTGGTAGCTGGCATCAAATCCTTGATTATCTATTCAACCACCGCTGCATTTTGTCTGTGGATCTTGGCAATCCATGCCAACCCCTATCAGGGAATTGAGCGCATACAACCCTCACTGTTGTTCACAAACCATAAGCTGGGATAATCCGCCATCATTACATGCTTCCCAAATAGCCGCCATTTAAGGCCATTGATGCTAGCGATCGGCGCAACAGTTTTGTTCGCAGCCATTCCGCAGGCCAATGCTGCAACTTTTCGGGTTTGCCACGGCTATGACTGCTCCTATAAAACCAAAGTCATCCTCACTGCGAAGGACTTGAGCCGCATTGAGCGCCTGTTGCGGCAAGGCGCTCAATCCCCTGCCGACGAGCGCAAGGCGCTGCGGCAAGCCGTGGCACTTTTTGAGGAGCGCAGCACACTCACAATCGGAGTGCGTGACAAGCCACGCATGCAGTTTGGTCGGGCACGCATCAAGGGGCAAATGGATTGTGTTGACGAATCAACGAATACAGACAACTTTATCCGCTATCTTCATTCTCGCGGTTGGCTGAAATATCATCAGCCCGCACGCAAAACGACGCGTGGCAGTTTCTTTGATGGCCGCTATCCACATTGGACAGCCGTCATTGAGGACAACAGCGGTGTGAAGTGGGTGGTAGACTCTTGGTTTGAAGCAGGCGGCTGCCTGCCAGACATCATGCCTTTGAGCGAATGGAAACGCCGTGGCTATGGCGGCGAACGATGAAAACTCATGAACATGTGAACGAAGTACCATTTGAAAAGCAGGGGGTTATCAATGTCTATTCTGAAAAAATCATTTACAGCCGCATGCACCAGCGTGCTCGTCGCTGCCAGCATGCTGGCGGCACCGGTCGTGGAAGCGTGCACACGCGTGGTCTATCTTGGCGCCGATGATCAAATCATCACAGCACGCTCGATGGACTGGAGTGTCGATGTTGGCACCAACCTCTGGATTTTCCCGCGCGGCATGAAACGCAGCGGCGAAGCTGGTCCGAACTCCATCCAGTGGACCTCAAAATATGGCAGCGTCATCTCATCAGGCTACGATATTTCCACCACCGACGGAATGAACGAGGCCGGTCTCGTCGCCAACGTGCTATGGCTGGTTGAATCCCAATATCCTAAATATGACGGCACAGGTCCAGGGCTTTCAATCGCAGCCTGGGCGCAATATGTTCTCGATAATTTCGCCACTGTCGATGAAGCTGTCACAGCGCTGAGCGCCAATCCCTTCACAATCGTCACCGATTATGTTCCAGGCGAAAACAGGCTTGCAACACTGCATCTTGCAATATCGGATGCATCCGGCGACAGTGCAATTGTGGAATATATCGACGGCAAGCAGGTCATTCACCACAGCCCAAAATATCAGGTTCTGACCAATTCGCCGACCTTTGACGAGCAACTCGCCCTTCATTCTTACTGGACGCAGATTGGCGGCACCGTGATGCTGCCGGGCACAAACCGGGCTTCGGACCGCTTCACGCGCGCGTCATTTTATATCAATGCCGTCCCAAAAACCAGCGATGCGGTTGAATCCATCGCAAGTGTGTTCAGCGTCATCCGCAACGCTTCCGTCCCTTACGGCTTAACGACACCGGACCAGCCCAATATCTCTTCGACGCGCTGGCGCACGGTGTCTGACCAGAAACGCAAACTGTATTTCTTTGAATCAGCCCTCACGCCGAATATTTTCTGGGTTGATCTGAACACAATTGTTTTTTCTGCCGACAAGGGAAAAGTGCAGAAACTTGATCTTGGTCCTGATCAGCGCAACATTTTTTCAGGTGTTGCAAACAAGGAATTCAAGGACGCAGAACCTTTCAAGTTCCTGGGAATTTAAAGCGCGCTATGATTCAATCAAATCGAAACGCATTCTAAAACCTATCCAAAAAATCTGAACCAATTGCCTTTTCACGCGTTAACTCATCACAACAATCAGAACGGAGGAAATCCAATGGACTGGAACCGCGTAGAAGGCAATTGGAAGCAAGCAAAGGGTAAGATCAAGGAGCAGTGGGGCAAGCTCACTGATGATGATCTCGACCAGATCAACGGTCGCCGCGAACAGTTGGAAGGCAAGATTCAGGAGCGCTATGGCATCGAGAAAGACCGGGTAAAATCGGATATCGATGACTGGTATAAACACCAGAGCTGGCTCTCGTGATAACAGCGTATTGAACATAGAATAAAGCCCTGCCCTTTGGCAGGGCTTTATTCTTTAAAACCCTTGTTAATTAGAGCATTTCCAATAATTCAATCCAAACAGGAAACACTCTAGCAGCGATCAACGCGTTGAAGGGATGCAGACAGCCCCATCAACGAAAAACTATAGCGGGTCTGAGTGCCGCGCGCGGATGTGGCTTGCACATTTACCGTGCGCCCTGACCGCATGGCGCTGACAATACGTGCCTCATCGCCTTCATTCTGTGCCCAGGCGCGGTTTCCTTCGCTAAAGAATGGAAACTGTGCACCATCGACCATCACTTTCACTTTGCTATTAGGCTTCAGGTCATATCCCATCACAAGTTGCGGGCTATAACTCGCGCCAGTCTTGGAAATGATGATGAAATTATCGCCATGCCGGACACCTGCGGGAAGGAAACTCGACGGCACGGTTAAAGCGTAGCATTTATTTCCGGGCAACTGCGTGTTTTGATAAACGCCCCAGTCCCTGAATTCGCCAATATGGCTTGTTTTAGCCGAAGCCGCGAGAGAATTCGCCACCAACCCTGCAAGCGCCAACGCAACAGTGGTTGTCATTTTATTCATTGCCTAAAACCTCCATATCCAAGAAATCACGCACCATGAAAAATTGTTTCATTGCGTTACTATTTCCTTAACAGACTCCTAAAAACTTGTTGACCGAGTGCAATCGTCACACCGAACACCCAATCCAGATGCTTACTGACGTTGTCCTTCGACAAGGCGTGCTAAAAAATTGCGGAAGGATGAGCGGAGCATAAAGCGAAATAATATGGTCCGCACTTGGTTAGGCCGCCGCTTCTGCCCTCACCGATATTCGTGAGAATAAATATAATCGGCTCGCGATAGAGCCGCGCAAGACTGGCTTCAAGTCTGATGCTGTCATTGCGAAATGGTCCAGCGCCATCACTCTACCCGCTATGGCCTGGCTGGACGCTCGCAGATCACGCCACGCTCTGAAAAAACTGTGCTACAACGCGCCAAGTATAAATTAAACGCGTCCACCCAATGCCGAAGACAAATCAGTCAGTTCCTGACCACCGGCCATAAGGCTTTGCAGCTCATCCATATCGACGTCGCTTCTTGTGCGTGTGCCAAGCGTGGCGCCACGATTAAGCACCGTGAATTTATCGCCAACGGCATGGGCATGACGCACATTATGGGTGATGAAGATCACACCAAGTCCACGCTCACGCACGAGATTGATATATTTAAGCACCATGGCCGTCTGCCGAACACCGAGCGCCGAGGTCGGTTCATCAAGGATCAGTACTTTCGCGCCAAAATAGACCGCACGTGCAATTGCCACACATTGACGCTCGCCACCCGAAAGCGTACCGACCGCCTGCTGAGGATCGCGCACATCGATGCCGATCCTCTTCATTTCCTCACGCGTCACATCTTCGGCCAATTGTGTATCGAACCATTTAAGCGGCCCAATGCCCTTGGTAGGCTCGCGCCCAAGAAAAAAGTTTCGCATCACCGACATGAGCGGAATCATGGCAAGGTCCTGATAGACCGTAGCAATACCGTGATCCAGTGCATCGCGCGGACTGCCAAAAACAACCTGTTTGCCTTCGACAAAAAACTCTCCGCTCGTCGGCTTATGCACGCCGGAAAGCGTTTTAATCAATGTCGATTTACCGGCACCATTATCGCCAAGCAGGCAATGCACCTGCCCCGGCTCCACACTCAGTGAAACACCGTTAAGAGCAATAACCGGCCCGAAATGTTTGACAAGATTGCGAACTTCAATGATCGGGGCTGTCATATTTGATACTCCCTATCAGCGCAGTTTCAGGAAAAGTGGGAACCGGTTTCCCGTTCAAAACTGCGTGAGTACTGAAACCTATCGCTCGCCAGTGGCGCGCTTGCGAATGAAATTATTGAAGAGAACGGCAATCAGCAGCATTCCGCCAAGGAATACGAGATACCAATCCTGATCAATCGTCGTGTAAGTCAGACCAATCAACACCATGCCAAATATGATGGAGCCGAAGAAAGCGCCGATAGCGGAACCATAGCCGCCGGTCAGCAGACATCCACCGATGACCGCTGCAATGATCGCCTCGAACTCTTTCTGGAAACCGCGTCTTGCATCGGTCGAGCCCGCATCCAGCACGGTCAGAATTGCAACAAGGGCTGCGGCCATCGCCGTGCACATGAACAGGATTGTTTTCACACGACGAACCGGCACTCCGGAATTACGCGCTGCGAGCGCATCCCCCCCAGAGGCGAAAATCCAGTTTCCAAATCGGGTGCGCACAAGAATATACGTTGCAAGAAAAGCAATGCCCACAAACCACAACACTTCAACAGGAACACCCGTTACGGTCGGTTGTCCATTCGGAAACTTCGCTATCATGCCATTTTCTGCAAGCCAGGCGAACAATCCCTGAAAAGCATCGCCCGAAAACAATCCCGCAAGCGTACTCGTGCCGACGGCTTCCTTCACGCCGCGCAATTGTGTTGCGCCACCCGTTGCCCATTTAAGGCCAACCAGAGAAAGACCGCGCAGGATAAACAAAAATGCGAGCGTGACAATGAAGGACGGCAGGCCAGTTTTAAGCACAATCTGCGCATTAATGCCCCCCACGAAGGCCGCGAAAACCAGCGTCAGAATGATCGCAACAATCAGCGGCACCTGAAAGACAACAAGGGCTGCAGCAAATATCAGCCCCGCAAAGGCTATCATGGAACCGATCGAAAGATCGAACTCACCGCCGATCATAAGCAGCGCGGCGGCAATCGCCAGAATACCGAGCTGAGAGGCAGGTGCCATGAAATTCATGATACCCGCTGTGGTAAACATCGCCGGATTGGCCGTCGAAAGGAAGAAGATCGTTATCAGGATAAGACCCGAAACAGCACCCAGTTCGGGGCGACTGAGCATACGTTGCACTGGGCTGGCATTTTTCAGCCGCTCATCCTGTTGCGCAGCCGCAATCACGGGATCATGCGTGCCGGCCTGAGCAGGCAGCTCAGATGAAGTTGGCTCATTCATGCTTTCCTCCTTCAAGCGCATCGATACAAATACGCATTACTACAATTTGTTGGAGCACCGTTTTGATTCAACTTGAGAAAACCGCACTCCAGACAGTGCGCCACGAAGGCCCCAAGCTTATGGGTAAAGATACCCATTCCCGCCCATTTCCATGGGCGGGTGCGGCATTTCAAATGGTTCAATCAAAACAGGAAATGCCCTAGCGAATGCCCTTGGCAGACAGTTCGACCACCTGCTTGGCCTTATCCTTAGTAATCAGGTTTGGTCCTGACGGCACATTGCCACCCGGCATCAGACCGTATTTCGCGTTGAGCGCCAGGAATGCAACGGGAAGATAGCCCTGCAAAAACTGCTGCTGGTCAATCGCAAAATCAGCTTTTCCATTTTCCACGGCTTCAAGAAAGCCCGCCGACATGTCAAAGGTAGCAACATGAATGCCATCGCGACCACTTTCTGAAGCGGCCTTGACCGCCGGTTCACCGGCAAGGGTCGCATTGAGCGTCAGGATTGTATCAACAGCGGTGTCGGATGCCAATGCCGCACGAACTTTGGATTCGTTTTCCGTCGGATCAACCGAGGTTGGCAGAACAGTCACATCACCAAAGCCTTCCTTGAAGCCTGCGCAGCGTTGATCAAGTGAGACGTTGCCGACTTCATGATTGACACAAAGACCTTTCTTACCACCCGACTTTTTGAGCGCTTCACCGGCAACTTTACCCGCATCGAACTCATCCTGACCGACATGCAGCAGCGCACCAAGTTTTTTGGATGGTTCCGAACCGGCATTCATAGAGATAACCGGAATGCCAGCAGCAACCGCTCTCTCAATCGACGGCCCAAGTGCATCGGCATCCGGGATAGACACGACGATGCCCTGCGGATTCTGGTTGATTGCAGCATCAATCAGCTGCGCCATCTGCACCATATCGAAGGTTTCGGGCGCACGGTAATCCACCTTTGCACCCGTATCTTTCGCGGCTTCCGTAACGCCATTTTTTACAACTGACCAGAACGGATCGGATGCCTGGCCATGGCTGACCACGACAATGCTTATGTCCTGCGCCTGCGCTGTATACGACGCAGCCATCAATGCAACACCAGCAACCGCCGACTTTAAAAGAGCTTTCATCTGCATTCCTCCCTGCCCGGCACTCCCCGCCGGTTTGTTAATTGACCCGCATGCTCGTCAGAGCTGATTCCGGGGCTGCCTCCACGCATGTGTCCCGGCAATTTCACTCTGACATCTACACTTTAATAGAATGAAACATTCATTATAAAATTTTCGTGGAATTATAATTCCATTTCTGTTGCCTCATGTCAATCACATAAGCTACAGTCGAAACGTAGCGGGAATTTTACTCTGGGAGGAGAAAATGGCAGTTGTAGCTGGCCTGATCGGCTCGGGTTTTATGGGCAAGACCCATGCTCTCGCGCTTATGAATGTAAATCGGATTTTCGACCTGCCTATGACGGTCGAACTGCATGCACTGGCGGATGTGGATGAAACCACCGCGCAGCATGCCGCACGTCAATTGGGTTTTGCGCACTCCACCGGCAATTGGCACGACCTGATTACAGACCCGGCCATCAACCTTATCGACATCACCACACCCAATCGCTTTCACAAGGAAATGGCGCTCGCCGCAATTGGCGCTGGAAAGCACGTCTATTGTGAAAAGCCGTTGGCCCCCACGTCTGCGCAATGTCTTGAAATGACACTCGCTGCCGAACGCAAAGGCGTTAAAACTGCTGTCGGTTTTAATTATCTCAAGAACCCGATGATCAAGCTTGCAAAGGACATAATTGAAAGCGGTGAAATTGGGGAGATCAGAAATTTCCGCGGTATTCATGCAGAAGATTTCATGGCAGACCCTCTCATTCCATGGTCATGGCGGCTTGATCCCGCAGGCGGTGGCGGCGCCCTCGCCGATATTGGCAGCCATATCATTGCCGCTGCGCGCTATCTGGCAGGCCCTATTGCCGAGGTGATGGGAAAAAGCGTCACAACCATTGCGAAGCGCCCTGATCCTGTTAATCCATCCCAGATGAAGTCAGTGGAGGTGGACGATATCTGCCATGCCTTTGTATCGTTCGAAAGTGGGGCGACTGGAACGCTGGAAGCAAACTGGGTTGCCGGTGGCCGCAAAATGCAGCACGACTTCGAAATCTCGGGCTCAAAAGGTTCAATCTTTTTCTCACAGGAACGCTTAAATGAACTCGATCTGTTCCTTTTCTCGGACAAGAAGGGTCAGCAGGGCTTCCGCAAGATTTTCGCTGGCCCCGATCACGAGCCCTATTCGGCGTTCTGCGTAGCGGGTGGCCACCAAATCGGCTTCAACGATCTGAAAACCATTGAAGTTCGTGATTTTCTTTTAAGCATTGCAGGCCAGAATACCGGCCATGCAGATTTCCGCGAAGGCTATGAGGTACAGCGAACTGTCGAAGCCATTTATACGTCCAGCCACCAAGGACAGTGGATAAGACTATAAGCGCACTGAACGCTTGCTTGGATGCATGAAGATATATTGGTATCCTCCGCAAGAAAGCCATTAAAACCGACATTGAACGGGATATCTGCCGCCATGATTTCAATCAGGTCAAAAAGCGCTCATGCCAATTATAAAAACATTTTCCGCGCTAACGACCTGAAACATC
Source organism: Ochrobactrum sp. S1502_03 (assembly GCF_044435015.1). Classification (NCBI taxonomy): domain Bacteria; kingdom Pseudomonadati; phylum Pseudomonadota; class Alphaproteobacteria; order Hyphomicrobiales; family Brucellaceae; genus Ochrobactrum; species Ochrobactrum sp. S1502_03. Next base: position 95,389 of record NZ_JAYEXN010000012.1, read on the forward strand.
ATGTCTGATGACGGAGCAGCGGCTTTTTCCTCTTGGCCTTGCCCCATTCCCCCTTCATTTGTCGGGAGAGTCGTGGATTTTCAGTCTGACCTTATGCGGACCGTTTTTCCAGAGCCATTTTCAGGGCGAACTCATTGGACGTGATGTTGCCCAAAGAAGAATGTGGAGCAAGAACATCGATTACGTTTCTACCCATATTTGTAGGCTATATATGCACGAGCGGCTCGCTTTCTCAATGATTTCAGCCAACTATTTTTAGTGGATGCATTTGGGAAAAAGCCAATCCCTTCAATCCTATTTTGATTTATCACCTCCGCACTATAGAGAGAATTAAAAAAGTTATAGCTTATACTTAGTTCATCTTCTCCCTCTGCCGCATCTACACTCGCTTTATTTGGAGCGATGGATTCATAGATTTTCTTATCCACAGCATCGATTAAAGCATCAGCAATTGCTTTAGGTGTCAATCGGCGTTTAAACGGGACCCCTTATCGGCGTCCAAAAAGTACCCCTCCTTTAGGTTGCAAGGTTTAGCGTGCGCGGGCCCGTAACTTTAAAT